>CAYFJO010000483.1:0-7884 GCA_964343305.1 uncultured Pirellulaceae bacterium | reverse complement strand
TCCTCGGGAAGGTTGACCGATTGTTTTGCCTCGGCGAGTTGTTTTTGGAGATCCGCGAGTTGTTGCTTGAGTGTATCGATTTCCTGTTGCTGTCGTTGTTCTTGTCGAGCTTGCTGTTGGAGCCGTTCGTTGAGTTCCTTGATCTCCTCTCGGAGCCGCCCGTTGATAGCGACTTGTGTTTCTCGACTTCTCAGCAGCACCGCCGCCAGCACGTAAGTAGGCGATTTGAATTCCTTCACTTTTTGATACCATGTAACCACTGTTGCGCTCCTTCACATCCTGGGTTAGTAATTGGAAAACCAAGCCCAAGAAATACGAAGTTGCGCAACAGTCTTTCAATATCAATCTTCCCCAAATCCCGCATGTTCCGGGCTATCTACCAGGCCAGACCGAGGCCCTCTTCTGGGACGACGATTGGAATTTCGTCGGGAGGAATGAAGAATGCGCCAATGGGAAATAGACTGCCGACCAGTAGCGTCAGCAGGAGCTTCACGGCCCAAGGCATTGATCGCACTTCGTTTCTCATTTGTGCCACCCTGGAACGCTCCTTTGGTCGGAAGCCGAGTTGACCTCCCCAGTGACGGCTTATTCCCACACCACCCGCATCCAGTCTCCAACACCACACACGAGCAGGGTAGGCAACTCCGTATCGGCATGATCTTGACGTGAATGTCTGGCGTGTGCCATTAACGGACGAAATCGTAATTTATACAAAACGTCTTGATTGGGAAGTGAATCTTAAGTGGATTCCGTTTCGCTCGATCTCACGCTTACATGGATGGCCCCTAGGATTTTCTTGATCTGCCGTTCCTTGTGACTGACTAGCGGAACATTGTCGAGCACGATTGCTCGCCTCTCACTGCTTGGATGCAGAATCAAGCGACCTGATCCGAGTAGCATGTACTCGAAAACGTCATTGATTTCTTTATCCACTCGTAGGTTTGGAGCTGGATAGCGTTCCAAGTCACTCAAGATGCCGTGATGATGTAGCAACTCATTGGGTCTAAGCTCCCAGTAGTTTAGCCAACGACTAACGAAGATCAGAAAAAACATTAGTCCCATAATACCTGAAGTGCAAACAAAGAACGTCGTGTTCGCCACCGGTCGAAGTGAAACGATCAGGTCTTTGGCAATTGGCAACCATTCCGGTTTGCGGGTAAACAGCAACGCCGCCGAGAGAACGACGCTTGTGATAAGGAAGAGAAGAACAAGCCAACTTGCACGCGGGAAGTCAAAAACCAATATGAAGAGATTCAAAGTGAGCACCAACAGAAATATGTCAGTAAGCACAACTGGCACGACGTCTGTTGGACCAACGGCGCTATATTTTCCGACGAATAACCAAATGGCGCAAACAACTGTCACAATAAATGTTGGATAAAGAAATATGAACTTCGGATAGGGAACGAGGTAAACTCGCTTCTTCAGATCTGCACGATTTGCTTGATGGCCATCCGCTGATGAAGGCTCTGGAGAGTCCGCTTTGCTCATCAGTATCTCCTGGGAAATTCCATCCGACGCCGAGAACTGTCATTGTACGGGATCACACACCGTTCAGGTCTTCGCTTCCACCACTTCTAGCCCCGGCAACCACTTCAAAATCCGCTCCGCATCTTCAACTCGAATGGGCAGCGTACTGCCATCGCGAAAGTAGAGCACGGCTTCTTCCCGGTCGCGAACAATCTTCTCAATGTCCTGAACTGCAATCGATTCCGTATGCCCTGCCGCGTCCGTGACGCCCATGTATTTGGGAATGATCATTTTGGCTTCTCCTGATTGCTGACTCGGTAAGTTTATACATCGTGTTTGTAAAGAGAAGACGCCTCGCCACGCTGACTTGAGGAAGACGATTTGTTTTCAATTTCCTTGTTCCGGTTGTGCGGCGTTCGTAAACTGGAATCATTGGGTAAGCAGTTACGCGACATTCCAAGCCACGAAGAACAAGACATGCTGCCCAGATTGGTCGATCGTGGCGACTTTCCTTTCCAACTCTCAAACAGGTATGTCTGAACATCAGTGGACCTATCGAAATAACTGGCTTGGATACGGCGAGTCAATCGGTCCGTTGAGCGAGCAAGAGTTGGTCAAGGCGATCGACGCTGGCCAAGTTACGCCAATATACGAAGTGTGCAGTGCTACACGGACGAGTGATAAGTGGTACACGGTCGACCGAGTTCCCTCTTTATTGAAGTGTTGGGAGCGAGGACTCAGCAAGAGAAAACAGAAGCGACCGGCCAATGTTGCTCCAAACGCGTTCGTGTCATATGCCCGCGAAGATGGCGAGTCGTTCGCCAAAGGCCTGCGTCATTGGCTGTCGCATGAGGAGCCGGAGATTTCGCTATGGCGCGATCGCGAAGAGTTGGTCGGCGGCATCGGGTGGTGGAAGCAGCTAGAAGAGGCAATTCAGAATGTTCAGTTTCTCATCATGATTATGACACCAGGGGCACTAAAGTCCGAAGTCACCGAAAAAGAATGGCGACTAGCGCGGCAGGAAGGTGTGAGCGTCCTGCCGGTCATGGTGCCTGAGCATCCAGTCGACTTTGACTCGCTTCCGCAATGGATGCGCAAGAAACATTTTTATGACCTGAGGCACCAGCGCCAACGGTTTGTCATTGATTTGATGTCTCCGCAAAGGGAAGACCGAGTCCCATTCATGGCGGACGATCTTCCAGATGGTTTCGTAGATCGTCCACGTGAGTTCGAGAATATCTTAGGTAAGGTCTTTTCGACCGATGGTGAGGAACCGATTGCCATCACCACCGCAATCCACGGTGCCGGTGGATTCGGTAAAACGACGCTTGCATTGGCCGTTTGCCACGACGATCGGGTAATGAATGCTTTCGACGACGGAATTCTTTGGGTCACGCTGGGTGAGCAAGCTGATCTTCGCGGTGCGCTCGTCAAGCTATACGCTGCCTTGACCGGTGATCGGCCCGACTTTCAAGACGAAGAAGACGGCGCGGTCGAGATTTCAAAGCGACTGGCCGATAAGAATTGCCTGCTGGTCATTGACGATGTCTGGAAGCCTGAGCACTTGAAACCGTTCCTACGCGGCGGCCCTGGCTGCACGCGTTTGATCACCACACGTCGATCCGACATCGCCGCCACCAAGGCCGAGCCGATCGAAATCGATGAAATGACCAGCGACGAAGCGACGCAATTGCTGGTCAACGCGACATGCCGTCGGAACGTACCGAAAGCTTTGACCCGCGACGTGCCAGCATATCAGTCCGAGCTGCGCACACTCAGTCAACGCCTTGGTGAGTGGCCGTTGCTGCTGGAATTGGCCGGTGATTTGCTACGAAAGCGGTGTCAACGTGGCCAATCTCTCCACAAATCTATCGAATACGTCAACCGAGCCCTCGACCGGCATGGCATTACGGCACTGAGTGTCCGCAATACATCCGAAAGAAACATGGCTGGTGCGGCGACTCTGCAATTGAGTCTCGACGAATTGGAGCCAGACGAGCGAACCGCTTGCCTCGAATTATCGATAATTCCCGAGGATGTCGATGTGCCCTTGTCCGCTTTGGCGTGTTTATGGGAAACGGACGAGAGTAATGCAAGTGAATTAGCCGAACTACTTGCCGATTTCTCACTGGTGAAGTTTGATATCACGACTTGCAGCTTGCGAATACACGACGTCGTGCGCCAATTCATGGGCGAAGAATTGAACGATGCGAAGGCCATTCATACTCGTTTGATTGCAAGTTGGGGGAACTATCTTGACCTTCCTGATGATTATGCCTGGCAGTTCATCGTCTATCACCTAATCCAGTCTGGGCAATGGGAACAACTTGAGAACGTACTCACCGATTTGCAATTCATTGAAGCGAAGTGTCGACGTGGGATGACGTTTGACCTGATGCGTGATTACATGGATTCATTAAACGCTCTGCCCGAAGGAAAGGCACAGCGAGAAAAGGAGCGTCAACGGCAGGAGTCACTACGTCAGTATAGTCATGCGTTAATCAAATACTCCCAGGAGCATGAGCAGGGCTACCCGCTACCCGATCCGCCCGACACAAGTGCTTTTCTAAAAGCAATGCGCCAAGCTGAACAAGGATCTCACCGAATCGGCACGATTTCCCCCAAAGATTCTCGCGACCCGCGTCTCAAATCGTTCGCCAATTTCGTTTCCGCCCATAGCCACGTACTAGCTCTTACACCGACGGACACTGTGCTAGTGGCCCGAAACCACGCCGAAGGCGGCGTGGTGGCCGAATGTGCCGAGACATTGGCGACAAAAGTGAAACGATTGTGGTTAGCTCGTGATCCTCGGCCTCCCGCTCACTGTAACCGACCCGTCTACTTACGATCTTTGACGGCACACGATGGAGATGTTACCTGCGTCGCGCTTACACCAGACGGAAGGCATGCTATATCAGGAGGATCGGATAGCACTGTCCGATTTTGGAGCGTAGATTCCGGTGAGCAGATTTGCCAACTCAATGGACATGCTGGGGAAGTGTTGTCTGTGGATCTTACCCCAGACAGTAGACTCGCGGTTTCATTAGGTTGGGATCTTGGTGCGCGTGTCTGGGATTGTCGCTCAAATAGTCAGTCGGCTGCTTTTAAAGGACACCAAATCAATGGTCACAGATGCAAGGCAAACGACGTTGCTGTAAGCAATGATGGTAACACGGCTGTAACGGCCGGACAGGATCGAAGCTTGCGCGTGTGGGATGTAGCCTCGGGCGAAGAACTGTACTCACTAAGTGGGTCCAATGACCCGGTCGTATCCGTGGCTTTATCTGCCGGTGGGCGAACGGCCGTCTCCGCAAGCGGTGATCGGATATATGTTTGGGACCTCAACGCGAGAAATTTGTCCTTTACGCTCGAAGGAGAATCCGAAAAACTCAATTCGGCTGCGATTACTCCTGACGGTAGACGGATAATTTCCGCCGGAAACGATGGATCGTTATGTGTCTGGGAGGTAGCTTCAAGAACCCTAGTTTGCAAACTCATGGGGCACACGCGAGGTGTGCATTCTGTCGCAATGACGGCAGACGGCCGACTGGCTGTATCGGGTGGTGGTGACCATACAGTGCGAGTTTGGGATCTAGAATCAGCTAAGCAATTGCGAATGCTGTTGGGCCACTCCGGTCCAGTCAAGTGCGTTGCCGTCAGTGCCGATGGAAAAACACTAGTTTCGACGAGCAGTGATGGAATTCGAATCTGGAATCTAGGTTCAGATGCCGAAGTTGACACATTACCGGGTCACCAAGACGCAATCAACACGATTGAATTGACTTCGGACGGCGATTCCGCTGTATCTGCCAGTCGGGACCATGAAATTCGCGTTTGGAATGTCAACTCAGGACAACCGTGTCGTACTTTCCAGGGTCACCAAGGCGAGGTGACGGCCATAGCACTATCGAGAGACGACAAGACGGCCATTTCGGCAAGCCGAGATCGTACATTACGCATATGGGATTTGCAAAACAGCAAGCAGCTGGGAACGCTGACGGGACACACGGACGCTGTGATATCGGTCGCCATGACGCCCGATGGCAAAAGAGCAGTTTCGGCAAGTCGAGACGGTAGTGTGCGTCTTTGGGATGTCGATTCAGGTATGGAACTGGACTGTCAGAGACATAACAGTGGCGTGAACTGCATGGTGCAGTCTTCCGACGGCCATGTGTTTGTCTCGGGAAGCAACGACTCGACAATTCGTGCGTGGGAGCTTGTGTCAAGGATGAAGTCCGACCATGGAGCGGAGAACATTTTGGAGCAAAGGTTCGAGGGCGGCCACAGGGAAGGAGTGTTATCTATCGCAATTGCTCCTCATGGCGAAAATGTTGTTTCGGGAAGTCGCGACGGAACGTTGAAAGTCTGGTGTCTAAGGTCAGGCGAACTTCTGTTCACACTCAAAGGGCACACTAAATGGGTAAACCGTGTTGCCGTCACCAACGACGGCAGGTACGCGATATCGGCAGGGAACGACGATTCACTGAGGGTTTGGGACTTGGGAACGGGAGAGCAGCTTCGCGTACTTTGGGAATCTACTGACAAGCGAACTCTGTTGACGCTTCTCGATAACGGGACTACGGCCGTCTCGACGACAGGAAACACTTTACGGGTATGGAATCTGAGCTTGGGAACCGAGGTTGCGGTCTATCGTATCTCGTCCAAATTTTCGGCACTGTCGGCTATCCGTCACGATGGAAGATTGGTCTGTGGTGCAAGTGACGGTCAGCTATACTTTCTAACGCTACGAAATCTGTCCCTCATCGAATCAGGCGTCAACAACGTTTCAGTCGACTTGTCAACTCCGAGCGTGCGTGGCGAATAAGTACACTACTGAGATCATATCTAATAAATAAACCTGATTATCGAAATCATGTCGGCGTTGACTGCCATACCTCGGGCACCAGGTTTCAAGAAGTCAAATCCTCCAGCTACGGCTCTCTGAAACAATACGTCGGGCAATTCGCTCGACATCCTAAATGCTAAACGTGACTTTTCGTCCGGTAGGAGTTCGTCACTGTGAGGCAACAAAAATGGATCCTCACCGTTCGTTGAAAGGATGGAATTAAACAACAACACATTTCCGTCTTCGGTCCCGAGCGCTCTCAGCGCATCGGCATAGGGGATCGGATTCCCATCATCGGTCTCGCCATCCGTCACATTAACCACGACTGGCGGGAAACTTTGCGGATGTTCATATACCCACCTGGATACAAGCTCATACGTCTCGCGCAATACATGACACATCGGACATTGACCCTCCGCCCGTGGCTCGTCGATCCAAATCTGGATATCAACCGGATATTCAATCAGTTCGCCTGTGTCTTCGTCTACATACTCTTGCATGCGTCTATCAATGCGCAATGGATTTTCCGCAATTTCGTTTATTGGAACTAGCCTCTTCCCCGCTAGGACTCCAACAAGCGGAGATTCGATGATCGGGTTGGCCTGTTGGTCGGTTCGATACGCGAGGATTGCGACATCCATTTCATCTTTCACACCGTCGTCACCAGTTGCTCGGATTATCATGTTTTGTAGCCAATTGTTAATGGCCAAAACAAGCTCATCCTTCTTCTTTCCGTTGCCAACACCAAGCGTCTCCTCCATCGATAGAGATTGATCAAGGAGAAATACAAGCAGGGCCTTATTACGACGAAACACCTCAAGCGTGTATGGCACGGTCGGCTCCTTTTGTTCATGCGACAGTCTGAATGTTGTCTTTGGCTCTTTAGGTCTTGTTGTGATTAGGAACGATATGGACGGTCGCCCGATCGATTAAGCATGCCGGCTCGCCCTAGCGATTTTCGGGAATTATCGGCGCAGTCACGATGCTCAGTTGCTCTGATTTTGGTATTCACTCTCCAGCCTACATTGAAATTCGAAGAGCGACAAAGTTTTGAAATCCAACGTCACTCACGCCGTTTTCTTTCTTTTTCACCAGGCGCTTGCACGGTGCTCTCGGTTGCCAAATCGACATTCGTAGCCTCAACGCAGATAATTCTCCCCTGGCCGACGCTTGTCAGCTGAGTAAATCGCAGAGAATTTAATCCAAGGCAGAAAACATGACTGACGCCACAGCGACGTCTTCCGAGTTCGACTGGTACGACCCGAATATCTACGAATGGAAGATATCCAAGCCATCACTTTTGCGTGGAGAGATGATTGGTCTACTCATCGGGTATACCGTGTTCGCCCTGGGGTTCTCCTTTACCGTATTGTGGCTTATCTCTTTTTTTCCCTTACGGTGGCCATCGTTCTGGCACAGTTCATTGTATTTCCGATTCAAGTAGGCGGAGTGTTCATCGGCTTGGCATTACGGTGGTTCGGCAAGCGAGGCGTCATGCCGCGCACGCAGCAGGTTGCCGATGTCTCTCTGTATTTTTCGACGCGTTCATGGCGCCTAAATAAACTCGA
>CAYFJO010000482.1:0-7898 GCA_964343305.1 uncultured Pirellulaceae bacterium | reverse complement strand
CGTCATCTTGTACCAGGTCTCGTACATCTCGCGACCGTAGATTCCCTTGATAGTCAGCATGTTGAACACAACCAGGTTCCAATCAATCGCGATCTCCTCTTCCGGGATGCCAAGCATGGCGATCTTGCCGCCGTGACACATGTTGGCCAGCATGTCGCGAAACGCGGTTGGATTGCCCGACATCTCCAAGCCCACGTCGAATCCTTCGTGCATCCCCAGTTCCTTTTGTATGTCGGCGATCGTCTGCTCACGGACATTCACGGCCAGCGTCGCCCTCATTTTTTCGGCGAGCTGCAATCGATACGGATTCACATCGGTGATCACGACGTGCCGCGCGCCGGCGTGGCGCACGACTGCGGCGGCCATGATGCCAATCGGCCCGGCACCGGTAATCAAAACATCCTCGCCAAGAACCGGAAACGAAAGTGCCGTGTGAACGGCATTGCCAAACGGATCAAAAATCGCCGCAACCTCGCGATCGATCGAGCTGTCATGATGCCAGACATTGGTCATCGGCAAGACAAGATATTCCGCGAAAGCACCCGGCCGGTTGACTCCGATTCCGTGCGTGTCGTTGCAAAGATGCCGCCGACCCGCCAGGCAATTTCGACATCGGCCGCACACCACATGGCCCTCGCCGCTGACCATTTCACCGGGGAAAAAGTCCGTGACGTTCGTGCCTACCTCGACAATTCTGCCCACAAATTCGTGGCCAACGACCATCGGCACTGGAATCGTTTTCTGTGCCCACGTGTCCCATTGGTAGATATGAACGTCCGTCCCGCAAATGCCCGTCTTGTCGACCTTGATCAAGACGTCGTTCGCACCAAGGCTGGGCTGTGGCACGTCTTCGAGCCACAAGCCAACTTCGGGTTTTTGTTTGATTAAAGCCTTCATCAATCACCTTGGCCAAATTGTATCGATTCCGCCGAGCGGATAAACTGCTGGTGTAGGACGGATTGCCAATCCGTCCGGACGGAATCGGCATTCCGTCCTACAGTCCACACTGTCTTTCATTTCACGCAAAATGGCAAGTCACGAAGCTGAACCAGCGGTCGGAATCGATTTAGGGACGACATATTCCGCAGTCGCGTTTCTCGATTCGACAGGCCGGCCCGAAACGATTCCCAACGCCGAAGGTTCGCTAACGACACCCAGCGCCGTGTTTTTCGATCGCGACGGACCGATCGTCGGCGTCGAAGCCATGCGAGCCGGCGAATTCGAACCCGACCGTCTGGCCCAATTCGCCAAACGCGACATGGGCGAATTGACGTACCACAAGTGGATTCGTGGCGAACCGATGCCGCCGGAAATCGTCCAGGCGTTTGTGCTCAAAAAACTGAAGTCCGACGCGGAACGAAAGCTCGGTCCGATTACCAAGGCGGTTGTCACTGTTCCGGCATTCTTCAATGAACCGTGCCGCAAAGCCACTCAAGACGCCGGGTTGCTCGCCGATCTCGACGTGATCGACATCATCAACGAGCCCACGGCCGCCGCCATCACCTATGGATTCGAACACGGCTTCATCAACCAGCGCGGTGAAACCGACCAGCTTGAACGCGTGCTGGTGTTCGACCTGGGCGGCGGCACGTTTGACGTGACGATCATGGAAATCGACGGGCCGGTTTACACCGCCATCGCGACGGCCGGCGACGTTTATCTTGGCGGCTACGATTGGGATTCGCGGGTGGCGGCTTACGTGGCCGAGCAATACTGTGACCAGTTTGGCACCGACATCGCACAGGATGCCGCGGCCATGCAAGCTCTGTTGCGAACCGCGAATGAAACCAAGCACGCACTGTCCGCACGCAAAGAGATGTCGATTTTCTTCAACCACGAAGGCAATCGGCTCAAACTGAACATGTCGCGCGACCAGTTCGAGGATCTAACCAGCGACCTGCTCGACCGCACGATGATGACCGTCAAGATGCTGTTGTCCGAATCGGGCTTCGAGTGGAGTGACATCACACGGATCTTGCTCGTGGGCGGCTCGACGCGAATGCCGATGATCGAAGAGACGCTGGTACAGCAGTCAGGCATGCCGGTCGATCGTTCAGTGTCGCCCGACGAAGCAGTGGCACACGGCGCGGCGCTGTACGCGGGCCTGCTGCTCGAGTCGCCGGAAACGACGAAATTCGGCATGTCGTTGACCAACGTCAATTCACACGACCTGGGTGTGTTGGCCATCGAGAAAGCAACTGGCCGCCCTCGAAAACAGACAATGATTCCGCGCAACACGGCGCTGCCCGCCACGCATAAACATCGATTCACGACGCGCAAAGACAACCAGCCCAGCATCAAAGTTGACATCATCGAAGGCGGCGACGACAGCGGCCAAAACGCGATCAACATCGGCAAGTGCGTGGTGACCGAGCTTCCGCAAGGTTTGCCCTCGGGCACGGCGGTCGAAGTTGAATTTGAATACAATCAAAACGGCAGACTGACCGTCAGCGCCTGGGTCCCAAACATCGACCGTGATGCCAAGTTGGACCTCGACCGTTCCGCCGGATTGACAGGCGAAGCGCTCGCCGATTGGAAAAAGAAGATCGATCAAGGCATGCCGGACGGCGGTGGCGATGAGATGGAAGAACTGGAGAAAGACGATGACGATGAGATCATCGACTTGGACGGGGAATTCGACGTCGTTGATTAGATCGTGCTGGGAATCTTTGGAAAGAACCGGAAGCCCCGAGATGAATTCACGAATCGGCCGCAGCTTCCAGGAGTTCTTTAGAGTCTGACTCCGCAACATGTGCGCATGTTTGTTCAACGCCGAGCCGGCAGGCGACGGCTATCCGCGACGAGAAGTCGCCGTCGCCTGCCGGCTCGGCGTTAAACGACTTTTCGGTTGCGGGCATTGCCCGCGTTAGGCGAGCGGCTGGGCAAGCGCCCAGGGTCACCCGGCCGCTCGCCTTAGTTCGAAACACTTCAAATTGCCGTCGCGGTCTTTGCAGTACACACGGCCGTTGGACAACACGACGTGAGGCCAGACGTCACGTGCGAAGATGCCGGTCGTTTTGGACAATTCGGTGTACTTCTCTGGCGATCGAACGGCCGAATCGACCAGGACCAGGTCACCCTGGTTTGCCCACACGATCAAGCGGTCGTCGCTGGTCATCACGCACGATGCCGTGTCGCCAAATTGGCCGCCGCGCCAATGTGGTTTGCCGGTCGTAAAGTCCAGACAGTACACGCCTCGCCAACACCAATAGATTTTGCCTTTGTGTATGATCGGTGTGCAAACGCCCGATGCATACGGTTGCTTCCAAACCTGTTGCATCCCGGTGTTGGAGACATCCAGTCGGCAGATCGAGTATTGGTTGTACTCCGAGGTGATGATGATCGAGTGGCCTTGAACGGCCGGCGTGGCAATGCTGTTGGCGAAGTCCGTCTCCCAGGGAAACTTGGCGAGCGTCTCGCCTTCGTGGCCGCTGTCCAATCGCACGACGAGCAGGTTGTGAATGGTCAGGACGGTCACACATGGAATTCCTTCAATCGTGATGGGGACCAGTCCGCCTGTGTGACCAGCGGGATCTTTTGATTGCGAGGCCCAAACGCGCCGGCCCGTTCGTTTGTCAAACGCCATCAAGTTGCCGTCGTCGTCGCCGACCTCCGCAATGACCCAGTTCTGGTAGACGAGAGGGGACGTTGTGTAACCATAGTCTCGTAAACGACGCGTCCCGACGAGCGGTCGCTGTTTGACATCGTAAACTTCGTAGAAATTCACACTCCAGACGCAACGGCCTTCTTTGCGTGTGTCCCAGCAATTCAGATCGCCGTCGGTGCTCAACGTGTAAAGGTAGCCCGCATCGCTGTCCAACGACGGGCTGGCGGACGGGCCGGCATATAAACCTTTGTCGCCTTCGCTGTGCCGCCCATACTCGGGACACTCGTACGATTGATGCCAGAGCCGCTGGCCGGTCACTGCGTCGAGACAATAAACGATATCCCGGTCGTCTACCCGACCCATCGCATACAACCGGCCTTCCGCCACCACCGTCGCGCTGGAACCGATTCCAACCTTGCCGCTCCAAGCAACTTTTTTCGGCGGCCAAGCCCCGCGTTTCCAGCCCGAATCTTCGCCGACGATTCCGTTGCGAGTCGGTCCTCGCCAGTGCGGCCAATCGTCGCAGCGGATCTCCGGAGCAAGTGCCATCGAGATCACGATCGCGAGAGCGAACTGGGAGCGAATCAATTGCGACATGCCAAACCATTGTCTACGAGCGATCGTGTTTCTGGCGATTTTGGCCAACGATGGCTGCAGTTTGAATCGCCCGCGGCCATTTGCCAAGCCAGCCGACTTGCATTAATTCGGCCCGTGTCTAAAATGCGCGGGGTTAACCACTTTCCTAGATTCACTTTACTGCAATCATGCTGCTCGCCGACTCTTACGAAGCCTACGTCGAAGTCGTTGCCTATCTGGCGTTGTTTTTCATCGTGGGCATCATCTTTGTGTTTTTTAATTTGCTGCTCGGGCGCTTCGTGCGTGCCGACAATCCGGATGAAGAAAAGCTTGAGATTTATGAATGTGGCGAGCCGACGATTGGGTCGAGCTATGTGCAGTTCGATTTACGATTCTATGTCGTCGCGCTGCTGTTCATCATCTTCGACGTGGAGGTGGCGTTTTTCTATCCGTGGGCAACGGTGTTTGGCAAGGCGAATCATATGGCCGACACGGAATTGGTCGTGGTGGAAGGTGGTGCCTCGCCGCCGAAACTGTCCGCAAGTGCGGAGGGATTGTATCGCGAGTTGGGAATCAGTCATCCGACTTTGCCTGGACCGGAAGTCCCCGTTTCGCTTGAAGGGCAAGTGACCGCAACCAATACGACAGAGCGGCAATCGCAGATCATTAAGAGCGGCTCGCGTCAGATGGCATTGGTTTCCATCGTAGACATCGGAGTATTCTTCGCCGTGCTGTTGGTCGGATTCTTTTACGTCTGGAAACGCGGCGACTTGGATTGGGTCCGGGCGGTCAGCCGTGAGCGAACGGAGGACCTAAGTCGAGGTCCACCGAACGAAGCGGCCGCGGACGAGCCGGTTTTGTCCGCTTAGACAAATGACGAATGACGAAACACCCAATGACGAAAGAAATCCGAAATCCTAATGACGAACGACCCTCATTCAACGATGATCGCGAGCGTTGTTTCGGATTTCGTGTTTCGTCGTTCCTTCGGTATTGGGTATTTCGTCATTTGCTAATTCCGCTACGGGCAACTTTTTCCGCTGGCAAGTCTTACCTTGGTGCTACAAATCTAACATGAGTTTTCTCGACCAGTTGAAGAACAAGTTTGGCGACAAGATCACGGGCTCCAATTTGGAAGCAATCGATCCGTGGATCGAAGTGTCACCCGATGGTTTGGTAGAAGTGTGCGAGCATTTGAAGACAGACCCCGATTTGCGATTGGACATGCTCAATTGCATCACGGCCGTCGACTATTGCCACACCGATCCGAAAAAGGCTGCCAAAGCCGGCTGGGATCCGCACATTGAATTGGTGTATCACCTGTCCAGCATTGAGAAAAAACACACGCTGGTTGTGAAGGTAAAGCTTCCACGTTGGAAAGACGATATCGAAGGACAATTGCCCGAAGTGCCGACCGTCGAGGGGGTTTGGCGAACGGCGGATTGGCATGAGCGAGAGGTGTTCGACCTGTCGGGAATCGATTTCGTCGGCCATCCTGATATGCGACGAATCTTGTGCCCGGAAGATTGGGTCGGCCATCCGCTTCGCAAAGATTACGAAATGCCACTGGACTACCACGGCATCCGCGGCCGGTGACTAATGACAAGTGACAAGTGACAAGTGACCAATGACCAATGACCAATGACCAATGACAACCAATCTCGAAGATCCACGTATTGTAGAATTTGACGTTCGAACGGACGAAATGCTGGTCAACATGGGGCCGCAGCATCCCAGCACTCACGGTGTTCTGCGGCTAGTCCTGCGAACGGACGGTGAGATCGTTTCCGAGACGGAACCGCACATTGGCTACTTGCATCGCAGTGCGGAAAAAATCGGCGAGAACCTGACGCCCCGGCAATGGATTCCGTACACCGATCGGATGGATTACCTGGCCGGCATGAACATGAATCTGGGCTGGTCGTTGGTCGTCGAGAAACTGCTGGACCACGAGTTGTCCGAGAAGGCCAAACACTTGCGAGTCATCATTTCGGAAATGTGCCGGATCGCAAGCCACCTGGTCGGAATGGGGGCTTACGGCTTGGACCTCGGCACCTTCAGCCCATTCCTCTACGCGTTTCGCGAGCGAGAAAAGATCCTCGACCTGTTCGAAGAGGCCTGCGGAGCGCGGCTGACGTACAGCTATCTGACACCCGGCGGAGCGACCGCGGACCTTCCTAGTGGTTGGCTGCAAAAGTGCGAAGCGTTTCTTGACCAGTTCGAGCCGGTGATCGACGACTATCACGATCTGCTCACAACCAACGCAATTTTTGTAAAGCGAACCGCGAACATCGGAGTCATGTCAGCCGAGATGGCGATTGATTACGGTTGCACGGGACCCGTGTTGCGCGGCAGCGGCGTCGACCACGATCTTCGCCGCGACGGCGAGGAACGTTGCACCGACATGTATGATGGTTACGCGTTTGACGTGGCCGTTGCGACAGATGGCACCAATTATCCCGTCGACGACCGACCTGGGCACGAAGGCCAGCCGTTCCGCCCTGTTCCTCCGGAAGCGGTTCTTGGCGACTGCTGGCATCGGTTCTTCGTTCGCATGGTGGAGGTGATGCAATCCATCACGCTCGTCCGCCAGGCGATGGACCGTTACAGCACGGCGTCCGGCGACTGGGGTGTGCCCATCAAGCTCACTCAGAAACTGCCCAAGGGCGAGGCTTATCTCGAAACCGAAGCCCCTCGTGGACAAATGGGGTTCTTCGTTGTCAGCGACGGCAACTCGATTCCCTGGCGCGTGCGGGCGCGAAGCAGTTCGTTCTGCAACTTGTCGGTAACGCACGCCTTGTGCCAAAACGTGCTGATCGCCGACGTTCCCGCGATCGTCGGTTCGCTCGACGTCGTCATGGGCGAAATCGATCGTTAGATGGAAAAGCACTGTCAGGTCAACCTGACCCCCTTCCTTCCACGTCCCCCAGGATTTCCCAAGTTCCTGTTCATAATGCCTCCTTTGTCACAAAGTTTGAGGGTCCACCGCTTGGCTCGACGGCGGAACCATGCTAGCGAATTATCAACTCTCGGGTCGAGGTTTAGGAGTCGTCAAATCGGTTGGCACAGCCAAGCCCGACGAGTCCTGGCGGCGTTGCCGGAGTTGTTTCAACCGACTGAGCTCATCGTCGTCAGCCCACAGGATCAAACGTCCATGAGCGCCCTGCAATTGCTTGTCGTGCAACCAACCGCGACACAACCAAGAACGTAGTGTTCCAGTTGGCATTTCCAACTTTGCAGCCAACTCACGCGGCTGCCATTGAGGTGGCTCGGTTCGCTCAGACTTATCCATTGCGAGAAAACAATCTGCGAATTGTCAATGCGTCGAAGCGATTGCAACTTGGCGGATGAGAGCTTTCGTCGTTCAATTGGTCGGCAATCTGCGCGCCGCTGCGTCCAGCATTTCGTAAGTCTTCAATACGAGCCATCAGTTCGTTGTAACTACTGAGTTGACGGTAGCTCGCCACTGGGCGAATTAGTTCGTGTTGGCTTACAATACCACCACTCCAATGAACTTCAACATCAACGCGTTCACTCTCTCCTTGGACATCCACGACGATGCGTTCAATGAGATGCCGGACGATTGTTTGTCGGTCGGCAGCAGTCGTGCCGGCCGCGTTCCAGAGAGCAGGCAAGTCGGTCGACAAGGACTTAATCATTTCGTAACACTTTAGCCATCTGCCGTAGTTGGTGCGGGTAGCGGAGGTAGTTTGCC
>CAYFJO010000481.1:0-7899 GCA_964343305.1 uncultured Pirellulaceae bacterium | reverse complement strand
CAACATTATCGTCAACAGGGCGGCCAATTAGTAGTCAGTATGTTAGCCGAAATCAGCGAAGATCCGCAGATGGCCGAACAAGTCCAACAAGTGTGTCAAGACGCCTCAATGGCCGGACCGACGGTATTCGCTGGCGGGAATCTTTCGCAGCACCGAGACGTTTTACGGAACGGGAAGGCTGAACCGTGTTCCTGGAACGTTTTCCGGCTTTGGAACCTTTTCCGCTTCAAACGCCGCTTCCTGTTTACCTCCGGTTGCAACGCCTCTCCGCAAACACCTTACGAGAACGTAATCCACTTACCCGATGCCGCATGGAAACTTGGACGTCGCACAACAATCGCGTCGTGTCCGAGGTGGACGATCTTGACAGGCGACACTTTCCAAATGGATACTATATAAACGAAGTTTACTTTCACGTCTTTCTGCCTTCCCTTTCGCCCACCTCGAAGGAGATTTTGTATCTTCACGTGGTGTTGCGTCGTTAGGGATAAAGTAATAAAGCGTGGCCTGTGGTCGAGCGAAGCCACCAGCCACCCGTTACCTTTCAATGACCGCGTACAACGCATGAACGCGCTTTCTACATACGTCCGCGGAGTCGCCTTAACGGTCGTCGTCGCTGCTGCTAACTGCGACGCGGCCGAGTTCGGCTATCCGCCCACAATTGCGATCGGTGACGTTCGTGCCTGGATCGACAAGGCTCCCACCGAACATCCGCGTTTGCTAACAACTCGCGCCGAATTGGAGAAACTACGCAAATCGCTCGCCGCCGATCCCGTGCGTCAGGCGCTGGCAGACTCCGTAGTCAAGCAAGCGGGCTTGCTCCGAGACCTGACTCCCGTCAAACGGCAGTTAACCGGGCGGCGTCTGCTCGGTCAATCTCGACTGTGCATCAAACGCGTGGTACTACTCGCCATGGCCTATCATCTCTCTGGCGATGTCGGGCATGTCCGTCGTTGCGAGCAGGAGATGTTGGCAGCCGCTCGTTTCGACGATTGGAATCCATCGCACTTCCTCGATGTGGCCGAGATGACCTTCGCCTTGGCGATCGGCTACGATTGGCTTTACGACCAGCTTGACGAAACCAAGCGACAAGAGATCCGTAGGGCGATTATTGAAAAGGGGGTGGCGTTGCCGTTTGAAACGCGACACAAGGGTTGGGTCAAAGCGACAAACAATTGGGGACAAGTCTGCCACGGGGGGCTCACCGCCGGAGCGCTGGCTGTGCTGGAACACGAACCTGAACTGGCCGCACGCACCGTTCACAGCGCCTTGCACCATGTTACGCGCTCGATGCGTGCCTATTCACCCAAAGGGAGTTATCCCGAGGGCCCTGGCTACTGGGCGTACGGCACCAGTTACAATGTTCTGCTGATCGGTGTGCTCGAGAGTACGTTGGGGACCGACTTTGGATTGGCCAAGGCCCCTGGCTTCAACGAAACCGGGCAGTACGTTAGCGTCGCGTGTGGACCATCGGGCCTGTTATTCAACTACGCCGACGGCGGCGCCGGGCGGGCACCGCAGCCAGCCCTCTTCTGGTTCGCGTCTCGTTATAGTCGGCCCGATTGGCTGCTCGGCGAACGCGAGCGGCTGATGGCAAGAGTCACCAGCTATAACGCCTCTCATGCTGCCTCGAGCAGCGACCGGCTGTTGCCCCTGGCACTGCTCTGGATGAGCGATTCTGATAAGAGCCCAACTATTCGCATGCCGTTGCATTGGCAGGGCGAAGGTGACGTTCCCGTGACCATACACCGCAGTTCTTGGACCGACCCCAACGCAACCTTCATCGGATTCAAGGGAGGGGCCCCTTCGGCCAACCATGGTCAAATGGACATCGGATCGTTCGTCCTCGAGGCCGACGGCGTCCGCTGGGCGATCGATCTTGGTGCGGAAGGCTACCACGGCATCGAGTCGCGAGGCATGAACCTGTGGAATCGCTCACAGGAATCGGACCGCTGGACCATCTTCCGCCAAAGCAATCACGGACACAACACGCTTGTCATCGACGGACAACTTCAACGAGCAGCGGGCAAGGGCCGTATCATTCGCTTCAGTGATGATCCGAGCTCTCCACATTCGGTTCTCGACATGAGCGAGGTTTACGACGGACAGGCCAAGTCGGTACAGCGTGGCGTGGCGCTGCTCGATTCGCGCAATGTGTTGATCCAAGATCATTTGACCGGACTAAAACCAGGAAGCCGTGTTCGGTGGGGAATGATCACGCCCGCCTCGGCAGAAGTATCGGAAGGATCGAGCGTTGAACTTCGCCGCCATGACGCCCGCCTCACCCTGACGATCTTGTCGCCGCGGAAGGCTACCTGGCAAACGATCGACACGGTCGAACCACGTAACGGGTGGGATTCGCCAAACCGCGGCACCCTGATGGTCGCCTTCGAGGTGATCGCCCCGGAATCCGGAGAACTAACACTTGCGGTGCTCGCCACTCCAGGTGGCGGGCCGGCAAAAAGTGAGTTGAAACTCCGTCCGTTCACGGATTGGAGCGAGGCAAAATAGAAGTGTGGGGCGTAACAATCGCAGCACAGTTTTGGCAGCAGCAAGATCATCCATCATCAATCACCTTGGCAAGCGCCCGAAAGAGGAGACTGAGAAATGACGAAGTCGGTTTTCCGTACAACATTAATTCTCACACTGCTGATCTCAGCCGCGAACTTCTGCTGTGGTGTGAATGCGGACGAGGCACACGACCAGAAGCTGCTTGCGATCAAGAAGCAGGTCCTTGCTACACGGACCGAAGCCCGCGCAAGGAAGCTGGAACTGGAAGATGCCGGAATCAAGTTGGGTGACTGGCAGCGTATCGGCCCCTTTCGAAATCAGCCGCCCCTGATCAATTGGATGGACAATGTCGCCTCGAGCTTTGACTTCGAGTATGACGTCGAGAAGGATCGCGGAGTGGACGACAATGTGTCGCAACTAAAAAAGACCTATCCCGCACCGAACTTCCCTGCCACGCCCAGTGCGACTCGCAAATGGACGTCTCACCCGGCTTGGATCGATGGCTATTACCAGGAACTTCCGCGTGGTCCGGCACCGTCGGCGGGCGAAAGTCAGTTTCTCTATCGAACCATTACCGTTAACAAGCCGGTAACCGTCTCGATGGACCTGATCATCCGCGCGCCAGAAAGCGATCGGCGCATGGGCGAGAGGGGGATGGAACACTGGAGACGCAGCGGGCGCTATTGGTGGTCGCTCAATGGCGAGGAACAACAACGTTGGGAAGGGCATCGAGATATGCCTCCGCCAAAGGATGTTACCCTTCGGGCAGGGACTAATCATCTGTTCGTCAAGCTCACCAACAACCGGCATGCGTACGGATTTGCTTTTTCGATCAAAGGTCTGCACCCAGCCTTGCGGCACGAAAAAGGTTTTGAAGGGCTGTGGCGGCCGCTGCAGTCTGACGTTGCTGGCGATTTGCCCTATTACAGTCAGCACAAGGGCCCGCCCCCGACGTTGAACGATGAAGAGCGTTATCGAAGCGCACTGCGGAGAATGCTGGCTTTGAAGTTTCACCCTGAGCCGATGCCTGGTGTCGAACACGCGGCCAGAGATTCGCAGGGGCGCATTGTGCCCGCCATCGAGAAGGCTTTGGAGCGTTATCCAACATCCGATGCTGGTGATCGCCATCGAGGACGCTTGGCTCGAGCCGAACAACGCGTCAAGCCGCTGCTGGAAAAACTGATGACGAGCAGTAAACCGATGTTTAACGAAGTCATCGCAGCCGCCGCTGCCATCGACCAGATGTGGGACGATAGTATTGCCGACTTGCCGCCACTGCTGTACCTGGAACGCGAAACCTATAATCACGACGCCTTGCAGTTCACCAATTCCGGCACACGCAACGCGCGGATCCGCACCTTTGATCCAAGGTCGAAGACCGTTCGTACACTCTATGATTTCAGGGGAAAAGAAAACCCCGGTCCCCGGCCCCACGAGATCAATCTTTCCTGGGATGCCAAGACCATCTATGCGGGTGGCGGCGGCGGGGTGTATGCCCTGGCCAGTGACGGAAGTGAGATCCACTACGTGCAAAGAGGTCAGTCGCCTTGCGAAATGCCCGACGGTCGTGTCGTGTTCTTTTCGGATGACGTGGGACAGTCTCCCTGCAAAGGGGGCGGACCACGACGTCTGCTCTTCGTTTGCGACCCAGACGGGGAGAATCGCAAAGTGGTCTCGGCCAACTTGACCATCGACAATACTCCCACCGTGATGAACGACGGTCGAATCATCTTTGCCCGCTGGGACTACGGCGTGAACAAGAATGTCTTCAATCGCCACGCGTTGTGGGTCCAGAATCCTGATGGTTCCGCCATGGACCTTTTCTTTGGCAACACAACGATCGATCCGCGTGGCTTCTATCGTCCCCGCCAGGTTCCTGGCCGTCCCGAAGTGATGGCGGTTTTCGGCCCCCATCATGCAAATGTTGCCGGGCTGGTTGGATTGGTGTGGAATGGCAGCGGCCGGGAAGCTGGCGATGGCATTGGTTTTCGCCGGCTGACACATGATACCGCGTCCGTTGGCGATCGTCCGCCGCATTGGGCGTTCCAGGATCCCTACCCGCTTAATGAACAGCTCTTCCTTGTTTCTTTTGGCGGACGTCCAGGCAACCAAGTCGGCCTCTACCTGCTTGACCGCTCTGGCAACAAGAAGTGTATCTTGGAAGCGGAGGGAAAGTACGGCATCCATACGGCCCAACCATTTGTGCCACGCAAGCGACCGCCAGTGATTCAAGACCGCACAAAAACTCCGAATTGGGAGGGAGGTGTCGATCTTCACGCACGGCTGCTCAGCGATCCGAATTGGGACCAGAAATCAACACTGCTGCTAAAGGATGTCTACATGGGGCTGGAACCAGAAATCAAGCGTGGCCAGATCAAGTATCTGGCCGTTATGGAACAGGTCGCGCAGTCGCATCCCCGTGGCGGCTCGATCGGCGTTGGCACCATCTGGTATGCAAACCGGTGTGTCGGTCTCGTGCCGGTGGAAAAAGATGGCTCCGCTCACTTTGAAGTGCCGGCGCTTCGCAGTCTCTATTTCCATGTGCTCGACGAAGAAGGCAAGATGTTGATGACGCAAGGCTCCGACTTCCACACCATGCCGGGTGAGATGCGAAGTTGCGTTGGTTGTCATGAGCAACGCAAAGGTATTGGCAGCCCGCCCAACTCCGGGCATTCGCCGATCGCCGCCACCAAAGCGCCTCTGAGGCCGAAGATGCCCGACTGGGGCACCAACGGCATCATTGAATATGAGGCAGTTGTACAACCTGTGCTCAACAAGTACTGCGTCAGTTGCCACACCGGAACGCAACCAGGTGGGAACCTCAACCTGACTGGTGATCGTACGACTGCCTACAACATGTCGTATATGGAGCTTACCGATCGCATGCTGGTGCACTTCACCCCAGGAACCGGCGACACGCACGCTCAACCCTCGAATGACTACGATCAACAATCGCCGCTCAGCCGGGGAACCGTTTTGAGCAAGTTGACCGAATATGTTCAGGACCCCGAACATTGCGGCAAGGCGATTCCTTTCGAGGAGCAGCTCAGTATCTTTCTCTGGATCGACTCGAACGTACCGTTCTACAGCCACTATCGTCAGAAGTCGCCGACCGTCCTTGAGGCAGCGGCCAAGAATGAGCTTCGCGACACGTGGAATCGTCGCTGTGCGAGCTGTCACAATCAGGAGGGTCGACCAGACACCCTCTCCGGGTTGAATTCCCATCATGTTGGTGTTCATCATGGTGGAAACAAGCCGGGCGATTGGGGCATCGCACGAAGTGGTATGCGAGTACGTCATTTGAATCTGACGAACCCGCAGCACAGCGCGGCCCTGCTGGCCCCCTTAACCGGAAAAGCTGGCGGTTGGGGACTGTGTAAAGACAAAGAGGGCAAAGGCGTGTTTACCAGTAAGAAGGATGCCGATTACAAGGCGATTCTTGCTGCCTTGAAGAAGGTTGTCTATCGAGGCAATGACCAGATCCCCGATTATGTCGGAGTCAAAGAACTATTGGAACGCGAGCGAAAGAAAGCGGTCGCGGCCAGCAGCACGAAGTAACTGTTGGCGCCCGTGAGGGTATGCTTAGCTGCCCTCACTGAAGCACTTAAGCACTTTGTCCCCCAGACACCACATGATGATGCGATAATGGTCGAAGGTCATCAGCGTCTCCAAATCGGGTACGCCATCGTCGTGTCGTCCGTAGAAAAGATCGCTATACGCTTCCGATTTGGACGCCTCGCACAACCGCATTTCCATGGAAGCGAGGTTCGCGGAGAGCACGTAGAGCTGGTAAATACCAGGATCGACTGAAAACACACCCCGCAAATGCGCGTAGCTGGCCGTGTCATAGACCATGTCTCCGCAGGTCGTCCAGATATTCAGTTCACCGCTCAACGTCGAGAAACAAAGTTCGTCGACGTGGTCCCATTCACCGAAGTCCATGGACGGTCGACGATCCGTCACGTCAATCTGGAGACGGAGAAACCGGCCGTGCCGCGGCGAGGAGACCGTGATTCCGGTGAGGTCCTCGTTGACCAGCGCGCGGCGGGCGAGCTGCTCATCTGTCAGACTAGAATGCGAGACATCTCCTGCGTCCATCAGGTCAAACTGGCCGTGCGAGAACTCAACAATCCAGTCGATTTGCATCGGGTTGGGTCCGCCGCGATTGGGCAGCTAACGTCCAAGCTAAGTCGCCCGTTCGAGAGTGCCGAGGGAACACGGAAACGACGACCGAATGGTATCACACCGCTGAACCGGCGAGAAGCGGGCGGGTCAACTTGAGCGACTGGTTAGGCATCTGCTAATCAGTCGAGTCGGCCAATTCTGATCACGCTGATGGCACCACTCTTGAGAAACCGAATCGTGTAGTCCGTTTTCTTGTAGTACACGAATCCTCGTGCGCCCATCGTGAAGGTGTTGTATGTGGGCTGGCCAAGCTTCTCGATAACGTTGCGATATCGGTTCTTCCGTGTCAATCCCAGGGGCAACTGCCCCCGAAAACTCCGAAATTCATCGTTCTCTTCGAATGACCACGCAACTCGGATTGTCACCCGCTTGATTTTTCCCTTTAGCACGTTGAGGTAGATCGAGTTGCCCTTGGTGCGGTAAACGTCGCAAGGTTCGTTCTCGTAACGACTCCGCAGGCCATAGCGTTCGGCGAATTTGACAAATTCCTTGTCGCGTACGGAAGCGCCATGCCATCGAGCCAGCTCCTTCCACTCCGGTTCGGCCGGCAGTTCCAACGGAATGATTAGCAACAATGGTACAATGGGAACGAGAAATGGCATGTCTTCGTGTCCGGAGTTGGGAAAGACGCCCAACGACAAAGCCAACTTGCCCGCCTCGTGAGAGACAGGCTCGAAAAAACAATAGCACAAGTATGCAGAATTGAACGTCCAACGCCAGTGCAAACCGCAGACGAGATACAAGGATCAAGGCGCTGCGGATTATGCAGATCATCCCGAAAGCCACGCCGCGAGCCACGGGTTGCGGCACTGGCAGAACGAACATTCGCGAAGTGCTCGGCACCGTGCCGGTCGAAGAGGACGGCAGCGCCTACTTCCAGGCGCCGACCAACAAGGCGATCTACTTCCAGGCGCTCGACGAGCGCGGCCTGGCGGTGCAGTCGATGCGGCCGGTGACCTATGTCCGTCCCGGGGAACGGGCGGTCTGTCACGGCTGCCACGAACCTCGTCACGAGGCCCCGGCCGTGCGAGATCGGAACCCGCTGGCCTGGCAGCGCGAGCCGTCCGAGATACGGCCCGACGTGAAAGGTTCGAATCCGTTCGACTTTGACCTGCTCGTCGAGTCGGTCTTCGCTACAAAGTGCAACGAGTGGCACCCAACGCCGTTAACCTAATTTCGAGTTAAAAAGAATTGGTCTCGATG
>CAYFJO010000480.1:0-7918 GCA_964343305.1 uncultured Pirellulaceae bacterium | reverse complement strand
GGCTGGTAGCAAGCACCTAATGGCTGAAGAATCAAACAAGCCGAAACTCCGCTGGTGGCAGTTCAGCCTGCGGAAGTTCATTCTGCTTGCGACGCTGTTTAGCGTGCTGGCCGTGGCGGGATGGCGGTATCGGGAATGGGGGCGGGAGTTGCACGACCGAAGACACGACCGAAGAATGGCGAACGCCAGCCGTACAGTTGACGATCTTCTCAAACTGATGGAATTTGACCGCGAGTATTGGTTGCCAATGAAAGTCTACGAACTGACATCCCGACCGCCGCGCCAACCACAACGACCACGATTCATCATGGAGAATCAGATCGACCCAACAGAATTGCTACTCAACGACGACGGTAGCAGCAAATAATCACACACTACCGAAGTGATGGCCAACGCACCCGACAAGCCGAAACTTCGCTGGTTAAGTTTTAGCCTACGGACGTTCCTGGTTCTTCTGACGGTGGTTGTGTTTGGCTGGCCAGCCCAGGGTGTTCTATCTCAACTTCGAATCATTCCATTACAGTGACCTTGGTCCAACGGTTTCGGATACAATGACCGTTCTGCTAAACCACGGTACCCACTCTTCTTCGAGACGTGATTCATGAAACAAGAAATCTACAATTTGGCATTCGTGTGCGTATTGGCATGTACCTTTCATCTCATGGCCAACGATGACTGGCCGCAACTCCAGGGAAACGCGGCACGATCTGGTAACGCCCCCGACGTTTCATTGAAGACTTCGATGGGGTTGGTTGCGACGGTTCCTCTGACCGACGGAGTTTACGCGTCGCCGGTGGTGAGTGATGGGACGGTGTACGTGATCGATGGGAGCGGTGTTGTATTCGCGATCGATGCTAAGAACCAAGAAATCTTATGGCGATTCGCCACAAAAGGTGGACCAGGCAACTGCAACAACGTTGCGGCACCAGCGGTTGTGGGAAACTACCTGCACGTGGGAACGACGTCCGGATACTACTATGTCCTTGATCGCAACAGCGGCGATGTTGTGAAGGAAATTGATTGTCGCGAGCCGGTGTTTTCCGCGCCGGCCGTTGGCGTGGATCGTGTTTACTTTGCGACACTCGGCGCGCGCGTTTACGCGGTCGAACCGGATGGCAAGGTCGACTGGACGTGGGACTTTGTCAAGGAAGTCATCCAGTTCGACGGCGACCGCTGGAGCGGCGAAGAGTGGCTGGCTCATCGCAAGGAACGTGTTACTTGGCGCGACCATTTTGTTTGCTCGCGCAACATCTGCCTTGTGGGCAAGACCATCGTCATGCCCGCAGGCGGGCGCACGATCTTTCTGGACGACGCGGGCGATACGGCGAAGTTGCGAATCGTCGGTGAGATTCCCAAGTACGCTGGTTCTGAGTATCCCGCGACATTCGGGCAAAGCGCAGACGAAGCGGGCAACGTCTATGTTCAGTGGCATCGCCGTGACAACGCCGGCCGCGTCGAAATCATGCGACTGGATGGTGATGAGCTAAAGACCAGTTTCGTCCAAGGAACGGAAACGTCGATTCGGCTGCTCGGTCTATTGAGTTTTGCACCCGTTAGTATTCGTGGCAAAGACGTCTATCGCGTGCGACCGGAGCATGGCGTCGGCTTATGTCGGCATACGATCGGTGAAGACCGACCTGTCGTTCTCGGCACGGCGGCTTCCGTGAGCCCGCCGGTCATTACCCGCGATCATGTCGTTTACGGCGGGTTGGCTGGCAAACTCCATATTGCACGGCTCGATGGTAGTAAAACCTCATCTCTTGCGACGGCTTTCGGTGCTCCAATCACCGCTCCGATCGCAGTCGCGGACGACCGAGTCTACGCCGGTTGTGAGGACGGCTATCTCTACATCTTCGGTGCAGATGGGAAAGCTCCTCTGCCGACCAAGGACCTGAGCATCTCGAAGATCCGCAATCCTCTGACCGGACCGCTGGCTGACGAGAAGTTTAACTGGTACACGAATTACGGTGACTTTAGCGGTTCGAACTCCAACGACCAGGGACTTGCGCCGCCGCTTCGAATGCGGTGGGCCAGGCGGCTGGAAGGCACGGTAAAACACCTGCCGGTCTGCGGCGGCGGACGGCTGTACATGCACACGGCAGAAGGTCAGATCATCGCCGTCGAACAAGACTCTGGACGCCTGTTATGGCGACGCCACTGGCCGGATGTGTATCTGTCGTTTACTTCGCCACTTTATATCGACGGCAAACTGCTGGTGCCTCAGGCCGGCATCAAACGTTCGATGATGCGTTGTCTGGACGCGGCGACTGGCCGGTTGCTTTGGGAAGTACCCTTCACCGGATCACCTAGTTGGAGCCGCCAGTTTCCGCCAGTCGTGAGTGGCAAAGTCGCGATCTACGCGTCCGGTTCAGGCGAGTACGCGGCCCAAGGTTCGGAACGCTACTTTACCTTCGGTGGTACGCCCGTCGATCACGATGGCAAGGAAGTGATGAGTTGGATCTATTCAAACGACAACCCGTACTACCCGAAAGACCACAAGCCACGCGTCTGGGCGTGGGATCTGGAGACAGGCGACGTGGTTTGGGAAAAGGACTTTTCGAAGTACGGCCGAGGTGGGAACGACTGTGGCATCTGCGTCCACGAAGGCAAGTTCTACTATTCGACGTTTTTCGGATATGCGGCCAGTCAGAAAACGCGGCGCGGCTTGCCGTCGGACAACAACGGGTTGACCGCATGTCTCGACCCGGCAACCGGCGACGTTGTTTGGCTGACGACCGATTACTACGTGACGTCGAAATGCACGCTGAGTTCCCGCGACGGCCGTATCTACATTGGCGGCAATAACCGGGCCAAGGAAGACACCAAGGACCGGTTCGTCTGGTGTCTCGACGCGAAAGACGGGTCGCTGGTCTGGAAGTCCGACGCGGTGACTTCGGCTCTAAACGTGATTTCGGTCGGCGAGCGGTTTATTTTCTCGAACGCCTTGCGCGGCAAGGGAAACATCTACGATCGCAAGACTGGGAAAGTGTACGCAGGCATCGAAACGAACTACGCATGTTGCCGTTTCACACTCTCCGAACCATTTGTTCTCGGTGCGAACATGGACATGATCGACCTCAGCGCCGAAGGCAAACTGGTCTCGACCGGCCCGGCGATCGACTCGCGCGAATGCCTGGGTGCCGTCGTCTCAAACGGACGAATCTTCTACATGTCGCAGGCCAGCGGATTTGTGGTGTCACAAACTTACGGCTCTGCTTCTAAGAATCTGCCGGCAGTTTGGGAGCGAAAGTGATTCAGATCGCAGCCGACTAGCTGAGACTTCGCTGGTGGCAGTTCAGCCTGCGGTCCTAGTCTTGGCCGCTCTGGCTATCTTTGGTCAGTTCCTTCCGAGTCGCTGACATGGCAAGCAATTAGCCGAAACTCCGCTGGTGCTATTTGAGAGTTTTCAGATACTGTGTGTGTCGCGGTAAAAACGGAAGATAGAACAGTAGAGCGAGCGGAGCGATCCCTGGAATGGCTGCAGCAATGGTCCAGTTAGTCCATCCGCATTTGAAGTTGCGTTCAGAGACCCTGAGTCGTATGGCATTGACGATTGCCAAGACGTTAACGATGTAGCCAACCGGAAATAGGTTTATTGCGAAGTGAGGCAAAACGGGACCATTAGGGGACATGCCCGAAACGAATGCAATCTGCCCGATCAACATTAGGATGGCGCCGACAACAAACTGGATTAGCGAACGACGAGCAATCTCGTACATTCCATCAGTATATGCTGTCATCCCTGTTCAACAACAAATAATCACCCACTACCCAGAAGTCCGTTTTACGGTGTGAGTTGTTGTTGCGGCTTGAACTCCTTCATCACCGCCGCTTCTCGCTGCAACTTGAATTCTGATCCAGGGGGAAAGTACTGAACGTCATCGCCCGTGTAGTACGTCCCAGGTCCGTTGCTACCGCCGATCGTGCTCTGGCATCCCGCGTGGACGACCGTGGCGACCACAATCGCAGTGGTGAAAAGAATCGATTTGAACCAGCCACAGATTTGTTGGAGGTTCATCGTATCCATTCTCTATGGCGATCATCAGATGATGGTGCCTTGTTCGGGACGCTTGGGGTCATATATGTTTGAAAGTGCTTGTACTCTTTCGCTGGGATCAAAAAGGAATCTTGGAAGTGCGCAGCCGGAAGTGCAGATAATCGCAAGACTCAGCAGAAGGAGAACCAACGAGCGAAACATGGCGCGAAGTGTAACGCTTGAAAGCAGCCGCAATGCAAATTGTCAGCGTTTTCCCACGTCGCTACTTAACCCAAGGTCGGCCAAATACCGAATCACCAAACGCCACGAACTGTTAGAATGACGTCATGGTGGACTCTCACGACAGGCCGATACGCTACGACCGAGGCGACTACCATGTCAGTGATGATTGAAGTTCATTACAAAAAACCCGAGGACAAGGAACGTGAGCAGGCGATTATGTCTTACGTGTCCAAGTACGACGGTGAAGTCACCTACCGCGAGGACGACAACGCCGAGTCAGTTTGCCTTACGATCGAGTTTTCAAACTGGAAAAGTGCGGAGGACGCAAGTTCAAAACTGAGAGAATCTGGAGAACATGTGGAGGGCCCAATGGACTACGGCGACGACTGACGATTTTGTAAAACAGCGTCGCCCCAAAGGGTGGATTCACTGGGCAGTTCGGAAGAATGGATCCGAGTGATATCCGCTTTTCTCAGAATACCGCTGGCGGTCGTGGTCGGGCCGCACAACTACGCGAGTCGATGAAGGACGGCTGGAATGGGCCTGCGGTCGATGCCGTCCGAACTCCAGATGGAATTGTAACTATCGACAACACGCGTATCGCTGTTGCGCGTGAGCTCGGCCTCAAGTGTTACCGACCGAATTACGGTCGCAGTTTTTGCCGAATTTTGGCTGTATAGATTTTGGGGCTGAAATGGTTAGTTTGCCGATACAATAATGGTAAGCCCTACGCGCCTGCTCGTGGTCGCTATGCTCCGCGCAACCGAGTTGAAGACTACATTGAGGATGGCGCAAGCGTTGTTCAAGGCCGTCTCAGCGCTGACGAGTTTCTTAGCAAAATTGTCCGTGAGATGAAGATCCGCTTCTACCGTCCAAAGACGGTGAAGGCGTACCGCAGTGCGTTACGATCGTTTCTACGTTGGTTTGGGAACATGCCCCACCGAGTCAAGCGTGAAGATGTGCGTGAGTATTTGTTGGTTTGGTCGATGCAGGCGCGACATTGGGTAAACGAGTCCTACGGACATATCAGAACGTCACCAGAAGTTATCGAACAGTTGATTCAAGAAGGCCCAAACGCTGCGACCTAGAATAACGTCATGGCCATTGGCACAGAGAATTCTAGTTTGGATTCGGCCGTGACCGACTCGCAAACACGATTTTCTTTCCGTCGCGTGCCCATGCGCCGCCGACGTTGATGCGATCAAAGGGCTGGCCAGGGAAGCTGGTTGGCGAGCCTTTGGCTTCGGTGCTAACGGTGAATAGCTGCGCCCGTTTACGCATCGGATCGACCCTGTCGAAGAGTACTTCCTTCCTGGTGGGGTGCCATGAGAAGGCGTTTCCGGTCTTGCCGGAGTAGAGCACTTTGAGAGCTCGTTCCGCTCCATCGATGTTGACGAGGGCGACATCGTAATTGTCATCTGCGCGCCGCCCTTTGAAACACAGCCGATTGCTGTCAGGTGACCAGCAGAAGCTCCAATAAATCGAACGGTAGCCGCGACGGGCAACTGCGTCGATCACCGCTCGTTGCTTCTTTTCGTTCACGTCGTAAATGACGAAGTTCGGCCCCTTGGTGTAGGCGATCGATTTGCCGTCGGGCGACCAACGGGCGCTCCAGCCGGACGCGTCGATCAGTTCCTTATCTGTACCATCGGCGTTCATGATCCACACGCCGCGGTTTGGGCTGTACCGGGAATAGGCGATACGTTTTCCGTCCACGGAAAAGCTGGGCATGGCGCCATCCCCGAGGTCTTTCAGCCCGCTGCCATCGATGTTGACGACAAACACGTGAGCGTCTCCATAGTCTTCCCCGGCGGAAGCACGCCAAGCGTCGAAACCGATTTGCTTACCGTCGGGCGACCAGACCGGTGTTCCTTGACCATCGAATTCGCTCTTTTGGATTAACTGAGTCGCCATATTGCTCCCCACGTGCAACACAAACAGCTTCGGCGGCGCAGGTTTTTTGTCTTGAGCGGTGACAATAAGCGACGCCGTCGGCGCGTTTCCCAACCACAAAAACAGCATGGCGTAAATCAGCCGATGTTCGTGAGCCATGATTGGTGTTCCTGAGGATCTCACTAATGAATTAAACGGGACAGAGTCTTTAACACAAGAAGTTTGATCCGGTGCCGCCCCTGATGCAACCCTCCAACAACCTTTGTTGCAACTCTTTCCACCCCTTCGTCAAGGTAACTTGCAGATGGGATCACGGCTTTCGATCTTGCTGTCTCTCTTGCGGTGGAGCATGTGTCGGTTGCTAGCGTAGGAGTCTCGTAGTGGTCGAAAAACGCTGGCCTCAGAAAGAAGAGTCCTCACACGACCGGCGGCGAAAACGCCACAACTCGTTAGAATAACGTCATGCCCAACGCACGCGACAAACCGAAACTCCGCTGGTGGCAGTTCAGCCTGCGAAAGTTCTTCGTGTTCGTGACGCTGGCATGCGTTTACTTTGGGTGCTGGGAAATCACGAAACTTTGGGGAATGGCGCATGCAAGAAAAGAATTCAATCCAACATGTCCAGCGCCATTTGTCATTCGATTTGACGTTAAACCCGTCAGCAACGAAGCCGTGTGGATTTCCAAAGGACCATCGTGTCACCTGTGGTTCTTTGGCCTGCGATTCTGTCCGACAGATGGTTGCTTTTTTTCTACGACGATGTCGGTAGGTCCTACCGGGCGCGCACATGGGAATGATCCGGCAGTGGCCGTTAGCTCAGGGACTTGTGTTTCTCAGATATCTCTGGAGCGAGCTTGCTCCTCTGCGACGAACCGCCCGGTGCGGACCCGCAAACCGCGGTGGTGTGGGAGGAGTTCAGCCGCAAGGCTGACCCCTATCCCGATTTAGCGGCAATCCATCGTGCTTTTGATTACGGATAGCCAGGAACCCACGTAGCGAGTGGCTTTGCGGAAACTTTAAATGTAGCCTTGTGGCGACGCCACCAGTCCTCCCAGAGTTGCTTATTCATGGGGTTTAGGTCAGAGCCAAGACGGCTGCGTCCAATTGGTTCGCAAGTGAGATATGTGAGCGCGTGGGTAAAGCAGACTATTTTGAGTACTTCTGGGTCGTCGAGGGACGCTCTTTTCGAGTCGAGTCTGCCAGACGGTGGATCTGGATAAGCAGCGATCAAGAGTGGGACTGTGGACTCATCGCCCATAGCCCCCAAGACAACGACAACTTCGTTTTGAATCCGGTCGTCCTCAATCAAATCATGGAGATGCACGCGAGCAAAGTCTCCTATCGAGATTAACTCGATCATCGGATCGGAGAATACAAGAGTCTCGCCGCCAGGTGTGGGGCCACCTTCACTGAAGACGTGACTTTCAGGATCGTAGAGCTTCTTGATGGCCAAATATGTCCGCTTCAGCGCTTGGTGTCGGTTGGCGGCAATCCAGGAGAACATACATCCAACGACGACAAACAAAACTAGTAGGGTGCGAATTTTGAACTGAAAGGTTGCGCGTCGACTCGACCGATCAGACGGAGAGTCCTGCGATGTTGCCATGATGGTCGAGGAACGTCTAACGTTTGGCATGTTCGACGCCGTTGCCTGTGACAACGCAACACGTCAAACAATGAGTTGATTTTATCTCAGGACGGTGTTCGCACCAAATCGAAGGCGTGCCCGAAGGGCCTCAGCGAATATGCTCATGGTACGCCCGGCATGGGCGTGAACTTGTGGGGTGTAAGTCCCCTGTACGAGGA
>CAYFJO010000479.1:0-7961 GCA_964343305.1 uncultured Pirellulaceae bacterium | reverse complement strand
GAGCCATTCGCACACAACAGCGTTCCGCTATTGGTCGTCCGGCGGTGGGGCACCACCCGGATTGCCAACGGTGTATCCGTCAGGAACCTGGAGGCTAAACAGTGTCTTGTCGAACGGCTCGTTCCACTTGAAGTCCTCAAACGTCAGCGATCTCGTCGTCTTGGCATCCGTGTGCTCGATGTGGATCTTGACAGGCAATTCGGTTTTGGGGTCAATCCATAACGTCATTGGACCCTTCACGTCGAACAGTTGTGCTTTCTCCACTTTGTAAATAAGAAGACGGCGGTCACCCGCCATTTCCTCGCCTTGCGACACGGCATCGTCGGGCTTGAGCTGCTGGAGTTGTTCCAGCGGATTTGTCAAAGCCGACGGGTCGACCGCTCCGCGGAGTTCGATTGTTTGTGCTGTCTTCAGTGGTGGCACCAACTGAAGCGCCTTCTGCTGCTGGTAATCCACGACTACGATTGTCACGTCGCGATTTTCCATGCGAATGCGATCCGGCAAGAGATACATCTTGAACGTCATTTCGCTTTGACGGCCAATCGTCTGCCGGTTCACACAAGTCGCTGACTTGACATTTTTCAGGGTGTCAATCACGTCGGCAAACGCCACGTTTGCACCGCGATCGATCACGAGCGTCCACACGACAACGAAGCAAAGCAGCAAAGCCACGGCTGTCGCGCCGCTGAAACGAGCAATACGAAACATAATCCTTCTCCTATCAGCAAGCCGAGTTTCTTCCGGCTCGGTTTTTGAAGAGTGAATGGCCTCGACCGTCGAGGCCACAACATGGGGCGGCGGTCCATCGGAAACGGGCGCGGTCCTCAGTGACTCAAACGCGCGATCCAGCAAATCGTCAGATGGTTCACGATCGTTCATGGTTGAGAATCCCGTTTGAAACGAATTGAGTTGGGCGCCGGCTTCCAGTTCGTCAGCCGCTCCTTCAAGTTCGACCTTGCCCGGTTCAAGAGCACGCCTACGTGATTGACGGTTATGGCCATTGTCTCCGCGATCTCCTGGTAACTGAGACCTTCCAGGTACGTCAGGCACACGACTTCGGCTTGCCGCGAATCGAGCTGCGCAAACCGTCTTCCACACGATCGGGCTGTGCTGTTGAACGAGCTGTGACCAATCTATCACTTTCAGGCGCCTGGGAGGTTGAGTTGGTCACCTACATAGTCGATCCGATCAGGCGATTTCTTACAGGCTTTTGAAAAAACGGCAACGGTTGGAGAATAAATTGGTGGCGGGAGCACTCCCGTGTCCGGTCTCCGTTCGCAGAGCATCTCCGTAACGAGTTCGGCCTCTTCGCTTCCGAAATCTTTCATTTTGTGGTCAGGCACTCCACACACAACCCTGACGACGGTGGCGTGCGTCGGTGGTTCAGGTTACGGAACGCGGATGCATCAAAAAAGGACCGAATTTCGGTTTTCAAATTGACTTGATCCGAGCATCTCGCGCCTGTGCGGCGAGGGCTTACCGTAAACTCGTCAGATCTTGGGTTGCGCGTCGGTGCCGGAATCCCAACGTATCTTGATACGGTTTCACAAGCCATGAGGCGTCAAGTGAACCGGCTTGATAGAATGCGGCCATGGCAGCGAACGAGCCAACGAAAGGAGAATCTCATGATTCAAGAACGAAACTCAATGCCATTCTTCGCCACATTGTGTTTGGCGACCGTCTTTGTCTTGACAATCAACTCGACCACAGCCTTCGGACAACGGCGAGGATCACCAACCATCTGGCTGATGGACGCCGATGGATCGAATGCTCGACAGCTTCTGAGATTCTCCGATTACTATTGGCACGGTTCGGCTGTTTACTCGCGCGATGGTAAGTGGATCGCGTTCGACGCAACGAAAATGCGCGGTCGCGGGGCTCACATCTTCAAAGTCTCGTCGGATGGGCGCGAGATGACGATTCAGGATCTGGGGCCGGGCCGCGTGCCGAGTTGGGCGAAGAAAGATAAGAAGATCGCATTTTACAGCTACGGCGAAGACCGAGACGGAATCAAAGCTGGCATCTGGACTATGAGTGCCGACGGCACCAAACGCAAATGGTTGTGTGATGGCCAAAGGCCGAAATGGTCGCCCGACGGAACAAAGATCGCGTATGCCAGCGATCATGAAGGCGAGCGAAGTGTTTATGTTTCCCACATGGGCGAAAGTAAACGAGTGCTGAATAAAGAATATGACAGTATCGCCGGACCAAACTGGTCTCCGGACGGAAAGCAGCTCGTATTCATTGGCGGGCGCGAGGGGCGTAAGGAATTGGTCATCATCAGTGCGGATGGTTCCGACCAATCGATGAAAACTCGCCTGACCGGCAACATCGGTTGGATACCCAGTTGGTCACCCGATGGAAAGAGCATTTTGATTTGGATCAAACAAGATAACGGTGCTTCATGGCTGCACGCGGTCAATCCGAACAAGGATAAAGATCCAGAGTTGCTGAAAGGCCAGGAAACCACGTTCTTCAACTCTGACGCAAGCTGGTCGCCCGATGGAAACGTGATTGCGTTTACAAGCGACCGTGATTCAAAGTGAAATTCGGTTGGGGTGAATGCAATAGCTTGTTTATTACGAATTTCAAAGGCACGAATCGCCATAGACTTTCCAATCAGGAGGCTCGAATAAAAGCGGCGGAGATGTTTTGATCGTTTGTTGAGGCATCGAAGAAACGAGTTGCATTCGTTTTGGTGATTTTGGAATCGCAATCATGATGGACGAAACACGCGTGACGCCCATCATCTTCGAGAATCACCACCTCGCCGGTCTCGACCGGCGGGGTTGTTTATGGCCGCAGCCCCCGATTTGCGTCCCGCCGTGTCATTTACGCCATACGTTTCTCGGGGCTCGGCAACAAACCACCCTTTTTCGGTTCGGAAATCGTGTCGACAATCTGCTGAGGTCACGCAGACCGCTGGCTTGAACTGCTTGTTCTTCGTGCTGGCGGTTGCATCGGCCGATTGCAGTTCGAGAATTTCGCCAAGCGCAGCGGTGTCTAATCTCGAACAAGACCTCTGCGCTTAGCCCGATTCGCGAAGCCGCGTCGGCTGTCCAACTTCAGCAAGCTGGCGTTAAAGCAGTTTGCAGCCGGGGTTGTCGACCTGTTTCAGTTCGGTTCTGTCGGCCATCAGGGTGTTGGCGTCATCGACTTGATGACAGAGTGTCAAGCTTCGCTGCGGCCGCTTTTTGAGTCGGTGGATTTGACCTACGCACTTTATTAGCTACGAATCTAGTTGCCGCGACCTAAATCCTGGCAGCAACCAACTGCCTTGGCGGGATACCATAGACTCGCTTGAATGCTCGTGAGAATTGGAACGCGTCGGCGAACTCCATTCGCTTGGCAACTTCTTTCACTAACAGGCCCTCGTTCATCAGCAAACCTGCAGCGTAGTTCATTTTTCGGCGCAACAAGTACTCGTAGGCGCCGCAATCAGAAAACCTTCCAAAAAGACGAGATAGGTAGACCGGTGTTACGTCACATTCTTCGGCAACCTGCTGCATCGTGTGAAGTTGCAGGTAACGTTGTTCGATGTGTCGGCGAATTCGCTCGTAAGTCGCATAGCATTGCGGTAACGAGCTTCCTTCGGCCAGACGAAGTTGTCTGATTTTCAGCGTCAGCAATTGCGTCAGCGATTCACAGATCGAACGCACTATTGTTCCGTCGTCGTTCGCGTCACGAATGAACATTTCGAAAAGCTCTGTCAACTCGTGCAATGCGCCGACCATGATCGGTTGATACTGTTTTGGTTTCGAGAGCAATCCGGTTTCACGCAACATCGTTTGGGCGCGAGTGCCTACGAAATCTAAGTAGTACTTTCTCATCCCGTTTTCGGCATGGTTGCGAATCGTATGCGCTGCGCCGGGTCCGTACGCGAAAACAACACCGGCGGAAAGCGGATGTTGCTGCCCGTTGATCGTGAGCGCTCCTTCCCCCTCGGCAACCAATTCGATGGCAAAGTAAGGAAAGTCAGCGCGGTCCACGACGTAGTCAGGTCGCATTCGTTCCACGCCGCCGCAAACAACTTCCAGCGGTGATCTTCGATTGGGATTTAGGTTTAGGAAAAAGCGACGTGCTTCTGTGACCTGTCGTGAAACGAAGGCAGGAAGCGTATCGGAATGCTGCGATTGGCTCATTTATGTAGGTTAATAATTGACATGCAAATGTAAAGTCCGGCTATTCGGTTTTTCGGTTTTCATGCCGATAATTCGAAGAATAATGCCGTGGTACATGTCTAGGTCGTTACGAATGTATTGCCGTGCGGACAAGCATTGCTGTTTTCCTAATAGCTTGAATCTCATGAAAAAAAGACCTCTCGGAAGCACAGGGCTCGATTTAACGACGCTGTCGTTTGGAGCATCGTCACTGGGGCAGGAGTTCCGCAGCGTGGATTTGAACGAGGCGCTGCGGAGCGTTCACGTCGCAATCGAACGCGGGATGAATTTCATTGATACGTCTCCGTTTTATGGGCGCGGGATGAGCGAGATGCTTTTGGGCCGTGTGCTGCCGGAGATTCCTCGCGACAGTTACTACCTGGGAACGAAGCTTGGGCGATATGCCGGTCAACACTTCGATTTCAGCGCTCGACGCGTTGAGGAAAGTGTCGATATCTCGCTGGAGCGGATGAAGGTCGATCACTTCGACATCGTGCTGTGTCACGATCTTGAGTTCGTTGAGATGTCGCAGATTGTCGAAGAGACGATCCCCGCACTGCGAAAGCAGGTTGAGAAGGGTAAGGTGCGATTCATCGGCGTCAGTGGGTACCCGATGAAAATGTTTAAGTACGTGATGGCAAATGCAGACATCGACGTGCTGCTCACATACAACCACTACACATTGCAGAATGACATGGCACTTCAACTCGCGCCAATCTGCAGGGAGATGGGCGTGGGGTTGATGAATGCCGCGCCGTTCTCGGCACGACTGCTGACCAGCGCTCCGCTTCCGGCATGGCACAAGGCAACACCGATGGTTCGCGAGGTGGCGAAGCAAGCGGCTAACCATTGTGCGAGCCGTGGCGTTGATATCGCTCAACTCGCGTTGCAGTTCTCAATCGCACATCCGGATTTCACGACGTGTGTGACTGGATCGGCGAACCCCAATCGCGTTGCCCAATGGGTGGACTGGGCGGAAGAGCCGATGGACGAAACGTTGCTTGGCGAAGTGCTTGAAATTCTGAAGCCGATTCACAACTGGTTCTACATCGAGGGTCGACCAGAAAACAACGATGAGCCAGTTTTCGCGGCATAACGAACTGAAAGAAACAAATGAAAGCCATCAGACTCGAAGAACCAAAACATCTTCAGCATGTGGACATCGCCGAGCCAGCTTCGCCAGGTCCAGGACAGGCCTTGGTGCGGACGCATCGCATGGGAATTTGCGGAACGGACTATAGCGGCTATCTCGGCAAGATGCCGTTCTTCAGTTATCCGCGTATTCCAGGACATGAACTTGGTGTTGAAGTTCTGGATGTGGGAGACGGTGTCGCGAACGTCAAGGCCGGCGACCGCTGTAGCGTCGAGCCGTACATGAATTGTGGCGAGTGCTATCCGTGTCGTAAGGGCAACGGAAACTGCTGCGAATCGTTAAACGTGATCGGTGTGATGGTTGATGGCGGATTGTGTGAGCGATTCCTCATTCGCGCCGATAAACTACATCCGTCAACAAGGCTTTCATTCGAGCAACTCGCATTGGTCGAAACGTTGGGCATCGGCTGTCATGCGTGTGATCGTGGTACTCCCAAGGAAGGCGACCACGCACTCATCATCGGCGCAGGTCCAATTGGATTGGCGACATTGGAATTCACGCGGTTGACCGGTGCAACGATTACGGTCATGGACATGGTCGAGTCGCGGCTTGGCTTTTGCCGCGAGACCTACGGTGTGCCACACACGATTCAGTTCAAGGGCGACGGCAGCGAAGTTGACCAGATGCGCGAGATCACTGGCGGCGACAAATACACAGTCGTGACCGACGCGACCGGTCATAACGGTTCGATGTCCAACGCGTTGAACTACGTCGCCCATACGGGTTCGCTCGTCTACGTCGGCATTACGACTGCGGAAGTTTCGTTCCCGCATCCAGCTTTGCACAAACCGGAATTGACCATCAAAGGTTCACGAAACGCGTTGCCTAGTGACTTCGCCCGCATCATCAGCCTGATCGAAGACGGCACGATCAACACCGATCCGTGGATTACGCATCGAACATCGTTCGACGATGTCATTGGCGAATTCGAATCGTTCACTCGACCGGAGTCGGGCGTCATCAAAGCCGTGATTGAAATCACATGACTTATACAACATCAACTGATCCGTCGGCGCTAGCCACTGGCCGGACGGCACTATCAAACAGCCGTAGCTAGTGCCATCGGCTCACAAAAAAGGACAAACAAACATGAGTAAACAACCACAGTGCGTGACGCTTGGCCTGGCGCCGAGTTTTGGATTCGGTGATCGTATTGGTTTGGCGACCCCAGGTCATGTCGAAGCAATGAAGCGATCCGGCAACGGCATCGAACCGATTTTTCCTCAGCAGTCCATCCGAGAGATGACTCGAACGCAGCGGACGGCTCAGCAGGTCATGGCCGATGCACTGAACGGTGCGAAGGCCGCTGGTTGGGAAGGACGCATCGGGGCGGATGCCGATCATCTGAAGACGCCGGAAGATGTCAATGTGACGGCCGCTGTTGGATTCACTTTCTTCACGATTGATCCGTCTGATGATGTTGATCAAACAGCGGATGACTACGACGAAGCAATGTTGCGCGAGAAGTTTGAAGCGGCTCGCGAAACGGCACATTGGTATGACAGTTATCTCGGTAAGTCTGTTGATCTTCCAACGGGAACGAAGGTTGAGCTGACCGAAGAAGCCTGCATGCGGGCGGCGGTGAAGTATGGACCGGCCATTCGCACAGCACTCAGCCTCGGCGATCACATCAGGACTGTGCACGATGCCAAGGGACTCGACTATGAAATCGAACTCTCCGTCGATGAAACCGACCAACCGACGACACTCGCCGAGCACTACATCATTGCCGATCAGTGCTTGAAGGGTGGGATGAAGCTGGTCAGTCTCGCTCCACGGTTCATTGGCGAACTGGAAAAGGGTGTCGACTACAAGGGCGATGTTGCAGCACTAGAAGCATCGTTGAACGACCACGCCGCAATCGCGAAGTTGCTCGGTCCTTACAAGCTGAGCCTGCACTCCGGCTCCGATAAGTTGTCGATGTACGCAGCTTTGGCTCGTGCAACCAAGGGACGGTTCCACGTGAAGACCGCCGGCACAAGTTATCTGGAAGCATTACGAGTTGTTGCTCGACACGACGAAGTGTTATTTCGCCGCATCATTCGGTTTGGTCGCGAGCGATACGAGACGGACAAGGCGACGTATCACGTGTCGGCGACTAATAATGCAGTTCCCACCGACGATGCACTCGATGCGAAACGGCTTGAGCAGGTTTATCTCGAATGCTGGGCCGACGTCTCACAGGGTGTGGGTTTCACGGAGCCAGGACGACAGATTCTGCACTGTACATTCGGCTCGACACTAACCGATCCAGAGCTTGGCCCAGCCGTACGATCCGTGCTTGAATCTCATCCCGACACCTACACGGAAGTCCTTGCCGATCACTTTAGCCGACACTTGGACGCACTGGCAGCAGGAATGTAACCCATGATGACGGCTAGAAATACAACCGTCACTTTCATTGAAAAGACCCTTACGAAAGGAATAAACGATGACTCCTCAGCAAAGTTTCGGACCGTTGACGACCGCAAACGGCGTCGATCCGGACCAGACCCCAACTAACCCGAAAATCTGGATGCTTGTCTTGCCGATGCTGCTGGTTGGCAGTATGAGCGCGGCGCTGAAGGCGGAGCAGTCCAGGCCAAACATCATCTACATGCTGACCGACGACGTGTCGGCCGAAGAGTTTGCGATCTATGGCGTGCACA
>CAYFJO010000478.1:0-7971 GCA_964343305.1 uncultured Pirellulaceae bacterium | reverse complement strand
GCCAAACGAGATGTCATTGCAATCCAAGAAAGTGCTGGCACCGCATTTCGTGACCTTTTCCTCTAACTGAGATGCCAACCACGCGTCGTCTGATGCGTGTGTAATAAAAACTTGAAAATCAGTGTTGGGCTTTTTGACTGTCATGGAATCTCGCAATTCTGTTGACCTAAATACGAGATGGTTGAAGTCTACTCGCGGTTCAATTGAACTGAGGGAAAACCCTAAGTCACTGTAAACTATTGTGTTACGACATCCTGGGTTTTCTTCGAAAAAGGTGTGAACTCAAATCGCTTTGGCGCACCTTATATGTGCATTCATTCCTAAAACAATTCTTATTGGCCAAAGCTCACCACAGATGACCACCACCTTCATCTCTACTTCGCACGGAGGTCCCCCCTATGTCGCCTCTGAGTGGCTCGGAACACAGTCTCACCGACGAGAATCGCAGCAAGTTACTGTTCCTTTATTTAGAGATCGAAACGGGGATGTCCCGTGTCGCTCGATCACACCTTAGATACGAAATGCAAGATCAGTGTTTTGATGTTGTTGATGACGTGTTTGCCAAATTTGCTGAACTTGCGGTAAAGGGAGAATTGCCTTGTCTCGACCAACGTCGGTTGAGCGATATCTCATTGCGAGAGCTGAAGTCAGAATTCGCTGGCCGTTGTTATGGTTACTTGCGAACGATGGTAAGAAACCGATGCCTGGCTCTCCTTCGTCGGCATGCAACGTTGTTACGACGCCTGAAGCAACTAGGGCGAGATGCTGAACTCCAAATGACCAGTTGCGAGGATATTCTCGAATTAGCTGAAAAGACCGAAACGATTCGAGATGCGATCAACGCGCTTTCTGACCAAAAAAAAATAGTGGTCATCATGTTCGCCTACGAAGGCTATTCCCATAAAGACATTTCAGAGGAGCTAGACATTCCAGTTGGGACGGTCAAGAGTCGACTTAGCACTGCATACAAACAGATGAAGCAGCATCTCATCTCCGCAGGAGTGGATTCAGCATGATCACGCCTGCAAATATCCAGTTTCTGATTGTCTGTTGGATGGAATGGAATTCTTTAATTGGGAGCCGCGCTCTCATTGCCAAGATCAAATAAGGGAGGACGAAACATGGCCACTTCGGATTTCAGTGGAAAGCCGAGAAGAAGTGATGGCGACACAACTCCAAGAAGAGATATTCAACCACCAGATGAGGCGCAAGACGAGGTGCGTTTACGAAAAGATTTTGAAAGCATTCTGGATGAAGAAAAAGATGTCTCACAGTTGCGGACGCGATTCGATCGCATCGCGGAGTCGGTAGATGCAAGTTTGGAAACTTCGCCGTTTAGCGAGCACGAGTTTATCGCATTACTTTCCACCTGTACTCGGATTCGTTGTGTGATCGAATTGTTGCTCAAAGCCGCTCGGCAGTTTGGATTTAAGAACATCAGATATCACTACTACTCCCACTTCGACCAACGTCTCGTAAGTGTGGATTGCGCAGGTCACTCTAGCTTCGAGGCGAGCAAAATTCGTCGTGGCGGTGTGGTGAAGTTTCGGTGGCTTGCCGACCCAACCCGTCATGATTCCTATCTTTGTTTTGCGGAAGAAGGACCCACTGTTTTTCACGTCGACAACACCGTTTCGATACTCACTAAACGTGAAGACATCGACAACGTTTTGCCCCACTTTGCGTTACAACGTGATCAATGTGAAACTGTATTCGAATCTAAAGGGCCGAGGATTTGGGTGGATATACCATTACAGGTTCGACATCGTTTCATCGGTAAATTGTCCTGCGACCTAGCTTTGGAGAATGTGTCAAAAGTAGACAGCCAACAAGTCCTTGAATTTGAAAAAATCGTTCGGATCGCTGCTCCGTACTTAGAACTGCTCTATGACGAACAAATTGAGGAAGATTTTGAAGAAACGCGGCAACTAATCGGAGCGTGCACGTGTGAAGAGGAAGTTTTCGAGACGCTGGTCGATGATGTTGCTTCGACAACGTTTAGTTGTGATTACGCCTGTGTGTATTTGCTCAAGAGGGATCACGATGTTGGGGATGTGTTCGTTTTGACGAAAACGAATTATTTGCCCATCAAGGAATTTGAACGCAAAAAGGCCTATCGCCGCAAGTCAGTCGATTGCATCGTCCCTTGGGTAGCGGAGAAGAAACGGACATTGCGATTTGAGAATGTTGGAGACAACAACGTTCTGCTTGAGCAGTGCGAATCGTATCAGGCAAATATCAACTGGGAAAACGATCCTCTATTCCAATACACAGTTGGCAAAGCTCCCATTCGAAGCATGCTGACGGTAACAATCCTGGGCGTTAATGGAGAGATCCTAGGAGTTGTCCAACTGTCGAACAAGTTTTCGAACGACGGAGAATTAGGGTATTTTTCAGATCGGGATCAACGTCTGTTGGAGCGTGTTTGTCGAGAAATCATTGGTCCTAAACTCCAAACATTCCGTGACGGTTGCAAATCGCGAAACCTTGAGTTCAACATCCAATGGGGAGCCGAGGCGTCCGCACTCGCTACGTCCCCACCAGTTGACGTTTTGCCAAGGGTCGTCGAGTTGTTAAAAAAGGCGATTCCCGAATCGCAGAACCGTAAACTCTATACAGTATTTTTGTTGCACGAAGAAACGACAGCTTGTGACCAACTCGACATGCAAAGTGTGATGATTCGCGAATACGAGATTCAGGGAGATTTGAAATCGACATTCTTTCAAGAGAATCTCCAACATCCCTCAAAGTCCTGCCGTAAGGAAGAAGATACGGTTGGCGTCTACTATTGCATGCGAAATGCAATGTTGAATGATCGAGTCGTCAACTTATTAAAGACTACAGAAGTTGGCTATTTCGAAGCCAGTAGTATCGACGGTTGGGTCACACCAGATGTCGTGTGTGCTGTGGGATGCCGTATCGGCGTTGGTGATCGCCCACTTGGTGCGATCGTCGTCAAATCGGAGTCGTATGACCTATCCGAAGAGAATCATGGCGAGTATTTGAAGTTTCTCGCGGCCAGTGTCGAGCAATCCATCCGAGCCAATCAACTCGCTACGCCATGCCAATCGGATGAGCAATAGGAAAAGATGGAAAGACTCAGCCTACTCTCATTCTGCTCGATTGCGTCGTTCAAGGCGCTTTTCCAATGCTTCGATACGTCGCAAGAGCGCTTCGAAATGCGCGGAGCATGGTTGTAAGTGGTCTTGCACATCTGGCTGATAACCAGAAGGTCCAGGTTCAACTCCTGGTGCTCCGACTGTGGCCGTCCCATGTTGGTTTGGGAGCCTGATTGTGAATCAGGCTTGCGGGGGTTCAATTCCCCTCGGTCACCTTCCCCGTCGAATCCAATAGGCTGTTTTCAGATCGCAACTTCTGCGTGGCTGCGAAAGCGGCTTTTCGTAGTTGGCGTCGGGCGAATCAGGCGGCGGGGATTGATCCGGTGGGCGTTGGCGGTGCGGACCAGCAGATGCTAGGCTGAGCGTCAAAGCCTCGACGTTCCACCCAAATAGGAGTAAAGCATGATCCAGTTAGCACTAACCACCTTTCTGCTTTTGGCTGGCTCAATAGCTGCTGTTGCTAATGACGCCTCAGATCTTCCACCTATCAGGCGATTCAAGGACATGAAGCCCGAGTCGAGCATCTTCAAAGCGGCGACGCGCCAGAAACCGCTGACCATCAAGTCGGTGATGGACGCCGAGAAGCACTTTTCAGAGGGTGAGTTAGCCAAGCTTGAAAAGCAGGTCGATTTTGACAAGCAGATCGTTTTAGTGTTCGCATGGCGCGGCTCCGGTCAAGACAAGCTCACGTACGACGTCCTTGAGTCATTCCCAGAACAGATCGTCTTCAAGTACACACCAGGCCGCACCAAGGATCAGGTAGCCTTCATGGACAATGCCGCCTTTATTGCCACGCAGCCACTTCCTGCCACTCTCTTTCAGCGGGCAATCGTAAAATCGCCCGTGCGCGTTCATGATGTTGTAGTAATCGAAACCAGTCGGCTTGCTTCTCAGGTGCCACTTCCCGACGATCGCCGTTTCGTAACCGGCTTTCTGCAACAACTTGGGAAACGTCTGCTGCGCGCCGTTGAACGTGTCCATATTGAGGTAGAAGCCGCTGAGATGGCCGAGCTTGCCGGTCAGAAGGGAGGCGCGGGACGGTGAACAGATCGCCGTGGTTGCTGTCATGTGATTGAAGCGCATACCCTGGCCAGCCAGCCGGTCGAGATTGGGCGTCTTGAGAATCCCGTGGAAGCGGTCGTCGTAACAACTCATCGCGGCCTGGTTGTGGTCGTCGGCCATGATGAAGACGATATTGGGAGGCGAAGCGGGAGCCGCACCTGCCTCCAGGACAGCCGCAAGAATCATCAATGCGAGTACTTTAAACTTCATATCTTTGTTCTTCCTATCATTTCCGTTTTGCTTTTTTACTATTTATATCCGACTGCCATTGCCTTAATTGGCGACGGTATCGTTCCGCTACTTCAGGGTGGCTGGATACCAAATCATTCGATTCGGATCGATCTTTGGTGATGTCATACAGACGGAACTTTCCTCCTTGAAGATGAGCTTTCCATTGGCGGTCTCGCAGAACAGACCAGCCTGGACGATCATTCCAGAAGAGAGGCTTTGAACGCTTCAAGGACTCACCCAAAAAAGCCTGGCTGAGGTCTTCTCCGTCAATGCCCGGAACCGGCGTCCTTCCGACCAATGCTCCCAGGGTAGGCAATAGATCCACTCCGCCCACCAAGGTTTCTGTTCACTTGGCCCGGTTTGATTCCAGCGGGCCAGCGCACAAAGAATGGTATGTGAATTCCGCCATCGTTCAGTGAATTTTTGCGATCACGGTACGGTCCGGAAGAACCGACGTTGTTGATCAGCAGCGGCGTCTTCTTGTAGCGTTTGCGTAACGCCTGGGGCGAGCCAATCGGACCCGGGCCGTTGTCACTTGAGAAGATCACCATCGTGTTTTCGTCCAACGTCAGTTCCTTCAGAGCGTTCATCAGCCGACCGACCTCAGTATCCAGTGCCGTAACATCCGCGCAATAGGCACGCATGGCATTCTGTACGTTTCCGACCCTGGATACGGATTGGAGGAATTTGCGCTGCAAAGGGTTCTCAAAGTCATTGATATTCAGCTTGAGATCCTTATATACGGCCAACTGCTCCGGAGTGGGATTTATGTAGGAGTGCGTTGGGTAGACCCAGAGGTTGATGAAAAACGGTTTTTTTCCTGGTTGCGCGTCATGAAGTCTATAGCTAGATCCACGTATTCCTTGGTGAGGTTTGCACGGTAGTATTGTTTTTTCCGAACTTCATCCGGCCAGGTGGGCCCAGTACCATTGGTAATCAAGCACTCGTCGATGCCATATTTTTCTGGCTTATTCCCGCCCGTTTTGGGACTGATATGCCACTTGCCAAAGTGCGCGGTTGTGTATCCGGCCTTTTTCAATTCCCCGGTTAGTGAGGGACGCCTCACACTTATTTGACGAGTCTTGTTGAAATATCGCGCGGGATAAATACCGGTCATCAAGGCCGCACGACTGGGAGCGCACCAGGCGGCACTCATATAAGCCTCATTGAAGCGAATGCCCTCTTTCGCCAGCCGGTCAATATTAGGTGACTTGGCATAAGGATGCCCGGTGATACCAAGATCCCCATAGCCAAGATCATCACACAGGATAAACACGATATTGGGCTTCGTGCGAGGTTCAGGATCAGTGGCAGGTCTGGGAGGCGACTCAGCGCTCACCACGCAGCACATTGCAAAAGCGACAAGGAAGGCCTTGGGGTAGTACCTCACTGTGTGTGATCTCCTTTTCATTGTGTGTTTACGCTCATAGTTTTCTTTTCATTAATGTCGATGGATTTGACACCGGCGGGTCGACGGAGCCCTTGATGTGAAGTTCCGGGATGTTGGGTCGACGCGATGGGGTGGGACTCTCGGCCGAGCCCAGGAGGACCGTAAATCCAATCACGACAAATCCAAGGATGATGTGAAGATGGTTGATCATGGAATGCTCTCCTTTGATTTTCTTACAGTACCTTGGGATGTTCATTGAGGGACTCCCCGTCAACTGGGCGCGCGGCCGGTTGATTTAAGGTGGAATCCTCCGGGTCGTGCTGTCGAAAGTCGCTCGGTGTCAGCGGCGTGTGTTTCTGAAAGAAATTCGTCAAACCCGGCGGCGCTGAAAAACCAACCATCTCGGCGATCTGATTGATGGCAGTTCCGTCGTCTGCAGCAGTTTTCGCGCGGCGGCCAAGGAAGCTTTGGGGACAGATCGGCATTAGTGGCATATCCGGATGTCACTCTCGCTCCGCTTCGAATTCGAGAACGCCCTCTACCATGTCATGTTGCGTGACAAGGTGATGAATCCACCTTAACTCACCCCGATGCGCGCCCAGCGCATGCTGTGGAGTTCAGCTATAAATTCAAATAGGTGCCAATATTTCGTGTTGCGTCCACCTCACCATTCCATTCGGGATCAAGGCGATACAGATGCTTTCTTACGTTCTTCCAAGGCCGTTGTTATCTTCTGAGCCTCGTCTGTCTTTCCTTCCTTTTTCAGGCGTGATACCAGCGCAGTGTGCATGGCGGCGAAAGCCTGATTTATCTTGAGATCGTAAACGACCCTCTTGCGCTTTTGGTTCTTGAGTCTCGGGGCATACCTCTTAAATTTGTAGATGGCGGTGCTGAGGTCGAATCGACTGTACTCCGCTTTCAGCCATGCCGTAGCTTCTGCATCCGTTGGGAAGCCCTTACATGCCGCGCGGATAAGTGAGGTGAGGGCCCTGTATTCTTCCTGGGTTAGTAGCTGTGCCTTCTTGCTGGGTGCTGCAGCATGAGGGGTGATCAATGTTTGCAAGGACGTTCTTACACTGGCAACGCCCTGCATATCTGTGACGTACTCGTAGTATGCGTCGTGATCTCCTGCTGCACGCAGTTCTGCAAGAAGCTGTGTGTGTAAGTTGTTAAACAACGGATCCACGTGCATGGAATATCTTGGAATCCTTTTATGACGTCGTCCTTTGATCTTGTGCATGGTGGTCTTTTTATACAAACGCTCGTCCTTGTCTTTGGGAAACTTTGCGCGTTGTGCGGTGAGCCAGTCGATACGCTTCTGGGCAGTGCCTAGATCGGCTGTGACAAGAGCAATGTTTTGAGCCCACATAGCGACACGCGTTTCAGGCGGTGCCTGGCGAGTAGCCTTTGCGTGCGTCGCAATCTCCGCTTCAAATTTCTCCCTGAATACGTCCGCACCCTGCATCACGCGAAGGCATTCCTGTCGCTTTGGCGCAAACACGACGTCTCCCCCCTTCACATATTTGTCAAACCATGCAAAGTGCTTCTCTGGGTTTTCCGCGGTAATAGAAACTTGGGAAACCCTTCCGGCAATTAGAGGAGCGATCCGATTGCGATAAGTTTTGATGCGCCATTTCTCCGGGACCTCCAGTTGCACTTTATAATCCTCCTCATCGGCGTCGCTAAGATCTTCGCCCGGCCGACGCGTTGGCAATATCTCAACTGGCAGATCGTCCTCATAGTCGGCATACCGCGCGTTGAGGCTATCCTGGATCAAATCGTATGTAGCCATGGCTTCTTCGGGCGGCGCTTCACGCAACTCCCTGAATACGCGTAGGTTGTAGGGATTTCTGGCGGCTGCATCCATCAGGATGGAACGGCCAAGCGAAGCCTGTTTCATCCGCTCAAAGAGGAAGTTGGGATGGACCGCGATGCGTGTATCCATATACGTTTCAAGTCCGTGATTCAATGCGAGTGTTAACGTCATATGCGTGAACCACGTGACCTGTATGTCGCCATCATAGTCCAGGAAAAACCAGGCGCACCGAGTCTCCATCATGTTGCTTATTCCTTGGCGGACTACGGGCATCAGCCCCTCGACCTTCTTGTCCTTCTTCGTGTTTGATTAGCGGATAGGTAATACCTTGGTGGGCATCTTTTTATTGCGTC
>CAYFJO010000477.1:0-7988 GCA_964343305.1 uncultured Pirellulaceae bacterium | reverse complement strand
AAGGTTACGACGAATTTCTCCGGTACGTCCACCTTGTCGCCAGTGCGAGGATTACGGGCCTTTCTTGCCGCCCGTCGCTTCACTTCAAAAACGCCGAAATTACGCAGTTCAATGCGGCCAAACGTTCCGTCACTTTTTCCGGAATTCACGAGCCGCCTGGTGTCTTCGACGAGCGTTTCCACAATGGCGTCAAACGTCCTCTGAACAATCTCTTTTGTCTTGAGTTGGGTTAAACCGATCTCTTCGGAAATCGTTCTAACGATCTCTTTTTTGGTCACGACTCAACTCCCCTGTGGCAGTGGGGCAAAATTTGGAAAATCGACGGGTTTCGAGACCCATGCCCAAGCCACAAGTGTAAATGGGGCAAGTACTAGAGTCAAGATCAATCCGTCCGATACTACCAGATGGCAGTGTCAAAAAAGACGAATTTTTCACTCGATTGCACTTTTCCATTTCGTATAACTATCTATGAGTCATAGACTTACGATCCAAGGCTGCGAATCATTAGGCAGTCATTCCGTAAGTCCTTTAATAACAGATCGTTAAGGAAGAATCGTTGCTTGCAGCATTCAGCTTCCTAGTTGCAGGAGCTTGGCGCATTCTTCCTTACCTACGTCCAATCGACCATCCAATCCGCAAACTTTAACTAATCGTTACGACTGGAATTGAAAGTCATCGGACGGCCCCCTGAAAGAACTGGATTCGCAGTCAGTCAAATCTTCATGACACCGCGTCGGGATTGGATCTGCCGCAATTTGTAGAGTTTTCCCTTCCCGCTCCCAGGACACACTTCGCAGGTTTCCTGCCACGCCTGCTCCGTGCGGAGATTCGAGTCCCAGAATGGCCAGGTGCGGCATTGTCGCGGCCGCGCGGAGTAAACAGTGCAGCCACGCTCCTCAGTATCAAAAAAAACACAATCGCCGTTGGGAAATTCCTTTAAGCTTTTGCGAATACCCACTTTACGCACGTACAGCCGCTCAAACTCCTCGATGTCCTCGACTCCAATCGTGGCGGCGATTGCTTCGACTTCTTGCTTGTTGACCCAAACATAACCGGGAGCCCCTGTACAGCAGTCGCCGCATTGTGTGCATTTGAACTTGAGCCCGTCCGCATACCAAGGTTGTTCGCTCATTTTGTATCGTCCCATACCGTTGCTGATGCGGCGACTTCGCCGATCGCGCGAATCGTCGTTTCGACTTGTTCCTCTGTGTTGAAAGGGCCAATGCTAACACGCGCCGTCCCACCACGCCTACCCGTACTTAATCGCTCGTGAATCAGCGGAGCGCAGTGAATGCCCGCTCGAATTTGGATTGCGTATTCGGTATCCAGCAAACTAGCAACCTCCTGGGGATCATACCCAGCCATCGTCAAGCTCACGACTCCCACCCGCTCGTCTTCATCACTTGGTCCGTGAGTCGTCACGCCGCTCAATTCGCTTAAACCGTCGAGGAGCATCGATGTGAGACGCTGCTGGTGTTCGCGAAGTGTTGAGACATCCTTGGATCGAATGAATTCAAGGCCTGCAGCCAAACCAGCCAAGCCCGCGACATTGTGATTGCCTGATTCAAACTTTTCCGGCGTGCCCGATGGTTGGATGTCTTGCTCGCTCTGTGTTCCTGTGCCGCCTTGCCGAAGCGGTTGAAGTAGATCGACAGCATCTTGGGCGATATATAGAAAACCGGTGCCCAAAGGTCCGAGTAGAGATTTGTGACCTGGAGCGGCTAATAAATGCGCGCCCATTTGGCCGACATTGATGGGAAGGTGGCCCGCGGTCTGAGCGGCATCGACGAGGTAGATCAAACCATGTTGACGAGCGATGCGCCCGATTTCTTCAACGGGTTGAATGACACCAGTGACGTTGGACGCGTGGATGATCGCGACCAGCCGCGTTTTCGAGGTAATCGCTTTTTCGATGTCGTCTGGATTGACGCGTCCCTGGCCGTCGCAATCAACTCGGGTTACGCGGATGCCGCGCGTTTGTTCGAGATGCTTGAGCGGGCGAAGAACTGAATTGTGTTCGACTACCGAAGTGACGACGTGATCTCCTGATTTCAACAACCCGTGGATCGCCAGATTCAACGAATCCGTGCCGTTGAAAGTAAAGACGATGTTAGACGGCGATTCAGCGCGGATCAGGTCAGCAAGTTGGCCACGCGCATGACCGACGATCCACTCTGCATGCGTCGCGTCATGATAGGCACTGCGTCCGGCCGGAGCACCATTTTCTCTCTGGTACGTTTCGACGGCTTGATAAACCGACTCTGGTTTCGGCCAACTGGTCGCCGCATTGTCGAGATAGATGCGATCGGAATTCATTGACGCATCAGCCGCCTATTTCGTACATAGCTCGTTGCGGTTTCACGAAATCGGGCGAATCGATCCCGTGGCCGGGTTTTTTCGCAGCAATGCACGCGCGAACGATTTCGGCGATCTCTTCGTCCGAGGCACCCTCACGTATCAGCGTTCGGCCGTCCCATTCTGTTTCCGAGAACAAGCAGTTTCGAACCTGCCCCTCCGCCGTGATTCGTAGCCGGTTACAGTCTCCACAAAATGGTTGAGTCACCGGATTAATGAAGCCGATGCGGCCAACCCCGTCGGCGAATCTATAGTCCATAGCCGGCTGACTAAGGTCGGTTCGATCGACAGGTTCCAACGGCCCGAATTCGAATTCCAACATCGAACGGATGTCCTCGCCCGACAACACTTGATCGGTTTCCCAGTTGCCTTCCGCATCGAGTGGCATGAATTCAATGAATCGCAACTCCAGATCGTGCTGGCGGGCAAACTGACCAAGTGGGGTGACTTCAGACTCCGTGATCCCAGCGATGGCGACCGCGTTGAGTTTGATCTTGTCGAACCCGATCTTCTTCGCGGCAAAGATACCATCCAAAACACGATCCAAGCCTTCTCGGCGAGCGATGCGCTGGAACGTTTCTTCGCGCAGGCCGTCGAGACTGATGTTGAGCCGATTCAAGCCAGCGTCTTTCAACGCCTGTGCGTGTTGGGCGAGCAAGATTCCGTTGGTCGTCAGGGCGACATCGTCGATGCCGGTGACTTCGCTTAGCTTCGCAATCAGTCCGGCAAGATCGGCGCGGACCAGCGGTTCGCCGCCTGTGATTCGCAGTTTGTTAACGCCCAACCGTGCCGCCACGTGGACGAATCGCTCGATCTCTTCAAAAGTTAGAATCTCGTCGCGAGGCAAGAAGCGAATATTCTCATCGGGCATGCAATAGAAACAACGGATATTGCACCGATCGGTGACGCTCACGCGCAAATTCGTGTGCACGCGGCCAAGCGAATCAACAAGTGGTCGCCAGACGCTCATATTACCTTCCTGTTGGGAAACCTTCCTTGCTTGCCTAAAAACCTCAGACCTTACCTTTCCCAGATTGACATAACCTATTTGCTCGTGTCAATAAGCCACCAGTGGGCGTCGAAGCCGTCCGCCTGATCGAGTGGCCAGGCCACGACGGGGATACCCGCGTCGCCCGGTTCCTAGTGCCCTATCCAGAGGCCTGCACAAATCAGGAAGCTTTTTTCTTTTTCTTGTCACTGACATGCTTGGAAAGGGAATTGACCAGTGTGTCACGCAGGGCTCATTGTAAGCAGCCTCAATTGGTCGTCGCCACGAAATCAATTCATGAAAGGTCGAAACAGATGGACACGCATGAACAACACAATCAGATTAGTAACGATCACCTGGAAAAATCCGGCTGGCTCGTCGCGCTCATTTGCGCGATGGCGTTGCCCGCAGGAGGTACATTGGTGAGTGAGGTACTTCAGGGCGGCGGCGAGTTGAATGAGGCTGCACTGACGGCGATGTCTCAAGTGTTTCTTCTTTCGGCACCGCTGGTTCTTGCCGTTGGCTTGAGTTCCATCGTCGTGATGCGCGAGTGGACGGATCGTGACTCCGGTAAGGTCATGGGGTTGTTGTTGGCCATTTGGGGATCTGCATTTTTTCTCAGCGTCATCGGCGTGGGGGTCGAGATTGTGTGGAGCTTCGACAAGGTGACTCACGGTCCTGCTATTGCTCGGTTCATTGGGAACTTCCTCGTTCACTACTATCTCGCGCTAGGGCCAGCACTCTTTGTGGCTTCCATCCTGCTTGGGATTTGGCTGGGCGTCGTGACGAACCAGAGCTTGGACCAGTCGCTCAGTGAGATTGAAGAAGATTTGTTCTGACCACCGCTTTTTGGTGGGAGCCAAACCAAGGAGCCGGACATTGAGATGTGTCCGGCTCTTTTTTGTTGACGATTCTATGCTGACGTGCCTGCAAACACCAAGGTTGCGATCCATACCAAGCTGTGGAACAATAATGCCTGAAAGGGTGACTGCCGCTGTGGATGACGAATCGGTCAAGCTTTTGGCCCAATACCAAAATGGTGACTCGGACGTAGCCGAAGAGATCTTTCATCGATATGTCAACAGGCTGGTTGGCCTCGCGCGGAAGCGGATATCGGAAGGGCTTGGTCAGCGCATCGACGCCGAGGATGTTGTGCAATCTGTCTATCGTTCGTTCTTTAGAAACGCCGAGGCGGGGAAATACGCGGTTGAGCGCAGCGGCGATCTTTGGCGATTACTGGCATCGATCACCGTCAACAAAGTTCGCAAGAAAGCCCGATTCCACGGCCAGCAGAAACGAGCCTACGCAAAGGAAGGGCGGCTGAACGACGAGCAATTCGAAAGACTGCAACGCCTGGCGGAAGGTCCTGACGCGGCAGACGCAATCGCTGTGCTCGATGAACTTGAGTCAATGATGACTGGGTTGGAAGCCCGTGACAGGCAGGTTTTGGAATTGCGGCTCCAAGGTGCGAGCCTCGAAGAAATTGCAGATAAAGTCGAACGATCTCAACGAACTGTCCGGCGATCGCTGGATCAAGCGGGAGAGACGCTTCGGCGACGATTAACGAATGTGAGTTAGGTCGATCCTCTACATTTCACATGTCGCTTCAACCGAACGAAACGAATCGGGGCACATTCGAATCGATTGTGGACCGATTCGAAGATTCCTGGCAAGTCAGGGCCGTTCCGTCGATCGAGCGTGCGCTCTCGGATGCGCCTGGCGACGAGCGGCTGCGACGACAACTCGTCTATGAATTAGTCGCAATCGATCTTGAGTACCGTTGGCGTAACTCGAAACAAGGCAGGTTGCTCGAAACCGTGAGCGGAAGTGACCGCAATGGTGACATTGCCAATTTGCCTCAGACGCCCAAACTTGATGACTATCTGGCAACTTACGCTGAATTGGCCCAAATCGACGGCTGGCCAGTTGATCTTGTCGCCGAAGAATATCGTGTCCGCCGGTTGTTTGGAGAATCGCCCACACACGATGAGTTTTATCAGCGGTATCCACAACATCAGGAAAAACTAAATGAACTATTGGCAAACATTGATAAACATTTGGTGGCGGAAGGTCTTGCGCTGACGCCGGTTGAACAGGAAACCGACGATTTCAAAACCACGTTCGCCGAACCACAACCACAGCCACAGGCCGACGTCGCGGATTCGGCGATGAAGCAGCGGATCGGCGACTACGAAGTCATCAGCGAGATTGCCCACGGCGGCATGGGAGTCGTGTACAAGGCAAGACAGACGGCTCTCAATCGCACCGTCGCGTTGAAGATGATCAAAGGGGCGCGATTCGCGTCCGACGAAGAAGTTACCCGATTTCGCATGGAAGCTGAGGCTGCGGCAAATCTCGATCACCCAAACATCGTGCCTGTTTATGAAATCGGGCAGCACGAAGGCCAGCCCTACTTTTCGATGGCACTGGTCAAAGGAGAGAGTCTGGCGTCCGTCCTGCGCGAGAATCCGCTGCCCCCGAAACAAGCCGCCGAACTATTGATTGATGTGAGTGCGGCCATCAGCCACGCGCACTCCAAAGGCGTGATCCACCGTGATCTCAAGCCAGGAAATATCATTCTTGACGACGAGGGACATCCGAAGGTAACGGATTTTGGCCTCGCAAAGCAAACAGAGAGCGGTAGTGAGTTGACGATGACCGGGCAAGTCCTCGGCACGCCGAGCTACATGCCGCCCGAACAGGCATCCGGGCAATCTCTTGTCGGTGTCGAAGCCGATGTCTATTCGCTGGGCGCCGTGCTTTACACCTGCTTGACTGGGCGACCGCCTTTTCAGGCGGCGAGTGTCTCCGACACGCTCCTGCAAGTGATCAGCCAAGATCCCGTGTCCCCCAGGGCGCTGAATTCGAAAGTGGATCGCGACCTGGAAACGATTTGCCTGAAATGCTTGGAGAAAGAGTCGTCCAAGCGATATTCCAGCGCAGAGTCGTTGCGCGAAGATCTTCAGCGCTACGTGGAAGATCGACCGATCACCGCTCGTCCCATCTCGACGACGGCAAGGTGTGTTCGTTGGTGCAAGCGCAACCCGGTGATCGCGCTGACGAGCTGTGCGGCGGTCGTCGGATTTATAAGCGTGGCCGTCGTGGGGTGGATTGGTTACGCAAGCACAGACGCGGCACTTACTCAATCTCGTTTAAACGAACAGCAGGCACGGATGAATCTCGACCTGGCCGAGGCACGCTTTCGCGATGCTTTGGGGGCAGTGAACAACTTCTATACAAGGGTGGCGGAAGAGACGCTGTTGAATCAGCCTGGCGCGAGACCGCTGAAGCGCAAGTTGCTGCGGCAGGCGCTTGCTTATTACGAGGAGTTTCTTCGAGATCGGAGGGGCGATCTTGCGCTTCGAGACGAACTTGTTCGCGCCGAATTCCGAATCGGAATCATTATCGAGGAAATCGAATCTCCCGAGAAATCGCTTCCACACTTGGTACGCGCTCGGATCAATTTGACGGAGTTAGTGGAGACCGATGGATCAAACCTTGATCGCGAGATTGCGTTGGGCGACTTGCTCAACGCGACCGCCCGCGTGCATCACCGTTTGAAGCACCTTGATTTGGCCGGAGAGTTTTACGAAAAAACGCTGCGAGTACGACGGGGCATTGTTGATGATTGGGACTCGAAGAATGAAGAAATGGGCTTGGATGAGAGCCGACGAAAGTTGGCCAATGCATTTATGAACTTTGGCCTTTTGGAAAACGACCAGGGAATTACACAAAAGGATGAGAGGCTCATTCAGGATGCCTTTGAGAAACTCGGCACGGCACAGAAGATTCGGGCCGACGTTTTGGATTCTCGCTCTAACGACCGTGTGAAAATGGACATTGCGAGATGTTCATTGAATTGGGGCAGGATTGCGCTTTCACATGACCAAACAGAATTGGCGACTAAGAAAGCTAAAGATGCGGTTTCGCAGTTTGAGGAATTGTTCCATTCGAATCCCGACGACCAAAGTTGTCAGTATGGTTTGGCCGTCGCGCGTCGGTTTACCGGCGATTGTACGCTCGATTGGCAAAAGGCGCTTCAATGGTATGAGAACGCCAAGATCGGTCTAACGCCGCTAGCAGAGAACAACTCAAATTGTTTGGAATACTCCGCTGAATTGGCAAGGGTCTGGCTGCTGTTGGGTGACGTTTACTATCACGATGCGAAAGATCTCCAACGCGCTAAAGAAAACTTGTTGCAAGCAGATAAGCGCTATCGCTGGCTGCGACAACGGCTTCCCAATTCAGATGAATTCAAAAAGGGAGTGGCCGATGTAAAGGATCTACTTGATATGGTGAATCGTGCGATGTCTGGCGCGGATGATTCACCGTGATTCTTTGCCGACTTTGAACCATGCCCGATTTTGGGCCTCTTTAAACAATCACCGAAGAGTTTTCCTAATCCAAACAGTCGACATAATCGATAATATCGATAAAGCTTCGGTCAATCATCTCCGAAGGAAGTCGTCTGAATGGGGGGAACACGGATGTTCGCGCGCGTTCATTGGCAATTTTGCCTGGCGTTCGTCACAGTGACTTTAGCGCTGCTGGTGTGTCCGAGGGTGGTGCTAGCTCAAGCGACCGTTGATTACGAGAATCTAGCGTCGTATGAAGGGGCGCCGGTCGTGCATGTGATGCAGCCGCT
>CAYFJO010000476.1:0-7991 GCA_964343305.1 uncultured Pirellulaceae bacterium | reverse complement strand
TGTTCCGCGTGTTGCGATTGTTGTCCAGGTACCTGAGCATGGCCGGATCTTTGGCAACGGACGTCACTAACTCTTTGAAGTTGCCCAGGGCATTCTTGCGGAGCGTCTGGTTTTGCATGTACATGTGGTGGCTGTTACGCACGTCGCGTTGCGACGTCGCAAAATGCCCGTGCCAGAAAAGCGTCATTTTCTCCTGCAGCGGATGTGGGCTGAGCACCATTCGGCGGAACCACCAGGCCTGCAACTTCTTGAACTGGGCCTGGTCTGTGCGGCGAAGTCGCTGAAACAACTGGCGCCGCTCATTTTCGGAGAGATTGCGAAACGTCTCGCGTCCGGGGCGCTCGATGGCGGCCGCTTCAAAGTCGCCCACCGGCTCAGGCCCCTCAGCGCTCAGCAGCCGCTGCACAGCCTTCTCAAGCCCGAGTGAGGCCAGCGTGTCGATCTGCTCTGGTGTTCCACCAAAGCCGGCACGGTTCAGCAGATGAGCTGCCGCCGCCCGATCAAAATCAGCCGGGTCAAGTTGCTCCAGCCGTGACGTCGGCTCCGCACCGACTGACACACGAACCAGAAACCCCAGCGTGAACACCAGGCCCAGTACCAAGATAGCACTCAGGCCAGTGCACCGCCGCAGTCTAATCGCCCGCCACGGCCACTTGCTCACTAACGGAATTCTCATGAGAATCTCTCCTGCCAAAGGCAAAACTATACAAAAAAGTCGATTTTAGGTAGTGTTTCACGCGTCGAGTATAACAAACCCCGTTGGTCGATCGAAGTTTCGGAGCCGTCGGCAATTTGTTTCCGAGACTTTTCAATGTCGTCGGTGTTTCAATTTGCAGGTATTAGGTGTTGCCTTTTTCAAACGAGGGATCGGCCCCGATGAAACGGAACGTGCCGTTCCGACTTAGTTCAAAAAGGGGGCAGGCACCGTTGTGCAAAGCACCCTGTGGGCCGTTCCGGCAACGGTGCCTGACCCCTCTTTGAACCATGGCCCTTTGGTCCAGTCTGTCAGGAGAACAGAACGATGAAGTATGTCCACTTTGTGCAAGTCGCCGCATTGACAGCGCTCACCGCGGTTGCCAGCCCCACCATTGCGCAGGAGACCGAGGCCGACCCACACGAAGTGTTCAAAAAACTCGACGGCAACGGAGACGGGCAACTCACCCCGGCCGAAGTTTCACCCGACCGGCGAGGGCTCCTGAAACGTCTGGTTGAAATTGGCGATCGGGATGGGAACGGACAGTTGAACGAGCAAGAGTTTTCGCGCGCTTTCGAGTACCGGGACTTGATCTTGGAGGATGAACGGCCCGTCAGTGATTCACCCTCTCGACCTGCGTTTGATCCGAAGCGGATGGCGGAAATAATGGACCGCAATAAAGACGGAAAAATCACCGTCGACGAAGTGCCCGATCGAGCCAGACCGTTGGTTCAAGGCTTGCTTCGGCGCGCCGGAAAGGAACGGGGGGATTCCATATCGGTCGAAGAGTTCCTGAAACTGCTTCCCAACCGACCGCAGCCAACTCGCCAGGACGCAGCACGCCGCCCGCCTGACGGCGAGTTCATCAAGCGCTTGTTTGAGAGAGCCGATCAGAACGGCGACGGCAAACTGTCGAAAGACGAGGCGCCGCCCAAGCTGAAAGAGAACTTCTCGAAGGTCGACCTGAACGGCGACGGATTCGTCGATCCTCAAGAACTCGAGGACGGCATCCGTAGAGCGCTTGGTCGCTCGTCTCCCACCCGTCGGCCTCAAAGCCGGTGACGAGCTGACCGAGATGTGCAGCCCGTTCTCTGGTCGTCACTCTTGCGGATCCGATAGCCCCTGACCCATGTAGTCGGCCCAGTGGTACCGAAGCTGCGATGAGCCGCCATCTCACTCGGTAGGTCGCTGCCAACTCGTCGTTCAAGTTGCCCAGATTCACTGGGTGCGATAATTCAATCTGGTGGATCTTGTAATCGAGCAATTATCTTGTTCAATGCAACAATCTGGCGATGATCGGGTGAGAGATGCTTGGTGAGGATTTGTTTTGCCAGACTGTATTGATCGAACGCTCTTTGCCTATGACCTAACGCGCCTTCGATGTCCCCCAGCCACCAATACCGAATTCCTAGGTTACGGTGGTCTTTTCCAAGTCGTTTCACTTCAATCGCAATGGCCTGTTCAACGAATCGTTTTGCTTTTGAGTGGTTCCCAAGTCTTTCCAAGATACCGGCGAAGTTGGAATAGTGTGCGGCTAGCGTTGGATGATCGGGTGGGAGATGTTCTTGACCAAGCTGAATTGCACGTTCCATGAATCGTTGAGCGTGTTCTACGTTTCCATCGGCTGTCAGGCTTGCTGCCAAGCTGGACAACATTACGGCCTGTCGCTCGGGAGGCAAGTCATCAAACGCGTCATCGTCAACATACTGTAGTAATAGCCATGCAACTTGGTCAAACCGTCGATGATGATGCATGACCAGAATCAGTTTGTCTACGATTTCCGCAGACTCCATCATCACTCCTTGTGAACGCAATTCATTGCATAGTAGTAACAGCGGCGTCAGTTCGAATTGAGTACGCAATGTCTTCGGTTTCACTTGGCAGTTTGCGACACGACGGCTGGCAAGTTGTATCAGTTGTGCGAAGACACTATCGATTTGGAATCTGCCCTCGGCCTGCCGTCGGAGAAGCTGACGACGGAGAATTGGGTTCAGCGAGAGAGTTTCGTATTTGTTTCCTCTAGAACTTAACAATTGCAACTCCACCAAGTTGGACAGAGCCTCGTTACTTGATAAGTCGCTGTTCAATACTCTCAGAACGCTTTTTGTGGCATCAGAATCAAGAATCTCGCTAAGCCAACGTGTTACAATTTGCGCTTGTGGAAACAACGCAGCATATTCCAACGCGACCTGTTGCAGCGGTGAGAGGGACTCGAATACGTCATCGAATAGTCTATCAACGCACTTCACATAATCTGGTACAGATGGCGGCCCGGATTTGTTCCCAAAGAGCTTTCCACGACGGTGCTTCTCAATCGGAACTAAGCCATATTTCCGAAGGCGATCGCGACAACTTGCCCAGGGAATGTGCGAATTCAATGTCATCAGGCAGCCGATCAGCGCCAATCCAATCGGCAAGCCATTGAACATCTCAACAATCTCGTGCGCATACGGTTGCTCCTCATGATTTTCGGCGTCTGGACGGTATTTGGTCAACAGCCCTATCGCATCCTCGGTGGATAGTCGACCAATGGTAATTAGAGCGGATGTGCTTTTGAAATGAATGCGATTTGTGATGACAAGCAGACAGCAATTTCCCTGAGGCAGTCGCGCGAAAAACTCGTCTTCTTCCAAGGTCCCTTCTTCCCCGAGATCAACGATCAAAAGTGCCCTTTGGCCAGACGAAAGACATTCATTAACGCGTTCAGCAACCTCGCGTTGATTTCCAGCATGCGATAGTCGGAGATTTGCCGCCAAACCAGCAAGCTCAGATACAATAAGATGGGATTTCCCGTTTACCCAAAACACTCCTCCCGGATATTCGTCCAAACGAGACCGAGCATAGGCCACTGCTATACTTGACTTTCCCATGCCGGAGTGAGTAAGGGGCGCTGGTGATTGATTAAGGACGACAACTCTTTGGCTCGAAATCGCGCTATGAATCCGCTCAATTTCAGCTTGCCGACCAACAAACTTCCGCGGTAGATGCGGAAGCCCGGTCACGGGATGATCCGCGGGAGTAGGCGGATGTGAATCTTGGTCAGCCAAATTATTTATTCCAAGAGTTCCCATATGGATCGATCCAGCTCACCAATCGGCGAGGCACGAACTCGAAGATAGTTCTGAAACAATCGCTCGTTCAACTGCCGTGATTAGTGGCTAGACGAATCTCAGGTGCACAACGATTGCTCGGTCATCACTGGTGAATCACGTTAGACGGATGTGGATTCGAACGACGCAATTGACCGCATCGGTTCTCGGCTAATTTCAAAATACGAATCCAGATTCAACGTTTGAAAAATTTTCAGAAGGTCGCTCGCAATGCCGCAAAGCCTGAATCGCCTGCCTTCTGACTTACACTTGTTACGCGCCCGCATCAGTTTTCCAAACATTTCCGACGAAATTGCGGTTACGCGAGAGAGATCAAGCAAAACGTCGTTGCCGTCCAATCCCTCAAGCAATTCGATCAACTCATCTCCAACCTCTTGAATCCGCAAGGGGTCCAGCAGCTTGGTGGCCCTAATTTGAATGACGTCTATACCGTCGGCTGAAGCGTGAGAAAGATGATTCATGGCAGTGCAAACTGGTTCGCGTGGGGATTTAGGTTACAGCCGGAACGGTGGATTGTAAGCGCAGATCTATCGGTATTGCAAGGGAATTCTGAGACAGCCGATTCTCGATCGAGCACCATCAACCGCCTTTATGATGCTATTTGAGCGTGGCGGATCCAACCAACCACTGGTCTCACCAAACCTTCCTTTCGCCGAACAGCGGCGTGGTTCGCACAGAATCTCGGATTCGTTCGGTAAAAAAGTCCCATTTTGCCATCTCGAAAATCAAAGCGCCATTTACTCGTCGCGGGGGTAAGCGTCCGCCGCATCCATGATAGTGGGTCGTGAGGAGCCAGGGTCAATTGCGGCTGGCGCGGCGATGTGCCCGGCAAGCGCGAGTGCCAGCCGGTGATTGAGAATCGCTTCGGGATGCGTCGCGGCCCATTAATTGGACAAACCGTTTATGGCGGCCGCGGGTTTTCGCTCAGCAGGTAGGCCAGCAGGTCGCGCAGCTCGTCGGGCGTTTTGACGATCCCCTGAGGCATCGGCGAGACGTCTTGGAGTTTGCGGGCCTCGATCTCGTTTTTGAGGATCGTCTTGCGCGTCGTGTCGGGGAGTATCAGTTCCAGCTTTTCCGCTGTCTCGCCCACGACCAGCCCAGTGAATTGCTGGCCGCTTTCGGTCACAATCAAGCTCGCGCGAAAGACGGGTGAAATGTTCCTGTTCGGTAGCAGGATCGATTCGACCAGGTGAGGGATGGTGAACCGTTTGCCGGCCTCGGCCAGGCTCGGCCCATTGCCACCCGTTTGCTCGGCGATGATCGCGTGACATTTGACACAGCCGAGCGCGTCGGAGCCGAACAGCTTACGTCCCTTATCCGCCTTGCCCGCGGTGATCGCTTGGTTCCAGTCGGTTTCAAGGAATTCGGGCGCGATCGTCTGCTTGTCTGCGAACTTGGCGGCCTTGAGCCGATCGGCCAGCGTGGCTAGGCCGACTTTCTCCGGCAGCGTGGCCACCACTTCGCCGAGTGCCTTGTAACTGAGGTACATCCCGCTGTCGCCGGTGACATTCCGGACGCGCACCAGCAGGTCATTGCTGCCCGGCTGCAGCTCGATGACCACCGAGTCCTGAAACGCCAGCGCACGGCGGACCACTTCGTGTTCCCAGACCAATCGGCCGTTGTGCCACATCTTTACGCCGTCATTGGACCCGACAAAAAGCAAGATTTGCTGCCGGCGGGGGCTTTCCAGTCGGCAGTAGGCGTAAGACGATGCGTGGTCTCGACGGCCCAAAAGTTGTGTCAAGTCGAAGTATCGGCCGTTCGCTGGCTTCCATGTCAGCTTGGCGTCGATCACCGGGTACTCAGCGGCAAGGTCGATGGGTCCCTGTTCGGGCGGATGAGTTTTCCGCAATCCAGCGCGTCGGTCGGGGAAAGGGCCGACCAGCCAAACATTCCGGATTGTCTTGATGGCCGAGACGGGCACCGCGGCGAGTCGCCGCTCCACGCTGGCGGTGACGACCCTGGCTACTAGCGGCTCGCTTCTGGTGTCGTTCAGCAACGACAAGTAATGCGCGGCCTGTAGACGCACGGGCTCACGCTCGTCGCTGAGCATTCGAACCAGCAGCGCGAAGAGTTGTTCTTGTTCGGTGGTGTGTCCGCCGGCTTTCCAATGCTCGGCGACAGTGAAGTTGCCCAGCCGGCCGAAGTCGCGCAGATCGAGCTTCGCGTCGGCAAACTGAATGACGCAGGCTTGGTCGGGATAAGCACTGAGATGCAGATGCGCGGGCAGCGGCTTGGTGGCCGGCGGCAACGTGAGCCGAAAACCGATGGCCAGCACGCCCGCCAAACGCGTCGCTGCGTCGTCGGAGCGACAGAGTTCCCTCAGACGCTCAGTCGAAGCCCGCTCGGCCAACAGCAACGCGGCGGACTGCCGCAGGTAAGAATCCTGGCTTCGAGCCGGCCCACGAACCAGTTCATCAGGCAACGGATCGTCAAGATTGAAGAACGCGAGCAACGCGTGGTGCCGCACCCGATCATTGGGATCGGAAAGAGCGCGAACGAAAACCTGACGAGACGCTGACAGGCGGGGGAATTCTGCAAGCGCCCGAATGGCTTGCAAGCGCACGTTGTCGTCCGAGTGGTTTGTCAACTCGACCAACAATCGGCTGGCTTCCGGGTCAGCGCTGGCGCCGGCGAGCCAAGGCAAGTGGTAGATCGCCGGGTCGCCGTCTCTTACTTTGGCGAGCCGCCGCGTCGTTTCCCTCAATAGTCGGCCGCCACGGCGCAGGATCTCGACGTGAGCGCGGTTGCGCCGCCACCACGAGGGATTGGAAAGCTCGGACCACAATTTCGCCGTGGGTGCGCTCGGGGCGTCATATGCATCGAAAGGGTGAGTTGCTGCATCGTTGGCGTTAGTGATCATCACCAGGTCACTGGGACACTTCGGTGAGCCCTCCAGTTGGGCCATGTGAAGTACGGTGGCGAAAAGCCGGCCTCCCCGGCCCACGCAAACTCCCACAGGGCGGGCCTGCTCCCGGCCGACGAGAAACGGATGCTCGCCGGTTTTGAAACTGGCGCCGCGCGGAGTCAGTGGATGGCGCGTAACCGAGCGCTGAGCCCACCGAGCAACTAGCAGGCTGTTGCGGTAGCGGGCGGGCAGGAAGGTCTCGTCGTAGTAGGCCAGCCCAACCGGCGCCGACCGGCCCAAGCCGGAGTACATCGTTTCGAGCAAGTCCGCGCGGTCCGGTGACTTGCTGGCCATCCAGCCGCGCGGCCAACTAAAATAGGCCCGCGGCGTGACGTGCAAAAGCCGGGCCGGGACGTACTGGACCGGCATCGCCTCGCGGTCGTTGTCGTCGGTGAAAAGGTTCCAATGGCGATCGAACGCAAGGCCGCAGCTCCTGAAAATCCCGCGGGCCACGACTTGCAGCCCGCTGCCATCGGGTCGGCATCGGAGCACGCCGCCCACACCGGTGTACGGCGTGCGGGTCCCGTCAGGTTGACTGAAGAAGGTCCAATGTCCCCAATGGTCGGGCCGGTTGAAATCGCCGTAGTGTTGCAGCGGGTCGCCCAGCGACATATACAGGTCACCCTCCGGACCCCAGGCCAAACCGAAGAAACCCAACTGCAGATGTCCCAGCGGCTGCCCCCAAATCAGTCGTTTGGCCTTCGGCCCTTCGTTCTGGACAACCGCTCCGGGCAGAACATACAGGGCGCTGGCCGTCAGGGCGTAAAGATCTTCGCCGCGGATTTCTAGGTCGAAGACCCAACTGTGGGGCGGGAAGCGGTAGATCTCCCGGCGGGGTCGGTAGTCGCCGTTGCCGTCGGGCTCGTAAACGAACACCGACTCGCGACCGCCAACAAACACTCGACCACTCGTGTCGGCCCGCACCCCGACAAACGCCGCATTCGGCGAGCGGTCGAGTAGAACGGCTTTCAGCGCCGGGTCGGTCGGCGAGTAATCAAGTTCCTGACCCCCGTGTGAGAGTCTCGTTGTCCAGAGTGACGCCACCGCCGCCAATATCAAAGCGGCCCAGCGCCCACAACGTAAAACGCTTCGAGGCATCTTGATCCTTTCTCACCGAACGTCGCCGCAATGGCGTCGGCCCCAAACCATACGTTGGCGAGGATAACTTCGCGGGTGTGGCATTGGCAAGGGGTACACGTAGGCCAAGCCGCTTCTCGCGGCTCGCAACAGCTTTCCGTGGAGGAACGGCAACGGCTCACGGAATTCGCTTCGCCGCGAC
>CAYFJO010000475.1:0-8020 GCA_964343305.1 uncultured Pirellulaceae bacterium | reverse complement strand
GTGTTTGTCACTTGCCTGTTTGCGCCCGGACGCGATCGCTCGTCGAATCGCGTCGGTTCCGAAGCGGTCCTTGATTAGATCGGTGACTTCGTCGAGCTTTTCGCTACGACTATCGTCTTCTTCGTCGAACATCTGTTGTTGCTTGCGATGCGAACCATCGATACTGCTCACTCCTATCCCAATCAGGCGAACACAAAGCCGGCGGTTGGGCAGACGCGAATCTAGTAGACCGGATGCGACCTGCCACAACACGTCGGTTGAGTTGGTCGGCTCCGGCAGCGATTGCGAACGCGTAATCGTGTCGAAATCATCGTATCGAATTTTGAGTTGAATCGTGCGGCCGCGCAACGAGTGGCGACGTAGGCGGCGGCCGACTTGTTCCGTCAGTGCCATTAACCAAGATCGTAGAACTTCGATGTCTTCGACATCCCGAGCGAAGGTCGTTTCGTGAGAAATTGATTTGGCTTCCCGATCAGGTACTACGGCCCGGTTGTCGATGCCGTGGGCGAGGTTCCACACGTGGTGGCCCATTTTTCCGAAGCGGGCGTTGAGTGTTTCGCGCGGTAGCTTGCGAAGTTGTCCAATCGTTTTGATGCCAAGTTGATCGAATGCCTTGCCCGTGACACGGCCGACACCCCAGATTCGTCCGACGGGCAACGGGTCGAGAAACTGTTGGATGGAGTCGGCCGGAACAACCACTAGTCCGTCCGGCTTATCCAAATCGCTGGCAAGTTTGGCTAAAAATTTATTGGGTGCGATTCCAGCCGAAGCGACGAGTTGTACTTCATTCTTGATGTCTTGCTTGATGCGTTTCCCAATTTCCTCTGCGGAACCAAAAAGCTGGACGCTGCCGGTGACATCCAAAAACGCTTCGTCGAGCGAGAGTGGTTCGACGAGCGGCGTATAGCGATGGAATACTCCATGGATTTGATGCGAGATTTCAGCGTAGTAGTCGATCCTTGGTCGCAGAACAATCGCATCAGGACAAAGTCGTAGTGCCGTGGAAGTTGGCATGGCGCTATGAACGCCGAACGTCCGCACAACGTAATTGGCCGCGGCAACAACGCCACGGCCTTCGGGTGTGCCACCCACGATCACCGGCTTGCCGCGCAGCTCAGGTCGATCGCGCTCTTCTACCGAAGCGTAAAAGGCGTCCATATCGACATGGATGATGTGGCCGCTCATTTGCGTCTCGCCCGCCGGCGATATGGAAAGCCGTCAAACGCCTCTCCTTTGCCGACCACACGGGGATCCAGAGATGATTTCAATTCAGCAATGAGCTGATCGGCTAGTTCCTTTTTCGCATCGGCATATTTCGGTTGAGATGCGACGTTCGTGAGCTGGTCGGGGTCTTGTTCGAGGTCGTAGAGTTCTTCGGATGGTCGTTTGGCGAATGCAAGTTCGTAGAAGAGTCGGAGATTTGGATCTTCGCGGTGGTCGATTACGAAATCCTTGGTCGGACTACTATCGCAATCTCCGTGCGCGCGACCGCCAAACGCGAGATCCATGTCTGGACATCCACCGGGCCAGTGGTCTGGCTTGAAATTGCGGATATACAGGAAGCGATCCGTGCGAATGGCGCGCATCGGATAACCGCCGGAAATCGGTTTTTCCTGTGCCTGCCCATGACGTTCGCGTCCGGTCAAGACGTGATCGCGCGCGGGATCAACGCGGCCTGATTTGTCAGATCTAAGCACGTTCAATAACGACTTGCCCGACATTTCATCCGGGATTGCAACATTGGCCGCATCGAGGAATGTGGGTGCCAAATCCGAGAGCGAAACGAAGTCGGTCACTCGGCGAGCACGTTTTACTTTGGCTCCCCAACGAATCGCGAGTGGAACGTGCGTGCCGGAATCGTAAAGTTGACATTTGTGACGCGGGAACGGCATGCCGTGGTCACCGGTCATCACGATGATCGTGTTTTCTAATTCGCCAGACTGTTCGAGCAGTTTCAGCGCCCCTGCAACGTCACGATCGAATCGTTGCACTTCAAAGTAATAGTCGGCGACGTCGTGTCGCACCGTCTCGTGGTCTGGCAGGTCGGCTGGCAGTTGGATTTTGTCAATATCGATGCCACTCTTCGCACCGCTTTGCCACGCGTACGGTCGGTGCGGGTCCGAGGCCCCGAGCCAAAAACAAAATGGACTATCGCTCGGACGGGTTTGAAGAAAAGCGGCAAAGCTCTTGAACGTGGGGCCTGCTGGATCTTGCTTGCGACCCAATGCCTTCCAATCGCCCGGCCCCCATGCCTTTCGCCAATGTCCGACGTGGTACCCGGCATCTTCCAACAGCAGAGGGAACACCGGATGTTTAGGATGCAAAGTGCTCCATAGATTTGCGCCTTGGCCAAGGCGCCAATGCCACTGACCTGTCAAAATTGAGTTGCGACACGGCGTGCAGGATGGCGCGGTGACAAACGCGTTTTCAAACAACACACCTTCGCGAGCAATCCGATCGAACGCTGGTGTCTTCACGACCGGATCGCCATAGGCACCCGCGTGCGGCCAACCCCAATCGTCGGCGATGCAAAACAGGATGTTCGGACGTTGCTCTGCCGAAACATCGTACGACATCAGTACGACGAGCGACGCGCCAATTACAAGCTGCAATGATCGTGCTCGAAATTTCATGGTCGCTGTTCACCTTTCGCGTCGATCGTTACGTGTTCAAACGACGCGAGCCGTTCACTTCCGGTCGCGTCCCATTTTCTGGTGCAGTTCTTCGGACAAATGCTCGACGTTCGCCGAAGCGGGTTGCCGACGAGCAACATTGACGTTTTCGTTGGGATCGGTTGTATGATTGTAAAGCATCCGCGATGTCAGCTTGCTCTTGGTGTCAGTGTATTCGGTGTAGCGTAGCGCGTCGGTTCGGATGGTGTCTCCGTTGCGGTATCGGCCAATCGCCGCGGACTTCCATTTAGTCTGCGAGTCCTTCATCAGATTGACGAAACTTTGACCCTCAAGATGCGTTGGCAGCGGCAAATCTGTCAATTCGCACAGTGATGGGTAAATGTCAATCGTCTCGATGAGCCCCGTACGCCGCTGATTGCCGTCGATACCAGGAGCGCGCACGATCAGTGGAATTTGCATCGATGTTTCATAGCAACTGTGTTTGCACCAAAGCGTGTGCTCACCAAGATTCCAACCGTGATCGCCCCACAACACCACAATCGTGTTGTCTGACAATTCGAGGCGGTCAAGTTCATCGAGCAGCTTGCCAATCAACGCGTCGGTGTAACTGACGCAGGCATAGTATCCGTGAATTAGATTCCGTGCCGCTTCATCGGAAACAGGGCCTTTTGGCGGGATTCCCGCATACGCACGCAACTCGCCTGACGTGTGAATTGATTCCTTGGGGGCGTCCTTCGGTACCTGATAGTTTTCAGGAAGCTGAATTTCGTCGTGGTCGTACAAGTCCCAATACTTCTGCGGCGCTATAAATGGCAGGTGTGGTTTGAAAAAACCGACGGCGAGAAAAAATGGCTGGTCCCGCTTCGCCAATCGCTGCAAGTCAGATACTGCCCGCTCCGCAAGGACACCGTCGGCATACGCATTGTCAGCAACGTCGGTCGATTCCCACGCCGGTCCGCGTTTCCGCGTTCCTTGTTTTTGACGCTTTAGATGTAACTCGTGGTTTTCCTTGTTGCGATACCACGGAACTCCCTTCGGCCGCCACGCGGGTTCTGACCAACCGGTCGCGTTGTCTTGCGGATGATGAAAAATCTTGCCCAATGAAACCGTGTAGTATCCGTTTTGCTTGAATTGAGTGTTGAGCGTCACGATGCCCGGCGCATCCTTCTCGGCCCACGTAAGATAGTTGACGAATCGATTACGCGAGGGACGAACGCCCGTCATCAAACTCGCACGCGAAGCTCCGCAAGTCGGCACCATGCAATAAGCACGCTCAAACATTGTGCCCTGCGATGCCAGCCCGTCGATATTTGGCGTGTGCATCGTTTTTACGCCGTAACATCCAAGCTGGGGCCGCAAATCATCCACAGCGATAAACAAAACGTTCCGCTTTTCGGAGTATCCGATGCGGACGAACAAAGCGAGACACGTGATTGTAATTAGTACGCAGACGACTCGCGGTTGTCGGTGTATCATGGCAGCATTCTTCTGAAACGAGACTCAACGCGAAGAAACATTATGCACATGATAAGCGACAATCGACTCGAAGCGAAACGACCTGAACTCATTCATCAAATGGGCAATGCGAAACTTATGGGGTGTTGCTTCCCGTTCTTCGTCTTGACGCTGCTGATCAATATCACGTCTGCCGCAGATCGTCCGAACGTCCTGTTTATTATCTCTGACGACCTTGGTTCGCAATCGCTTGGTTGCTATGGCAACGCCCAATGTAAAACGCCCAACATCGATGCGTTGGCGGAACGAGGCGTTCGATTTAATCAAACGTACACTCAATATCCGGTCTGCGGGCCGTCTCGCGCGGCATTGATGTCAGGCATGTACGCTCAAGTGATTGGCGTCACTTCAAACGGAGCATCGAATCGGTTCACGAAGAATCTCGGCGATCGCCCGTCGATGTCGCAGCACTTTATCAACCACGGTTATCATGCCGCGCGGGTCAGCAAGATATATCACATGCGTGTGCCGGGCGACATTACGGCTGGCGTTGACGGACCCGATCACGCAGCTTCATGGACCGAGCGGTTCAACTGCCAGGCTCCAGAGCAATGGACTGTAGGCCAGCACGAGCACCTGACCAACGAGAAACTCAAGCCCGATCCAAAACGGAGTATTCATTACAGCCTTGGTTACGGCGGCGCGTTCTATGTCGTGCGTGGCGACAGCGAAGGCACGGAACAAGCGGATCATAAGGCCGCCGCCAAAGCGGCCGAGTTGTTGGAGCAACGGGCCAAGGATAAGAAGCCGTTCTTCCTGGCCGTTGGTCTTGTGCGTCCACATGTCCCGCTTGTTGCGCCGGCGTCGTTTTTTGAATCGTACGACGCGGATCAAATGAAATTGCCGCGCCAAGTTGACGACGATTGGAACGACATACCCAGGGCAGGCATCTCGAAGAACAGCGCCAGGAGTGGGCTAGACAGCAAGTTAAAAAAGCGGGAAGTGTTAGAAGCCTACTACGCATCGGTTACGTACATGGACGCACAAGTTGGCAAGATCGTAACTGCCTTGGATCGGCTTGGACTGCGAGATAATACGATCGTCGTATTCACAGCGGACCACGGTTATCACCTGGGCGAACACGAGTTCTGGCAGAAAATGAGTCTTCACGAAGAGTCGACACGCATCCCGCTGATCATTCACGCGCCGCGAAAAAAACCCAGTGAATCGCGGGCGCTGAGCCAGCAGATCGACATTTATGCGACGCTGGCCGAACTATGCGGGTTACCGGTGCCGGCGCACGTGCAAGGCAAGAGCCTGGTTAAGGCGATGGACGATCCGAAGCATGTCGTGCATGAAGCGGTCTACTGCCTGCGCGGCCGCAACGACCATTTACTTCGCACGGATCGCTGGGCGATGATTCGCTACGGCGATGGTTCCACGGAACTCTATGATATGCAGGCCGATCCGCGTCAATTCGTGAATCTCGCGATGGACCCGGACCACAAGACAACCCTCAGCGAGTTGCTGACGCAGCTCGATACAAAACTCAAATCCATGAAATGATTTCACTCATGTTACAAAAGCAACAGATTCAAATATTGGTCCTGCTCGCCGCGGCTATGACGTCGCAAGTTGTTGCGGAAGCGCCGCGTCCCAATGTCCTCATCATCATGGCCGACGATTGCACTTACAACGACCTGCCGCTCTACGGGGGACAGAACGCCAAAACGCCGAACATTGATCGACTGGCTTCGCAGGGTTTGACGTTCAATCGTGCGTATCTATGTGAAGCGATGTGTCAGCCTTGTCGCGCCGCACTGTACACCGGCCAATTCCCACTACGTAACGGATGCGCCTGGAATCATTCGGCAAGTCGCCTAAGCGTCACGAGCATGCCGCATCATTTGAGAAAACTTGGATACCGCGTTGGGATCGCCGGCAAGGTGCATGTGAAGCCGGCTCAAGTGTTCCCGTTTAAGAAAGTCGGCGGGTTTGATGCGAGTTGTGTACGGGCACCGACGCAGTCACACGATCTGGCGAACGTTCGCAATTTCATCAAGGGCGAAAATGACGAACCATTTTGTCTCGTCATTGCCTTGGTCGAACCGCACGTCCCGTGGGTGATGGGCGATGCGTCTCAGTATCCGGCCGATAAAATCAAGCTCCCGCCAAACATCGCCGACACTCTTGAAACGCGCCGCGACTTTGGTCGTTACCTCGCCGAGATTACCTACATGGACGGACAGGTTGGCGATATCCTGGGCGCGCTTGACGACTGCGGCAAGGCCGACTCGACACTTGTGCTTTTCACGAGTGAACAAGGTAGCCAGTTTCCGGGGAACAAGTGGACCAACTGGGACACGGGCGTACACACGGCGCTCGTCGCGCGTTGGCCAGGCAAGACGCAGGCGGGCAAACGCACTGATGCGATCGTGCAATACACCGACGTCGTACCTACGTTGATCGAACTTGCGGGGGGCGAATCCAGCCGTGCGGAATTCGACGGAAGCAGCTTCGTCGACGTGCTCACCGGAAAGGCGGATTCCCAACGCGACTACGCATTCGGCCTGCACAACAATCTTCCCGAAGGTCCGCCGTATCCGATTCGCACTGTGACGGATGGACGATTCCGCTATATTCGCAACCTCTCGTCGGACGAAATCTATATTGAAAAACACTTAATGGGCATCATGGGCGGCAGCGCCAAGCACAACCCTTACTGGTCGAGTTGGCCGCGGGAAGCGATCAACAGCGAGCACACGTATTCGCTGGTGAAACGCTACATGCGCCGACCCGCGGATGAGCTGTACGACACGGCTAACGATCCCTATGAAATGAAAAACCTTGCTGCCGATCCAAAGCATGCTAAGACAATAGCGCGCTTTGCTGCCCAACTTGAGAATTGGATGACTGAGCAGGGCGATCCAGGTGTAACGCAAGATACATCCAAGGCACTACAAGCCGCGAGGCACGGTAAGCACATATTTGGCCCGCCGAAGTCGGTGACTTCCCGTCAGGCACCGTGACTGAGCTTTCCGCATACCACGAGGCCGGTCATGCGCTGATGGCGATCTACGTCGGAGCGAAGGTTCGTTCATTGACGATCGATCCTGATTGGGATGACGGCCTTGATCGATACGCTGACACACAAGTCGAATGGCCAGCGGGTCAATTCAGCCAACGCGAAATGCAAGAGAAGGCTATGATGGTCGCGTTGGCCGGGCCGGTGGCGGAGATGATCCAAAGTGGCGAGTCGTACCACCCTGGTTTCGTTGCCGAATGGTCGTCCGATTGGAAGCTCGCCTGGCAAGCAGCAAAGCCGCTCGTGCCTAACGAGAAAAAGCGACTTACGTATTTGGAGCAGGCGACCGTGCGCCTCTATCGACTACTTGAACGTGAGAACTACTGGGCAGCTCTCGCGGCGATCGTTGACAACCTGCTGGCGCACGAGACGCTCGAAGGGGAACAGGTCGAGGAGATCGTATCAGCATGGTTGTAATCAAGATGTTGCACAACCATCAGTGCCCGTTCATGATACGATGGGCGTGACGCGAGACGACAGACTTGTCCAAACCATCAGAGATTCATCCATGAAGATCATGAGTTCACTTGTACTGCTCACACTTTGTTTGCTGGCACAGTTGGTTTGCGCCGAAGATTGTTTTCACGTTTACGCACCAAGCCGAACGACCGGCAAACTGTTGATCGTCGAGGCCACGCCCTCTGAAAACGGTGTTGCCTTAAAAATGACGAAGCATGTCGATTTGGGGTTTCCCGCAGGGACGATCGTATCGCATCCCGACAATCCACTCCTCTATGTGTCGGCTCCACGTGGTGATGAAGACAACACGCCAGGGGCAGTTGTATCGCTCGATAGCGACGGAAATTACTTAAAACATAAGAACGTGATCTTGAATCACGGTTATTCG
>CAYFJO010000474.1:0-8033 GCA_964343305.1 uncultured Pirellulaceae bacterium | reverse complement strand
TGCAACGACTAACCTCTTGCAGACCACCGGATGACTAAGGTGCGCTGTACAATTACAAGCCACTGTTTTTCACCGTTATTGATGCACGCACGACGGCCAAGTCGGTGGATGATCTTCATTTCGTGACGTTGCTTCAGCCGACCGAAAAGGAGACGTCAACGGGTGTCTTCGAAGCGGCTCTTGACAACCAGACATCTCAATCGAATTCCAGCGGAGCGCCTTTGGTTTGTGACGATGTGTGGGCATTGGGGCACGATACTGCTCTGATGGTCTTGAACGAATTGGAGAAACTCCACAACCGAAAGAAGATCCAACCAGGCCCTTTGACGCCCGAGCAACGCCGGCTGTTTCGTGACGAGATTGCCAGCCTGATTGGGCACAGTGTGCGGCCATCAGGAACGGAAACGGCAATGAGTTTCAATGACGCCACCAACAACGGCCCCCAATACGTTGCTCATCTCAAGGACGGCAAGCTAAGTCTCGTCAACATCGATCGTCCCTTCGACTGGCGCGAAAAAGCAACCCAAAAATTGAGTCTGGTTGGGGCCAATTTTGGGTTTTGGCCAATCGTTTCCGTGATCGCCATTCTTGTCGTTTCCTTCTACGTGAGCCGCCGGGACCTGCTTCCAATTATTCAAGACGCCGACAAACGAATCTTGCCCAGGTGGTATTACCATCTTTTCAAATTCACGCTGGGGCATTTTCTTACCGCGTTGTTCCTTTTCGTGTACCTGGCGGAAACGGGAGCGGTTCGATACGACAGCATCATGACCGCGATTACGGTCGCGATTGCACCCTTTGCATTGCTGCGCACCAATTTTCCTGGAATGAAAGCCGGGACAGAATTTGGTTTGGACAAGTGGTACAAGAAAAGGTTGGCTAAGGTCGACGAAGCGCTGATGAAACTGCGCTACGATGGATTGCAAGCGCGCATCAATGTGATCGCTTACTACAATTCACAAGTTGTCATGCGACAGGCTTTGCTAGACTTGTATCGAAACCACCCTTCGCCAACCGAAGGGAGTCGCCTCATCCAGGAACTCGAGGAAGCCGTCTCGTCGGAAAAAGACTATTTCAACCGTCGCCGAACTTGTGCAAGGCTGTTGCTCAGAAAGCTTGACTGGGACCGGCTGAAGGCGGAGGGCTTTGTCCCCTATGGTTGGGACGACGACCATCCGCTCGATCCGCAGCGTGTGGTTCGCTTGGCGGCGAAGTTTTGTTCCCGCAACAAGGAGCTGTCCAAGCGCATCAATACGCTGGTGAAAAAGAAGCAGACCGCTTTGGCAAAAAGAAACCCCAAGAGGTTTGAGGAACTTCAAGACTTTCTTAAGGCCGAGCGTGAGGACGCACTGGCCATTGAAGGGCAATTGAACATCAACATCCGGTTTTACTTCGTACTGAACGGATTTGATATTGAGCGGTTCTACAAGGATGTCTTGAAGGAACCTGAGAAAATCTCAAACTTCAAAGAAGCGCTGAACCAGAACGCCGCTTCGCAATCGCCCGCGACATCGCCAGCGGCGGCTCCTTCGCCCGAAATCCCTCCTGTCGACGAAACAACGGAAGCGCCATCGACGGACGAGGAGGTCGAAACGACGGAACTGTCCGACATCGCAGACTTTCACGAACGGGAGCGATCCGAGCCAACCTCGGTGGAAGCCGATGAAGGAGTCCGGCCGCAACATGCGAGATGACCGCCCCGGCTGACGATCGCTCAACGTTGCTTCCTTGTCCGTCGAGCAATCCTTAACTCCGTTTGACCAGTCGCCATCCCAAGAAGACGATCACGATAAGAAACGGCAGCCACGGACCGATAGCGACCGTGAACAGAACGATCGATTTTCCTAAGCCTTGCATGAAACCAAGAGAACCGCTCCATGCTCGGCCGATTTCTGTGGAAAACGATGGGCTTTGTGGCGGCACATAATCTCGTTGTTCGCGAGCCGAAATCTCGACAGTCGTCATCGACGTGATCGAATCCAGTCGCTTGATGCGCCCCTCCATGCGTTCGATCTCTTCTCGCACTCGGGCAAGTTGCTCTTCCACCGCAAGCACGTCTTTGATGTCCCCGGTGTTTTCCTCCAGCACGCTGAGAATCCGCTCTTCAAGCTGCTTTTTGTTTGTGATTCGTTTTTCCAAGTCCTCGTATTCCTCCGTCACATCCTGTGCATTGGTTGACCGATTCTCTGGCGTGCCAAGTTCCACGACGTCACGAAGAAACGCGTCGAGCGACGCAACCGGAATTCGCACGACCCAGCGAGCGGATCGCGGCTGACCTTGGGGCTCGCTGATCTGCGAATTGCCGATGTATCCCTTGAGCCGCTGCACCAATTCCCTCAACTTCGACTCGGTCGCCGTAATTTCGTCGACCACAAGCACGACGTTCGCCGAGTGGACAATCTTTGTCGTCGATGCCGGGACAATCAAGGGCGCCTGGCCATTCATGACATACATGCTGTTACTATCATCGAGCGTCGTGGCGTGCCAATGAGTTTCGAGCGCCGGTAATCGGGGAATGGAATCGTTGTAGTTGTGCAATGAAAGTCCAACCTGCCGCATGTTATTGGAGCACTCTGTACGACGAGCCGCCTCACGAGCATCTTGGACCACGTTGTTGGCGGACCAAATGATTGCGCCAAGGAACAAAAGCGAGCACAAAATGCCAGCAACCGTTAGAACAGTGCGGCGCGCTCGCCGATCAATGGCTGGCCGACGCCGAACGGCGAGTGAAACCGACGTCAGATCCTGGGCACGATTCAAAGCGCGGTCGACCGCCGCGCTCGGCACTGGATTTTCGCGAATCCGCTCGACCGCCTGCCGCAGCCGGTCCGAGTCCAATTCATCCAAAATGTTTTTGCCGGGATCGTTCAGTTCGCGTGACATTACGAGGGATCCTCTTCTGTGTCAGCAAGCAAGGTTTTGAGCTTGCCGCGTGCCTTGTTCAGTGCCGTTGCGGCGGCCGTTGCCGAAATGTTCAACGACCGGGCGATCTGCTCGTACGTAAGGTCTTCAAAATAGCGCAGACAAAATACCGCCGCTTGTTGTTTAGGAAGTTGAGTAATCGAGTCGCGAAGCAGCGTTTCCAATTCGTTGCCGATGGCCACCGCTTCGGGTCCTTGTTCGTCGCCCACAGCCAGCGATTCGTCGATCGGCACGGTGGGCTTGCGCCGACGCAACCGATCCAATGAACGAAACGTCGCGATCCGTCGCAAGAACGCCGACCAATTCTTCACCGCCGCCGACCCGTTCGATTGCTGAGCTTCGAGAAACACTTCTTGGACGATATCTTCCGCGTCGACTTCGTTGCCCAGAATGCGCCAGGCAACACCGAAGACAGCAGCGCCGTGTTTGCGAACGATACCGTTCCAGTCAATGTCCATGTTTCTTTCGCTTGGCCAAACGAACAAAATTGCGTTGCTACCTACTAGACGAACCATCGGCGACGAATGTCACCCAAGAATTCCAAGTTTGTTCGAGAAACGATGTCTTAGGGCGTCCGTCGAATCATGCCAGAATGTCTTGGATCACGTTCGCCGCTTCGACGCCCGACAGTTGAAAATCGAGCCCTTGGTAGCGGAACGTGAATCGTTCGTGGTCGACGCCTAACAGATGTAGCATCGTGGCGTGCATCTCGTGGACGGAGACGATGTCTTCAACCGCGTTGTAGCCAAAGTCGTCGGTCTTGCCGTAGGTAATGCCGGGCTTGAAACCGCCACCGCAGACGAAGTGTGAGAATCCCTTGATGTGATGATCGCGACCGTTGCCTTGAGCCATCGGCGTGCGGCCGAATTCGCCGCCAAAGACGATGATCGTTTCGTCGAGCATGCCGCGCTGGTCGAGGTCTTTGATCAAGGCAGCGGTGGCTTGATCCACTTCCTTCGCCGCACCAGCGACGTTGTTTTTGATTCCACCGTGGTGATCCCAGCCGCGATGATAAAGTTGAATGAATCGCACGCCACGTTCGGCAAGCCGCCGCGCGAGCAAGCAATTCGCGGCGAACGTTCCGTCAGAACCCTTGGTGCCGTACATGTCGAGGATCGCTTGCGGCTCGTCCGACACGTCCATCAATCCCGGCACGCTAGCTTGCATCTTGTACGCCAACTCGTATTGCGCGATTCGTGTCGCGATTTCTGGATCGTCGACCTTTTCGTTTTGCAGCATGTTGATTTCGTTCACGGCGTCGACAATGTCGCGCTGCTTGACGGCGTCAATTCCTTTGGGGCGGCTGACGTACAGCACGGGATCGCCCGTCGAATGGAACTCGACACCTTGATAAAGGCTCGGTAGAAATCCGCTGTGCCACTGGCGAGCGGCAATCGGTTGCGATTGGCCGTGCCTGCCGATCGACGAGAGCACGACGAAGCCGGGCAGATCATCGGCCTCGTTGCCCAGACCGTAGGTGATCCACGAACCCATCGAAGGTAGCCCGGAGATCAGGCTGCCGGTGTTCATAAACGTGTGGGCCGGATCGTGGTTGATCGCTTCGGTGGTCATCGAGTTGATGATGCACAGTTTGTCGGCGACGGAGCCCAAGTGCGGAAAGATCTCGCAAATCGACTGGCCGCTCTCGCCAAACTTCTTGAACGGATGTTGCGGCGCGAAGCATGTTAGTTTCTTTCCCTGAAGCTGTGCAATCGGCTGGCCTTTGGTCAGCGACTCGGGCATTGGCTTGCCGTGCATCTCGCCGAGCTTAGGTTTGTGATCGAGTGTTTCCAGGTGTGTCATGCCGCCGGCTTGGCAAAGGAAGATGATTCGCTTCGCTTTGGCCGCGTGATGCAGCGGTTGGATCGTGCCGTTGCTTTCGATCTTGTCCTTGCCCATCAGCAAGGCGGGATCGATCATCGAGGCCAGGGCCGTCGCGCCAATGCCGGTTGCCGCGCGGCTGAGAAACGCGCGGCGAGTGTGATGCGTGCCAATTCTGTCTTGAATAAACATGTCTCGATTTCTCAGTTTTGTAGCTGCCTTCGCCAGAACGTGGAACAAACCGCACTCTGGCGAGTGCAGCTACAGGATTTTTGAACAAACTAATTTCGAGTGATAGTTTCGTGCAGATTGAAAATCACGCGAGCCACCGACGTCCAGGCGGCAAGTTCCACGTGATCCAGGTTGGCTCCCGTTTTTGACTGACCGACAGTCAGCAGTTCGTCAGCGGCTTTCGCATCGGCCTTGAACTGGCCACGATGTCGCTGGAGCAGGCCAGTCAAAATCGTCGATTCCTTTTGGTGCGGTTTTCGATTCAAAGCCTGTTCGAACGCAAACGCCAATCGATCAGTATCATTTGCACCGCCGTCGGAAATGATTCGGGCGGCAAACACTCGCGCCGCTTCGACGTAGGTCGGGTCGTTTAGTAAAACGAGCGCTTGCAGCGGCGTGTTCGACCGTGGACGTTGGACACACGATTCCTCACGGCTCTGCGCGTCGAACGCCAGCAAACTTGGATGCGGGAACGTGCGGCACCAGTACGTGTACATGCCGCGGCGATATTGGCTGTCACCGGCGTCATGCTTCCACTGGCGTCTGGGGAAATTCAGGTGCGCCCAATAGCCGGCCGGTTGATAAGGTTTGACACTCGTGCCGCCAACCTGGTTGACGAGCAGGCCGCTGATCGACAATGCGTTGTCCCGAACAAACTCGGCATCGAGCCGAAATCGACCTTGTCGCGCCAGCCAGATGTTCGCCGGATCCTGTTCGCGACGTCCTTTTGTTTCGAGCGAAGATTGGCGATAGGTCCGCGACATCACCATCAATTTGACCATGTGTTTGACGTTCCAACCGCTTTCGATGAATTCGCTCGCCAGCCAGTCGAGCAATTCGGGATGACTGGGCAGTGTGCCTTGCGCGCCGTAATCATCGAGCGACGTCACGATGCCGCTGCCGAAGAACAGCTTCCACAAGCGATTGACGAAAACTCGCGCGACGAGCGGGTTGTCGGGTTGCACGAACCACTTCGCCAGATCCATGCGCGTCGCACGCGCTTCTCCGCCCAGCGCGCCAAAAGACTCTGGAATCGCTGGCTGGACCACTTCGCCGGAGTCGTCGAGCCAATTGCCGCGCGGCAGGACTCGAACCATGCGAGGATTGCCGGCCATCGAGACGAGAATCGGCGGGAATGCGTTGACAATCGACTTTCGTTTGGCTTCGAGGTTGGCAACTTGTTTACGCGTCGGCGCGAGTTCGGCACAGATTCCGCGAAAGTGTCTTTCCAACAAATCCTGCTGTTGGGCTGTGCGATCCTTGGCCTCCGTTTGCACGGCTTTGGCGATGTTGGGCGCGGTGGTTAGTTCTTTTCTCTTCGACGCGATCCAAGTTTCGAGAGCGGTCGTCAACTCTGGTGTTTGCGTATTGAGTTTCGTGCGAAGCGCGGCGAGTTGTTCGTCCAACTGTTTTAATTGATGTTCCTGCTCGTCGGTGGCAATCTTTGTGGGTTGCTGCGTTCCGACCGGCGTTTCCTGGATGTCGGCGAAGAACGCGGCGAAGCTGTAAAAGTCTCTTTGTGTGAACGGATCGAACTTGTGGTTGTGACATTGTGCACAGCCAAGCGTCGTTCCCATCCAGACCACCGACGCATTGCGGACACGATCGGCGGCATACTTGGTGATGTACTCCTTGGCCTGTGCACCACCCTCGCGCGTCGTCAGGTTCAATCGGTTGTAGCCGGATGCAATGCGTTGTTGCTTCGTGGCGTCGGGAATCAGGTCGCCCGCGAGTTGCTCGATCGTGAACTGGTCGAAGGGCTTGTTTGTGTTGAACGCCTTGATGACATAGTCGCGATACAACGCATGATCGCGATGATTGTCGCCGTGAACACCATTGGTGTCGGCGTATCGCACCAAGTCCATCCAATACAGCGCCATCCGTTCGCCATAATGCTCGGACGCCAGCAGATGATCGACTAGCGATGCGATCACGGAGTCCTGTGCATCGACGAACTTGTTAACATCGGCAGAACTGGGCGGCAGGCCCAGAAGATCAAAGTACAACCGCCGAATCAGCGTGCGGCGATCCGCATCGGCCGACGGCTTGAAACCATGCTGCTTGTGTTCCCGAGAGACGAAATGGTCGATCTCGTTCACGGCCCACTGCTTGTCATGCTCCGGTTGATTTGGTCGCTTCAATTCGGTGTAGGACCAATGAACGCCGAACTTGGCCCCTTCGTCGATCCAACGCCGCAGCAAGTCAATTTCGGCGGCGGACAACGCGGGCTTCTTTGACGCCGCGGGCGGCATCTTCAACTCCGGATCGTTCGAAATCATGCGCTCGATCAATTCACTGTCGCCGGATTTTCCTGGCACGATAGCGGAATCAATCGCAGCTTCGCGAACGTCCAGCCGCAGATCCGCTTTGCGTTGATTTGCATCGGGTCCGTGACAGGCATAACAGTAATTGGACAGCAACGGCTTGATGTCGCGCGAAAAGTCGACCGGTTTCTCCTCACCACGGGCGACAAATGGCAATAAGACGAGGAGAAAGACTGGAAGTCGAATGTTCATGTTGACTTACTTATAAGAAATGGGTTGCAAGTAACAACAGAGAGTCACTTGGGGTGGGAATACGCGAGCTATTTTAGTTTGATTGGCGATTCAACGTCAAGCAACACACCACACGATTGAATCATCAAGTCACTCACAAACTTTCGGATGTCGAATCGCTGCACTTTCCGATCCGCTTGTTAATCTCCGCTATTTGAAAGTCTTGACGACTTTCGCTACGGCGGGCATGAACACAAATGTATCCCATCGAATTGTGCTAACATGTAGAAATCATGCCCTACGATCTATCGCCCTACCACGGTATCTTTCCCGCCGGCCTGACGTTCTTTGACGCGGACGGAGAATTGGATGAGGCTGCCACATTGGATCATTGGAGTTGGCTGGTCGAACAAGGCATTCACGGACTCGTTGTTGCTGGCACCAGCGGCGAGTTCATCGCGCTGCGGATCGAAGAACGTCTGCGGCTCATCCATTTGGCTGTCGAGCATTTCGGTAAGCGCGCACCAGAACCATCGTTGACGCGTGGTTTAGGTTGGAGATTTT
>CAYFJO010000473.1:0-8047 GCA_964343305.1 uncultured Pirellulaceae bacterium | reverse complement strand
ATGAGATTGGTTAGTGCAATTTGAACTCGAAAAACTTGGGTAATGACAAGGTCTTACGACTCCGGCTACGTAGTAAAGCGCTAAATCACTTTTGAAACATCAAATCGGTCGGATTGCCACGCGACATCAAGTACGCCAGCAAGTCCAACATTTCTTCCTCGTTCAGCACTTTCAGCAAATCCTTCGGCATCAACGAGACTTTCGACGGCGCCATTTCATCGATGTCGTCCTTTTTCAGTTCGACGACTTTCGTGATGTCTTCGGGGTCGATCAACATCGTCACCACGCCGTTTTGATCATTCACAACGCGGCCCGTGTAGACCTTGCCACCCGTGGTGATGATCGTCGACGCTCGGTATTGATCCGAGATCACTTTGCTGGGATCAACGATTGTCTCGCCGAGGTCTTTGAAACTGAAACGCCCGGCAACGTTCGTCAAATCCGGCCCCGTTGCTCCGCCCTCGCCGCCGAAGCGGTGGCAGATGACACAACGCGTCGCCGCATACATCTTCTTGCCGTTGTCAAAATTGCGGCTGGTTAGACCTTTGCTGGTCAGCGCCACCAATTCATCAAGTTTCCAATCATGACCGGGGCCTTTTGCTTTCGGCAACTCGGTCGGTTTGATCGGCGGCTTGGTGATCGTCGTCTTGAGCGCAGCCAGTTCCGCCTCGGATGCGTTCGCGAGCGCTTCCTTGCGGATGTTGTCGATGAAGCCTTGATAGCTGGCCCCCCCGCTCTTTTGCCGCGCTCCGTCGAGCCACTCAAAATATGTTTTGCGTTGCCCGAGCGTCCAGCCGAATCGCATATTACGCAGCGCCAACGCATAGTGAATTTTTTGCAGATCGGGTTGATTTGCCAACATGTTGGCGATCGTTCCGCCGTAGCCGCCATTGCGAGCCAATAGCTCCGAAATATCTTCCAGTTGCTGGTCGGACTCTTTGGCAATCAGATCCATCGTCTTGTTGATCACCGTCGGCGACTCGAGATAAACGAGAACGCGACACAGCTCGCGGTTGAGGTTGTTCGATTTGGCGGGATAAAATGCGTCGAACTTCTTCGCAATCTGACTCGCCGTCGCCAAATCGGGCTTGCCCAGACGGATGAACGCCAAGGCGTATGCTCGCAGCAGCTCAAGTTGTTGGGCTTCTTCGTCCAGTTTGGCAAAGTCGATCGAATCCAGTGCGGCAAGCAACTTTGGTTGCGCCGACTTGTCGCCTTGGCGAGCAAGTGCAACCGCTCCTGTAATCAAAGCCTGCGCATCTTTCTCAGCAAGCACGCCGTCTTGCCACGCGGCGACCGATTGGTGCTCCAAGGCGACACGAGCGGCGTAACGGACGAACCGGTCTTCGTGACCAAGATTCGCCGTGATGAATCCGAGCAAACGTTCAGGTGCTGCATCCGGCCGTTGCAGTTCCTCAAGTTGGCGTCTGAGTTGCCGCAGATCTGAGCCTTTGTCATTTTCGGTGTCGACCGGATCTGTCGACTCGTCGCCGACGTACGTGACGCGAAAGAGTTCCGACTGAGCGCCGCGGCCGCCAACGGTAAAATACATCGCGCCGTCGTGGCCGATTGCCACGTCGGTCAGCGGCAACGGCGTGCGCGAGACGAATTCTTCTTTGACAGCCGTGTAGCTCGCGCCGCAGGGCTGGATGTGAATCGCGTACATCGTACCAAACGTCCAGTCGCAGATGTAAAACGCCTTCTGATACTTGGCCGGGAACTTCGCGCCGTAGCCGAACTCCGCGCCGACCGGTGAGCCAGGGCCAACATCGACAAGTTGCGGAAGACTGTCGACGTAGTAAGTCGGCCATTTGCCCGTTCCACTGCGCCATCCGAAATCACTACCGCCGGCCGCGTGGACGACGCGCGTCGGCCGATACCAGGGAGAGCCCATGTCCCATTCCATGTCGGCGTCGTAAGCAAACAGCTCGCCGTCCGCGTTGAAATCCATGTCGTAGGCGTTGCGATAGCCAGTGCTGACAATCTCCCACGTCTTGCCATCGGGGTCGGTCTTGGCGATCCAGCCGCCGGGTGCGAGTTTGCCGCGAGCGTGACCACGGGCGTCCCATTGTCGCGGCAACAACAAATCTTCCGACCAGTTTTTCGGCACCTGGCTGTGATTGAAGTTTTGAGGCGGGTTGGTGTGGTTGCCAGCGATGACGTAGATCGACTTGCCGTCGGGTGAAAGTCGCAACGCATGCGGGCCATGTTCACCGCCGCCTTGTAGCGCCTTCAGCTTTGTAACCTCGTCGTACTGGTCATCCATGTTCGTGTCGCGGCATCGATAGAGACCGCTGCCGGGTCCGCCATTGACCGACACGTACAGACTGTCGAACGCGTACAACATCCCGTGGGCCGACGTGATCTTGACGTCCAGGTGTTCGATTTTGGTCTCGACGTCGCTGCCGATCGGTGGCGGAGTGATGCGGCACAGTCCTTGGCCACCTTGGTCGCTGGCGATCAACCGCCCTTTGTTGTCGAACGTGATGCTCACCCACGAACCGAGTTCGTTCTTGGGAACGGTAAAGAGCCGTTCGACTTGGAATCCTGGTAAGACATTGAAGATGCCGCGCGGCGTTGATCCGGCGAGACTGCTTGCTGGCGGTTTGGCAAAAACGTTGCCCCACGGTCCGACGCCCATCGTACCTAGCGTCTTGACGGCGACGGATTCTTTCGCGCCGCTGGCCGTCGCATTCCAGGTTTTGTCTGAGATGACGTATTGTTTCTTTTTATCGGCAGTCAGTTCCAGCTTTAGCGCGAATCCGGCGACGCTGCCTTCGTTCGACGCCTTGACCGTGATTTCGTTTTCGGCTTGCTTGAGAAACTTTTGAACGTCTCGGCTGACCGGGGCACTCCAATTCGTGCTGGACAGGACGCTTTTGCCGTTGATAAACAATTCCATCACGTTATCGCAGGTTGCGATGATCGTGGCGGATTTGGAGTTGGCTTCGAACGACTTGCTGAGCGTGTAGTTCGTCTCCGCGACGGGGCCCCAGATCCATATGGCCTTCGGGCCGCCGGAGACCTTTGGTGGTGCCTTCGGTTTTTCGACCGGTTCAGGTTTCGGTTGGACGGCTTTGGTTTGTGCGTCAGCGACTTCGGGTTTTTGCGAATAGGTCTCGCCGCCGATTGCCGATTGGCCAACAGCCAGCATCAACGCGAGCAACAACGCCAAAGGCGTTACACAACGTAGCCCAGGGTAAGCGGAGCGGTGAAGCCGCGCAGCGCCACCCTGGGTATCATTCATACCAAGTCCACTCAACCCTGAAGGGGTTGCACAATCGCGCGTGTCGTTGTGGAACCCCTTCAGGGTTCGTGCGTTTCCATGGACATCAATCCCAGGGTGCGCGGAAGACCGCGACCCTGGGCTACGTTGTTTAACCGCGTTGCGGTAAAGACCTCGCTTGCGCGTCGGGTTAATGTGTTGTCGCATTTCGTATTCCTCATTCGCGGGTGATGACTTCGTCTAGGTTCAATAATGCGTTTGCAATCGCAGTCCATGCTGCATGCTCGACTGTGTCGAGATCTTTGGGCCGTTCAAACTCGCCGTATTGCGCGAGGGCATTGGCATCTTGGTCGTTTGCTTTGTAATGCGCGAGTTGTTCCTCGAGCAATTCGCGCAACACGGCGAGTTCCTCTTCGTTCGGCTCTCGGTTGGTGGCGAGTCGGAAGGCGTACGCCAGACGCGCATTGTTTGCAGTCGGACCTTTGGACAGAATGCGTTGGCCAAGAACGCGGGCCGCTTCGACGAACTGCGGATCGTTCATTGTGACGAGCGCCTGCAGCGGTGTGTTGGTCCGGGCGCGGGAAACTTCGCATTCGCTACGATCGGGTGCGTCAAAGATGATGAACGTCGGGTACGGCGTCGTGCGCCGCCAGAACGTGTACATGCCGCGACGGTAACGGTCTTCGCCTTTGCTAAGATTCCACGCCCAGCCGCCTTTTTTGCCTTTGTAGTAATCGGTCGGTTGGTACGGAAACACAGGCGGGCCGCCGACCTTCGGGCTCAACAGTCCGGCCACTCGAAGCGCGGTGTCGCGAATCTCCTCGGCCGGCATGCGGAACCGCGGTGCTCGCCAGATCAATTTGTTGTCCTTGTCAACGTCGTCGTGACGATGATCGTTGACCGACGATTGGCGATATGCGGCCGACATGACCATCAGCTTGATCATGTGTTTGGTGTCCCAGCCAGACTCTTCGAATTCGACCGCCAGCCAATCGAGCAAATCGGGATGCGTTGGGAAGCGACCAAGGTGACCAAAGTCGCCGACTGTCTCAACGATGCCGCGACCGAACAGTTGCGCCCAATATCGATTGACCGCGACGCGCGCGGTTAGCGGATGCTGGCCGCCGACCAACCAGTGCGCCAAGCCGAGTCGATTGCGCGGCTTGTCGGCAGGAAACGGCGGGAACACTTTCGGCGTGTCGCGCTCGACCTTCTCGCCCGGCTTCAGAAAATTGCCTCGCATCAACACAAACGCATCGCGAGGTGCGGCCATCTCGACAGTGACTAGTTGAAATGGCAGCGACTCCTCGGCCTTCTTCACCTTGTCGCGAGCGACGCCGATTTGTTTGTGCAACGCGGCAAACGTCGTTCGCGTGTCGGCGAAGACGTGCTCGACGTAGTAGTCGGTGATCAGTTTCTGTTGCTGATCGTTTCGTTTTTCAGCAGCAATTCTGATTGCGTTTTTGACTTCGGCAAGCACTGCATTGTCGGCCGAAGCTCGTTTCTCCCACAGAGCAAGCGAATGCAAGTGTCGCTCGTCAGGCGTTTGCTGTTTGACTCCGGCGGTGTCGTAGTAGACCGTGCCGTCGAACTGGGTGAACGCCCAACCATTGATCTTCGCGCCTGGTTTCAAGCCAACTTTTTCGGCCGCAATTTCCAGCCGGACCCATTTCCCAAGTGCCGGCAGTGGACCAGCGGGGAAGTTCGTCGGACCCTTTGCTCCCTGGGCGAACCCAAGATCCGCACCCCAGTGAGCTCGATGCATCCATTGCCCGGAATTGAACTGCATCTGAATCGTTTTGGGCGGGTCCTTCGGATCGAGCCAGACGTATTGGAACAGCGCGTCGCCCTTTTCGATCACAAGCGGTTTGGCCGCGCCGTCGAAAAAGTGCTGCGTCAATCCTTTTCCGCTGCGGCGAGTCGATCTCGTACCGCTGTTAACTTGATGCTCCTTGCCTTCGACCCACGACCAACCGCCTTGCACTCGCGCTCCTTCAGGTGCTGTGTCATCGATCCAAATCTTGTCCACGGCAACTGATCGAGGTGCATCGGGAAGATCCGTCGGCTCGGTGTACGTAATTTTTTCGAGTTCGCTTTTGATGCGTTGTTCGAGGCTTGCGATTTCTTCCTTCGCGTTGGCGGCCGCCGCTTTGCTTTCGTCGGTTTGAACTTGCACGAACGGCGGATATTTCTGGTTGTGACCTTGCGCGCCCGGTTCATCAAAACTGTTGAAGAACGCGTAGAGCTGATAAAACTCCTTCTGCGAAATCGGATCGTACTTGTGACTGTGGCACTCCGCACAATTGATCGTCATTCCAAAGAACACCTGGCCCAACACAATCGTGCGATCGACCGCGTAACGCACTCGCCACTCGTCCGGATCGGCCCCGCCCTCTTCGTTGTACCTCGTGTTGCGATTGAAACCGGACGCGACCTTCTGGTTGATTGTTGCGTTCGGCATCAAATCGCCCGCCAGTTGCTCGATGACGAACTGGTCGAACGGCATGTTGTTGTTGTAAGCGTTGATCACCCAGTCGCGCCACAGCCAAACTTGCCGCGTCGAATCGTAGTGGTATCCGTTCGTGTCGCCGTACCGCGCCAGGTCCATCCAAATGCGAGTCATCTTCTCGCCAAAGTGCGGCGAGTTGAGCATTCGATCAACCATCCGCTCGTACGCTATCGGATCAGAGTTATTCAAGAACTCATCAACTTCTTCAAGCGACGGCGGGAATCCTCGCAAATCGAGCGACACGCGGCGGATCAGCGTTTCGCGGCTCGCTTCGCCGGACGTTTTCAGGCCGGCCGCAACATGCCGAGCCATCACGAATCGGTCAATATCGTTTTTCACCCTGTCCTTGTCACCAACCATCGGCGGCTGCGGACGCTTGGCCTTGAGAAACGCCCAATGCTCTTTATACTCAGCCCCTTCGGCAACCCATTGCTCGAGCAACTGTTTTTCGCGTCCGGTCAACTCCTTATGCGAATCCGGTGGCGGCATCAATTCGTCGTTGTCAATTGAGAAGATTCGTGCGATCAGGGTGCTTTCGTCCACTTTGTTTGGCACGATCGCTCCCGTGCCAATGGCGTTGTCACGCAAATCGAGCCGCAAGTCGCCCTGCACTTCCTCTGCGTCCGGCCCGTGGCAAGCATAACACTTGTCCGCCAGCACTTGGCGAATGTCGCGGTTAAAGTCGACTTTGTTCTCGGCACCATGCGACGTTGAAAGGATTATCAGAAAAATGAAAATCGAAACGGATTCGTTCTTCATCGCGAGGTCTCTTGTGGGGTGAGTGTTGCGGTGGGACTGGAAGAACGCGAGATTCTTCGACAGTGTTTAAGCTTATTCTAGTCAAAAACCAGCGATTCTGAAACGCTGCGGCGTCACACCTTCTCGATATGGATGTGGCGGAGCCAGTTCGACAATTACCACCTTTCGAGGCGAGATTCATGGCGACTAATTCGTCCGTGCGCGGCGCAATCCAGTCGATCAGGCCATTTCAATTTCGGCTCGTGACCCTAACTCACTGCGTAAGCGCCTGTGCTGTCACCATCGGAGCCGGTCGGCAGTGGGGACTTGCGGGAATCGTAACGGCTATCTTCCTATTGGCGGGGGTGATTGCGATTTGGCGAGCAAATTCCTGGTGGCTGGCCGCAGAGAACTGTTTGTTTGTTCTTTCCGTCTTTGGCGTGACATGGATGTTTTTGGACCACACCTGCCGTTACTGTGTCCAGGTACGGCCTCATGTCAGATGTATGGTCAACTTGAGAGAAATCGGTATTGCTCTATTAAAGTATGAAAACCACAAGGGATATTTCCCGCCTGCCTGTTTCGTTGACGCACAAAGAAGACCACTTCACAGTTGGCGAACTCTGTTGCTCAAGGAATTGGGGTATCGCGAGCTGTACGAGAAGATTCGCTTCGATGAGCCTTGGAATTCACCGCATAATTCTCAATTCCACAACGAGGTCGTGGACGTCTTCTTTTGTCCCTCGGATGTCACCAAACGTAATTGGAAAAAACTACCAGTCATGACAAGCTACGTGGCGGTTATTGGAAAGAACACAGCGTGGCGAGGCGACGGACGAGTATCCAAGGACGATATCATTGACGATCATCAAGTGACCGTATTGTTAGTCGAAATCGCCAACTCTGGCATTCATTGGATGGAACCGCGAGATCTGCATCTTGACCAAATGGCACCCACAATCAATTCAACAACCGGGAAAGGCATCAGTAGCCACCATCGTGATGGGCCCATGGCATTTTTCGTCGATGGCAGCGTTCGCCAACTGCCCGTTTCCACAAAAGCAACGACCTTGGGGAAGGGTCTAGTCGTCAACGATGGTCCTGTAAAACCCAAAGAACAACCGAAGTGGAAATCTCTTAGGCCAGGATCTGACGGACCACTTTTCCGTGAACGTCAGTCAACCGGAAACGGCGGCGTTGGAATTTGAAGGTCAGGCGTTCGTGGTCGACGCCGAGCAGATGCAGAATCGTCGCTTGGAAGTCATGGACATGAACGGGGTCCTTCGCGACGTTGAAGCCGAACTCGTCCGACTCGCCATGGGTCACGCCCGGTTTGATGCCGCCGCCAGCCATCCAGATCGTGAACGCATAAGGATGGTGGTCGCGACCCCAGTTTTTCTTGTCTTCGATTTTGCCCTGCAAGAATGGCGTGCGGCCGAATTCGCCGCCCCAGATGACGATTGTGTCGTCCAGCAGGCCGCGTTGTTCGAGGTCTTTCACCAGCGCGGCGGACGGCGCGTCGGCCCAAACGCCAGCGGGTTGATACGGCTTCACCGACGGGCCGCCCACTTTGT
>CAYFJO010000472.1:0-8051 GCA_964343305.1 uncultured Pirellulaceae bacterium | reverse complement strand
GGGTTCCGGCTTCGGATCAGTCGTAGGCTCACCAAACGGGTCCGCGTCAGGTTTTACCGGCGGAGGACCACCAAACGGATCTGCATTGCCACCATCCTCGGTCGCAGCGTCACCTTCGTCTCCAGGCCCCGGCAACGACTTGGTGACCGCTTTGATGATGGAACTCAAAGGACTTCCGCCCTCACCGTCATTCTCGGCTGGTTCGACCGCCGGCTCGTCGCTGCCGCCGAACGGATCACCACCTTCGTCCGGCATAGGCTTGGGAGTGTTTCCAAACGGATCCTCTGACGGTTCCGTGGTGGGCTCAGTTGGCTCGTCCGTTCCCTTGGGCGTGGTTGGTGTTCCAAAAGGATCGGTTTCCACGGTAGTGGTGGGCGGATCCGAGGGAGTACCTGCACCAAAGGGATCTGCTTCGGACGCAGTGCTTGAGTCCGCGGTGGCTGGTGGGGTCGTTGCCGGCGCCCCAGACTCAGCGACACCTTCAAACGGCGTACCACCGTTATCGATCTCTGTGTCCGGAACGTTCGGCTGTTCGTTGTCGGTCAGCGCAGGCGACGCATTGCGAATCACGCGCCCCTGGGCCTCTCGCAATTCGCCATACTTGGCATCACTGATCGCTTCCCGTTTTGCTCGCGCGGTCAGTTTCGCTCGTCGACGATGCTTTTCCAGCGTGAGCCTTGAAACTCCTTGAATCCGCTGGATGGATTGCCCGATCGCGTAGAACTCGCCATCGCCTTCCGCTTCCAATTGGGCACCCTGCGTAAAATCGGCGTCCGCCTCGTCGGACCGGCCCAACTTGTTATACGTGAAGCCACGGAAGTAAAAAGCTCGTGGGTCCCGCGAACCGCCTTCGATCGCCTCGCTGAGATACGAGTGAGCTTCTTCGTAATCGCCCGCGAAGTAGGCGTGGACTCCTTCGCCATACAATTCGGCCAACAAAGGATCTTGTGCCTGTGTCGTGCCTACGGAAAAAACAAACAGCAGTGCGACTAAAATCGCGAACCGAAACCTGGTCATGGAACGGGCTCCCTCTGTAACGTGTGACCGATTGTGTGTGTGAGTGGGAAGAAACGCAGCCCTTGGAGATTGCGTTTTTTAAGGTTGATTGGCGAGCGGTTTGAAGAAGTTAAGTTGAGTCAGCGCAAACAGTTACATAAAACAGCAATGCTAGAAGAGATTTATGATACTCCTTCCTATATTGTTTCGCAATAATCAAATTGGCTATTCCCCGGATTTCAATGACACGGACTCCGTTTATCTAGAACGACCCCTGTATGTTGGCATGCATGCATTCCACAATCGCCTGCAGGCGATTGGCGTAAACGTTTTGGTATCATACGATTGCAACACAACTTGCCGCGAGGACCACGCGTGATGCAAATTCAAACGCCCACAGTTTACGACCGCTGGCAAACTTACCAGTGGAACTACAATCACGCCCCACAGCCCGTCGAATGCAATGTGGCGAACGTTTCGGGCGAGTGGCAATTCTGCGGTTTGCCGGTCGGATCACCATTGGGAATGCCTGCGGGTCCTTTGTTGAATGGCCGCTGGTGTCTGTACTACGCCAGCCTAGGTTTCGACGTGCTGACGTATAAAACGGTGCGAAGTTCCGCGCGCGACTGCTATCCGTTACCAAATCTGCAGCCAGTCGAATGCACATCGCTTCACGGCGGCGAATCGGATCTTCCGGCCACATCATCAATGAAAGGCAGTTGGGCGGTGTCGTATGGCATGCCATCCAAGGCTCCCGATGTCTGGCGCGCGGATGTTGAACAAACACGAAAGCAACTCTCCTCCGAAAAGATCCTCTCGGTATCCGTCGTTGGCACGGTGCAAGAGGGCTGGTCGATCGAAGACTTGGCGGACGACTATGCAAAGTGTGCGCGCTGGGCAATTGACAGCGGTGCGGACTGTGTCGAAACGAATTTCTCTTGTCCGAACGTATCGACGTGCGACGGCCAACTCTATCAACAACCCAACGACGCGGCAATCGTCGCATCGCGAGTTCGTGAAGCGATCGGCAACACACCGTACATCGTCAAAATCGGGCGGATCGCGCAAGCGGCGGATGCCGAAGCGTTGCTCGACGCAATTGGAGAAACCACCGACGCGCTGGCGATGACAAACAGCATCGCCTCGACAATCACCGCGCCAAGTGGCGAGCTATTGTTCGACGGCAAGCAACGAGGCATTTGCGGCGAAGCAACTCGTGAGGCGTCGATTTCACAAGTTCGGATGTTGCACCGATTGATCGACCAGCGCGGGCTGAAGTTACAAATGATCGGCGTGGGTGGCGTGTCGACGGCTCAACACGTGATGGATTATCTCGACGCAGGCGCTCACGCAGTGCACGTCGCAACGGCAGCCATGATTGATCCGGAAGTCGCCCTCAAAATTCGTCGTCAGCTACAGCATTTTCAAGGTAGTTCAGTTACTTCCGCCAAGTGACATGAGGTGCGAAAGCGTTCGCAAATACATCACTCCATCGCTGACCGCTGGCGTCGAACGGCACTCATCGCCGAGATCATTTTGGGCCAGCAATTCGTATTCATCACTGGCGGCCAGCACGGTGCAGACACCGTCTCGATCCACGCAGTAGAGTCGTCTACCGACACACACGGGCGAACCAAAAAAATTGCCGCCCACGCGTTTCTGCCAGACGACTTTTCCGCTCGCGACGTCAATGCATGACACAATGCCTGTGTCGGTCCACAAATACAACCGATCTTCGTAGACAAGCGGCGAAGGCACATGCGGCACTTGTCGATTGAGTCGATAAACTTCTTCAATTGCATGCTCCTCGCCACTCTTCGACGGCCGCACTGCAACAACATTCTTCTCCGCGGTCGTAAATCCACTGCTACCGATCACTAGATCATTCCAGATCACCGGCGAACCGACCGCGCGTTGCTTGTGCGTGCCAAAGACATCGATCTCCCAGTTTTTGTTCCCCGTCTTGGCGTCGACCCCTGTGATACCGCGAAAGCTGTGCGTGAAGATGATCTCCGTCGGACCATACTTCGGCTGAAAAACGCAAGGCGTTGAGTAGCACGCCCGATCACCAATTCGTTCCATTCGCCAAACTTGTTCTCCCGTCTTCGCATCAACCGCCACCAGAAAACTATCCGCGTCGTGATCGTTGCAAACGATGACCATGCCATCGTGCACGATCGGCGAACTTCCCGTGCCGTGGCCGCTTTTGTACATCCCCATGTCGAATTGCCACACCGGTTTCCCGTCGTGATCCAGCGCGCCCAGCGACGATCCTTCGCGCGATTGCCACAACACATAGACGCGATGGGCATCAACAACCGGTGTATTCGCGGCGAACGTATTGCCGCTATGTTTCTTGTATGGCGAAAACTCAAAGTCGCGTTGCCAATTCAGCGACCCGTCCAACTTGTTGTAACACAACAAGTAACGCTGTCCCTTTTTGGCGTCGGCGCTGGTAATAAACAGCTTCTCGCCCCAAATGACCGGACTAGAATGCCCTTGTCCCGGTAGTTCGATCTTCCAATTGAAATCCGCGTCCGACCACTTCACAGGCACGGTCGTCGCCTCGCTGACACCGGATCCATTCGGCCCGCGAAACCGAGTCCACTCCTGTCCGAAAACGCTGGTCGATATCGTGCTCAGATAAACGCAAACAATCGCAGCCAAACAACAACGCTTCATAGAGTATCTCCAATCAGATTGTATTATGTCACAGCGGGCTGACGAACGAAAGCAGCCGTCGCTAGCAACCAGTTTTCTCCTCAAACTCACCATCTCCCATGAAGTCGTCGCAAGATCGCGACGATGATAAGACAATCAATCACTGCGCACTCGCGTATACAACTTTAGAGTGTGGTGACTCGTCACCGCTTTCACTTTCCGCCGCATCTCTGCCAGGGGACCAACCATGCCAATCTTTCGCGACAATTCCGAATCCATCGGCCGCACGCCGCTCGTGCGCATCAACCAACTCACGCAAGACACCAGTGCCACCGTGCTGGCAAAGATCGAAGGTCGCAATCCGGCGTACAGCGTCAAGTGCCGTATCGGTGCCGCGATGATTTGGGAAGCCGAACGCAACGAAAAACTCAAACCCGGCATGCACGTCGTCGAACCGACCAGTGGTAACACGGGCATCGCGCTGGCATATGTTTGTGCCGCGCGCGGCTATCCACTGACGCTCACGATGCCGGATACCATGTCGGTCGAACGTCGCCAGATTCTGCGGACATTCGGTGCCAACTTGATCCTCACACCAGGTGCCGAAGGCATGAAAGGCGCAATCAATAGAGCTACCGAAATGGCGGAAGATCCGAACTACTTCATGCCGCAACAATTCAACAACCCGGCCAACCCAGACATTCACTTCCGTACGACCGGTCCGGAAATCTGGGAAGACACGCAAGGCAAAGTCGACATCCTGATCTCCGGCGTCGGCACGGGCGGCACGATCACGGGCGTTTCACGCTTCATCAAGAAGACGCAAAACCACGCCCTGACTTCGATTGCCGTCGAACCAGTCGGCAGCCCCGTGTTGTCCGGCGGTTCGCCCGGCAAACACAAAATCCAAGGCATCGGTGCCGGCTTCGTTCCCAACGTGCTCGACCAAACACTGATCGACGAAGTCGTCCAAGTTAGCGACGAGGAAGCCTTCGAAACTTCGCCTCGCATCGCGAAGCAAGAAGGCATCATCTGCGGCATCAGCAGCGGTGCCGCCATGGCCGCCGCGCTCAAAGTCGCAGCCCGCCCCGAAAGCGCCGGCAAGACGATCGTCGTCGTGCTACCGGACTCCGGCGAGCGTTACCTGTCAACCGCTCTGTTCGACTACGCCAAAGAAGACCGCAAAGCGGCATAGCCACCCCGTAGGACGGATTGCCAATCCGTCCATTCGCTCATGGGACGGATTAGCAATTCGTCCGACTGGTGTCGGCGGCATTCGGGGGAACCTGGTCGCTGCGTTGGTGGTCGGTTAGCCAGTTGTATGATACTCCACCAATTGGCGTTGGTGGGTTCGGCAGCTACGGCTAGCCGTTTGTGTGGCACAGCTACAAATCCATCGCCGCGTCGATGTCGGGATCGATCTTCTGGCGTTCGGACAGGATCGAAATCACAAAGAACAACGTCAGCGACACGAGCATCGACAGTGCGCCGCCGTTGAAATTGAACGGCAGCGTCACGTTGAACAACCTCAGCACGAAGTTGATCCCGAGGCTCGACAGAATCGCCACGTTGCAAGCCAGCGGCGTCGCGCGCTTCCAGTTGAAACCGATCGCCACCGTCGGCACGATCGCCGCCGCAAACGTTCCCCAGCCGAACGCACCAAGCAGCGCCACAAGATCTTTCGAGTAGAGTGCAAACCCCGTCGCGACCACCGCGATGATCACTGTCGCTGTGCGGGCCCAGAACAGTTCGTTCTTGAGCGACTCGCCGCGAACAGCTCGTGGGATGTCGTGCACGATCGCCGCCGCTCCAATGTTCAAAAAGCTGTCGGCCGTTGACATGATCGCCGCGAATAGTCCAGCGAATACGACGCCCGCCAGAATCGGATTGGCATAAAACTGCAAAAACTCAGACGCTGCATCGTCTGCCTGGCCGAGTTGTGGATGTCCGCCTTGAATGACCAGCGCCCGCATCGACAGGCCGATGCTGATCCACAGCAGCATTGTCATGCCGTAGCCGATCACCGACATTGGCAGCATGTGGCGGGCATCTTCGACCCGCCGCGTCATCATCATTTTGGTGATAATGTGTGGCTGCCCACACGCGCCTATCGCAAAAATAAAATACCACGACAGACAGCCAACCATTCCGTACGTGCCCCATGGCTGCATCGACTCGGTGTCGTCTTCCAAGATCGTGCGCGACATGCCTTCGAAACCGCCTTCGACCGCCGACATCGCCGCGAACATCACCAGGACGGCGGCCACCACCATGATCAATCCCTGCACCAAGTCCGTGTAAACCGATGCAATGATCCCACCCGTCACGCAATAGAACACAAGCACGGCACAACTGATCGTCGCACACCAAACCAACGGCACTTCGCCGATCCACGACACATTGCCAAAGATGTTGTGCAGCACATGAGACATCGCCCAAATCTGTGTGGCGAGGTAGCCCAATACTCCCAACAAAACCGCCACCGCCGTCAAACCCGCGGTCGACGGCGCTCCGTAGCGAGCCTGAACCACATCCGACAACGACACCGGGTCGCGCAGTTCCGCAAACATCCGCAGCCGCTTGCCCAGCAAATAGAACGTGATCGGAATGCCGATCGACGAGGAGATACACATCCAAAACGAGCTGACACCCATGTTGTAAACCAGCCCTGGACCGCCGACGAAACCAAAGCCACTCATCGTGCTGGAGAACACCGCCACGCTAGCGACGATCACACCGAGATGTCGCCCCGCCATGAAAAAATCTTGCGTGCTTTTGGTTTTTTTCATCGCCCACAGACCGACGACCAAACACATCACCATGTAAGCGGCAACACAACCGAAAATGATCAAATGACGATATTCTTCCATCACTCGTCGCCTTTCCGTTCGGGCCGGTATTTGGCGACCAACGCTTTGAACTTTTCCAAGTTTTCCGGCTTCACAAACCAGCGGTCGAAGAACACGACGTACAGCACAATGAAGTAGTACGGCATCAAATAGACGCCAAACAAAAGCCACGACGTGCCGGCGGGAAACGCCCCGATGAAACTCACGTCGCCGCTGACCAGCGATCCGCCGTAAGCCAGAAACAGCATCACGAACACGCCTTGGTACAGGATCGCCCCGACGGCGAACGCAAAGATCTGACCCACGGTGACCTTGTCCGCTCCAAACGCCAGGACCAACATGCCGACCAGAATCGTTGCCGTTACGATGCCGAGCAAACAGCCGGTGACCAGCAGATTTTTGTGCCGCACCACGCCATTGCCACCTTGTTTCATGGCGGGTTTGTCGGTCTTGCTTTCTGTCGCGTGATGCTTGGCGTGCGCCATGCCGGTCGCGTTGCTCGGCAGCTTCGTTCGCACGATGGCCATGAACAACAGCCACATGGCCAGCAACAACACGAAGGGCACGAGCAGTTTCGCTTCTTTCATTTCACACCTTCGTCACGGGTCAATTTGGCGATTCCCAGATAAGTCGCATCGCGCTCGGCGATTTGTTGATCGATCTTGTCCGGCGGATACTCGAACACACCTGCTCCGGATTTGGCGCCGATACGTCCCGCCTCGACCATCTCGCGAATACACGTCGGAAGTTCCGCATTCGATCGAACGTCCGGCGCCAGGTTTTGATACACCCGTGCCGTCACGTCCCAGCCCGCAAAGTCGCTGATCGCCAACGGACCGAGCGCGGCAAGCCTTAACCCCATACTTCCTTGAATCGCCCGATCGATGTCTTCAGCGCTTGCGACGCCACGATCCAGCAAGTCCCAGATTTCACGGAACATCGCGATCTGAACACGGTTGACCAGGAACCCAGGGATCTCCTTGTTGACGCGAACAGCGACTTTGCCAATTCGTGTGAGAAAATCGTACGCGATGTCGGCCGTGGCATCGGATGTGTCTTCACCGGGAACAACTTCGACGACCGGAATCACATGCGGCGGATTGAACCAATGCGTTACAAGTGCCCGCTGCTTGTGTTGCATCCGCTCGGCAATCTGTGTGATCGGGTAACTCGACGTATTGCTCGCCAAAATCGTTTCACCTGGCACGAGCGCATCGAGTCGAGCGAAGATTTCTTTTTTTAACTCCAAATCTTCAATCACTGCCTCGGTGACATATTCTGCTCCTTCAACCGCGGTTGCTTCGTCGTCACAAATCGTCACACGATCGAGGGTCGCACCGGTCAAACCACCATCGACCAAGCCTGCCTCGGCCATTTGTTTCAAGTTCGCCCGCATCCGCGTCTTCGCGCTGTCACGCATGTCCGCGCTTGCGTCGTAACACCGCACATCACTTCCAGCCACAGCCATTGTCTGTGCGATCCCATGTCCCATCGTGCCCAGTCCGAGCACGGCGACATTTTTGATACTTACGACACTCATTGGTT
>CAYFJO010000471.1:0-8078 GCA_964343305.1 uncultured Pirellulaceae bacterium | reverse complement strand
ACAACACCGTCCCTCATCGGCACCGGGACATTACGCTCGACCTCGACTTTCAGCGGCTCATCGGCTGCCGCGACTGGCCGCGCCACAGGACACACACAAAACAGCAGCGTCCAGGCAAGAAAGTGATGCAGTTTGCGATTCATCAATGAGTCCCCTCAAATAGGTTTTGTAACTCCGCCTGCAACGTCTTCAGCGTCGCCTGCGATTTGGGATCGTGAACCAGGTTTGTCATCTCGTAAGGATCGTTCTTCAGGTCGTACAGCTCGTCCATTTCGTCGAGCTTGTTGTATCGAATGTACTTCCATCGCCGGGTGCGGACGGCCCTGTAACCCATGTTCAACACACGAGGAAATACCATGTCGGTGTTGTACTCGACGAGGAATGACGTCCGCCAATTCTTCGGATGCTCGCCGGCAAAAAGTGGCACGAGGCTGCGGCCGTCCATACGATCCGTGGGTTTGCCGCCGGCCAATTCGATCAGCGTGGGAGCCAGATCAATGCTGAGTGCAAACTCGTCGATTACGCTCCCGCGTTCGATCATCGGTGGATAGCGGACAAGCAGTGGAATGCGCAGCGCTTCTTCGTAAGCCAGCCGCCGTTCGACACTCAGCCCGTGCTCGCCGTACCAGTAGCCGTGATCGCTGAGCAACACCACGATCGTATTGTCGAGTTGCCCGGTTTCCGTCAGTGCTGAGAAGAGCAGGCCGACGCCGTCATCGACCGCGGCCAGCATCCGCAACCGATCGCGTACCGTCTCGTCGGGAGTTCCTGTCTTGCGGCCCAGTGCCGGCAAGCCTTTGATCTTGCGTCGCAGTGCCGGCTTGCCCACCAGTGTGTCAGTCGCATTCAAACGCCGGGGGATTGCCTCATTGTCGTACAGTTTCGCGTGCCGTTTGGCCGGCATGAACTTTGCCGCGCTAGGATCGGAGATGCTGCCGTCATCGTACTGCACCAATTCCGGGTGCAGTGCCTTGTGGGCCACGTAAAGGCAAAACGGCTTGTCTCGCTTCCGTCGAACGAACGCGACGGCTTTCTCATTCAGCACGTCCGTTGTATGTCCGATGTGTTTGCTCCGGTGACCGTCCACATTCAGCACCGGATCGAACGATGTCCCCTGGCCTTTCATGCTGACCCAATGATCGAAGCCCGGCCGAGCCGTGTCGTCGTTCCCCATGTGCCATTTGCCAATGTAGGCAGTTTCATATCCGGCCTGCTGCAGCACACACGGAAACGTCTTTAACTTGTGGCTGGCCTTGCTGCGGTTGGTGTTATCGAGGACACCGTGATGCTGCGTGTAGAGTCCGGTCAGCAAGCTGGCCCGCACCGGCGAACACAAGGGCGTCGTACAAAACGCATTGCGAAACCGCGCACCTTCGCGGGCGATACGATCGATATTCGGCGTGCGCACAAACGGATGCCCGGCACAACCGATGTCGTCCCACCGCAAATCATCGACGAGGATCACGACAATGTTCGGCGGCGGGCCATCCTCGGCTGCACGTGAACGAGCGGCCAAGCTCACGAGAATTGCCACACTCAGCAGCACGTAGACGCAAAGTCGTCGACTCATATGTGTCGGTCTCCTGCGAAATTCAGGTCATGTTGGCTTCAGTGCGCGCCGCAGCAGGTTGTGTGTCATCCTCTGCACGCGTTGGTCCGGGCCGTGCGGTCGGCTCCAGTGCGACCACGGCAGAATGTGGCCGGGCGGTGTCGATAGATCCTGCGACCAGAAGATCGTCGCCGCGTTGAAGACGAAGTTGCTTTTCGGGCCGGGGAAAATCGTCGCCGTGTAATGTCCTTCACGCGTGCCGCCGGCCCAGACGGAACCTTCGGCGAGCACTTCCAGCCCCTTGCGCTCCAGGTCCGGTTCACCATGGTGCTCCCAGCCGACGAGACCGGGGATGCTCTCGCCGCGCTTCATGCCGGTGCCCGCGAATACCCAGTGACTCGGTTTCGTACACGTCCAGTCGCCACCGCCGTTGAACGGCACGACGCTGCGGGCGCCGATGATGTTGCGCTCGTCCGGTCCCTTGTCGGTCAACCCGGCAAACATCGCGGCATACGACTCAATCTCGTCATCTCGCAGCGGTCCATAGCAGCCGGCGCGGGTGATAATCCGCTTCGCAGAGCCGCTGGAACTTGGCGAGAACGGCGAGACGATAAACACCGAATTGCCGCAGAGCCACAGAAAGTTCACGCCGGCATCGATGGCAGCCTCGGCGGCGCGATACTGGCGCAGATCCCAGTACTCGTCGTGTCCGACGCTGATGAACGCGCGGCATCGTGTTATGAAATCAGCCTCGATCGTGTCGCTGTTCGAGCCGTACGTGACGTCGTAGCCGTGCTGTTCCAGCCAGTAGCAGAGCGGAAACTCAAAAAGCAGAAACTCACCCGATCCGATCGACTGCGCCGCATCGAAGATTTGCGTGTATTTCCCGTACGGACGATCGAAGCTGACTGCAACGCCCGGCGCGTGGGCGCCGTCAGGGTGCGTGTAAAGCGACTCGTTCTCCGGCCAGCGGTTGTAGGCCTGCCACGTGTTATCGCTGCACTGGAACAAAACGTCTGCCGGACGATCGTCCCGTACGATGAAGATCACGTAACTCTGCCAGTACGGCTCGGATTTCGATTCCGGAATCGTCGTGAACTTGCCGAGATAAACGCCACTCGGCCAGTCTTTCGGAATCTTCAACTCGACGCTCGGCTCCCAGCGACATTCGCGCAGCCGGCCCGGAGCGGGACCCATTTCCGGCACCGGTTGCGTGGTTCCCGCAAGCGGTCCGAGCTTCGTCATGTGTCGCGCGCCGGCCCCGCCGTAGTATCCCATGCGATACACGTCGATCGTGAACTTGCGGACTGGCTCAGTGCTGACATAGATGCGCAACGTCTCGCCCGCCGGAATCGACTGGTGCGAACAGTAGCCCTCGACCAGCGACGTGCGGTACTTGCCCTTGTTGATGCGCACGCGAGTTAGTTGCCAGTCGCGTGCGCCGGGCTTCTCGTTCTCGCGTTGGATCAACGAGCGTTCGGCTTTCGCGGCGGGTGCGGCGGCGCTCGACGTCTGTGGTGTCAAAGATGACGCGACAACGGACAGCGACGCAGCCGCCGTTCCTTTCAGCACGTCACGTCGGTTGATTTCAGATGAGTTGTTTGCATTCATGGTATTAGTTAATAATTGGCGTAGTGGATTTCGCCAGAAATCCTTTCTGACTTGGGAATTCTGGCGAATTCCACTACTACTCAAATCGTGACTTGAGGTATTCCAACAAGTCGGCCATCTGCTGGACAGTGATTTCTTTTTCGACACCTTCTGGCATCATCGATTTTCCGCTGGCGCCAAGTTCTTCAATTTGATTGCGGGCAATCACCTGCTGTTTGCCTTCGGCCTGTCGCAGGACCACGGCCTCGGCGGTTTCCGAAACCACTAATCCATTGAAGATACGGCCATCGACCGTCACAACAGCGTAATCGGTGAAGCGTGGTTCGAGCTTCTGATTTGGATCAAGAATGTCGTACAGCAAAGCTTCACGCGAGCGGTTGCGGACGTCACTAACGTCCGGGCCGACTTCATGCCCGCGACCATCGATGCGGTGACACTTCGCGCAGTTGCGGTCATACACAACCAGCCCCGCTTTGGCGGACGCTTTCATCGTCAGAGCCGACTTGTACTGCTTTGCAACCTCTCGGCGGTTAGCCGAGACGGCGCCACCGAGCAGCTTTTCGGCCAGCGATTTGATCGCAGCGTCCTGATGCCGCAACAAACGCACTCGCCGATCGATATCGATCACGGCTGGACTGATCACGCCAGCGGCCATCGCTTCCAGCGCCTGCCGCGTTGTACCCGTTCGTCGCAATAGCAGTTCGAGTGCCGGACCGCGGACACTCGGTCCCAGCGTCCGCCAGCGATCCAGTACGATCGCCGCCGCCTTGTCACTGCCACTACGCTGCATCGCCGTGACGCAGGCCAGTTGCGCCTCGACAGGCTGATCGCTCGCCAGCAACTTTTCGTAGGCAGCAGCCGATTGATCGAACGGCTGATATCCGAGCAATTCAACCGCCGCGACGCGGTCTGCGACGGCCAACTTGTTGTCGAGCGCCACGCTAGCGGTTCGGGCAAGCAACGCCCGCACTGGCGAAACGGAATCGGCCAACTCTTTGGGCGGATTGGCCAGCAGTTTCGGCAGGCTGGTTCGTCCCAGTTTTCCCTGATGACGCGGCAATCCGGTCGCCAATCCGCTCAGCGCAGATGTTTGCCACCACACCCCAGTTTGCTTGGCGCTGCCAATCGTTTTCAGAACGAGTGCGAGTTCATCCAGATCGCCCCGCGCGCCGACAACGGTCGCCAACTCGCGAACAAGTTGGTTGTGTTGGAGTGCCAGACTTTGCCGGTCTTGGCTGCCGCCCAGAGGCGGGACTCCAACCAACCTCGCCAATATCGCACCACTCCGCTGCTTCGTTGACGTCAGAATCGCCGTCACAAACCAATCATCACCACCGTCGCGCAAGGCGATCGCTGTCAGCAGTGCAGTCGCGCGTGGATCGTTGGTTTCGCCCAGAACCAGCGCCACTTGAAAACGAACTCGCGCGTCTTCGTCGTCGGCAAGCCCTGCCACGCGGTCCAGCAACGATGCGTCGTCTTTCAGAAACCGCGTAGACAACTTGACGGCGTCGCGTCGAACATGAACGTTCGAGTCATCAAACGCCTTGCTCACATCCACAGCGGTCAGCGCGCTAAGCCCGTCGAGCGTCCACAGCGCGTGCAATCGCGCAAATGCGCTCGTGCCATTGCGTAACAGTTCGCGGAGTTTTGGCACGGCGTCTTTCGCTTGACTCTCGACCAGCAGTCGCTGAGCCAATTGCCGCCGCCAACCGTTGGTATCAGCGAGCATCCCGACGAGATCTACGGTTGTTTTGGGCGGATCAAATCGTTGTGGCTTGACCTGCCCGTCTTCCGGGACGATGCGCCAGATGCGGCCTCGATTGTCACCGGCCCGCCAGTCGAGTCGCTTTGCGATTTCTTCCGGCAGGAACTTCGGATGTTCGACCCATAGCCGGTACATGTCGGCCAGATAGAGGGCTCCTTCCGGACCTGTTGCGAGGCTCGCCGGCCGGAACCAGGTGTCTGTCGAGGCAAGGAAATCGGCCTTGGGCCGCGCACGCTCGGCGGTCAGCGTGGCTCCTGTGGGCTTGATGATCGAACGCGTGACAAGGTGCCCGATCGGCTCGCAAACAAACACGCTGTTTTCAAACTTGGCGCCCAACAAGTCGCCGCGGTACGCCGTTGTCCCGCAGGCCGATGTGTGCGTACCGGCGTGCGACAGGTAGTTGCTTTTCATCTCGACCAGCGGATAGACCCGCGTGTCGCCGCCGGACGGCCCGACATCGTACTGGTCCTTCGCAATGGGGACGAAAGGGTTACGCTGCAACTGTGCGTACGAAATCGGTGCCGTCATGATCGGGTTGCGATTCGTGCAGAAGAAGCGATGCCCGAAGTTGTCGATCGTGTTGCCAAACTGGCCCAGCCCGCTGGCCGGACCGAATTCCATTGTGAGCGAATGAAAACGAAACTCCTTTCGCGGCATTTGTAGGACGGATTTGGAATCCGTCCCGGACGCAGTGGAATTCCGTCCTACCGCGATCTTCCCCGCCCCGTAGTTCAGGTAAATCCAGTTATCGAGACCCCAGCGCGGATTGCCGATCTGCATCTGCGGGTGTGCCGGCGTGAAGCCGCTGAAGAATACGTCTCGCACGTCGGCCTTGTTGTCACCATCGGTGTCCTTGAGAAAGATGACTTCCGTCTGCGCGCCGACAAGTATACCACCCCTGTATGCCATCAGGCTGTGAGCGAACGTCAGCCGATCGGCAAACACGTGACGCCGGTCCGCGCGGCCGTCGCCGTCGGTGTCTTCCAGCATCGCGACTCGCGACAGCGGTGGATCACCTTCCTTCTCCGGTCCGGTCGGATAGTCGCCGTACTCGACAACAAACATCCTCCCGCGCTCGTCAAACGCGATCGCCACCGGGTCCATCACCAACGGCTCGGCGGCCACCAATTCGATCCGCAATCCCGGTTCGATCTGAAAACACTTCAATGATTCTTCAGGCGACTTGGCAGCATCGGTCTTCGCATCCACCCAATGCCGCCCACCACGGAATCGCTCGATCGACTTCAGGGCATCGCCCTTGTCATCCGCCGGCGGTGCCGCCAAAACGGTCAGTACGAGAACGTTCGTCAGAAAACTTGTCATTGTTACTCCGCAACTTCCTTCAAAATTTTCAGCGACGTGTGTCTGTTGAGTGTCGCTAATTGATGTCCAGACTCGGCGCTTTAAAGCTAATGGTGTGTGGTTTGTGGACGGTTTGAAATCACTGAATGAAAGTCTAGTTGCTTTAGTGGCGCAATACCACGTCCCACTTTTCATGGACATAGAATCTCACGCGATTTGAGAGACGCAGACCACGGTCCAATCAACTCGTGCGTCTACGCCGACGAGATTGTGGATCGAGCTTTCAGCAATGAATTTACGTTGGTTCTATCGTGCAGTTGTTGCCACCGATTTGCCACCATGAATGCCGAAATCGCGTGTAAATAGCCAGCGCCGACTGCCGCATGCGATGGATGTTTGAGCCGGCTAGAGGGGCACCGATGCACGAACTCAGAGAAAGCGCGAAGGTCGCTTCTTGGCTCCGATCCCTTGCTGCGACCGGGAGCAATCGCGTTTTCCATCTTTGCTGGCAGTCCAACCTTCTCTTCGCCAACTTTTCACACAGCTTGATAATGATGCGTAATGAGGTCGTTTTGTAACCACAACAGCTTGTTGAATGCCCGAATTGTGCGAGCAGTTGCGTCTGCATCGAGACCCAGACCGAGGATGGTTGAAATAAGTGCGTCGGATACGAACCCCATGAGTGCATTCATCTGGACAAGCGGCACATCGAGTTGTTCGCTGCCGGCCTTCGGAGTGTGGATTTTTCCCACCAGGTCGAGATAGCCGAGCATCTTTGCATCATACGGTTCGCTCACGAGGCGCGTCAGGTATCGGCCGAGGTGTTGTTTTCGGAACTTGATCATTTCATGGTCTTGCGTGAGCGTGTCGATGCTGTCAGGAACTGGACCTTCGTAGCCTGACTGTCTGGGGACAAAGTGACGTTTCGTAGCGTCGTACGAAAACAATTTGTCATACACAGCATCAACAAGAGTGGGGACGAGCGGTGCCAAATGTTCCGCAGCGCCGTGGATCGTGGCGATATCGTCCTCGGTAAACCCAACGAACTCCGTTAAGTATCCAAAACGATATTCGAGATCCGATTCCAAACGGGGTTCGTCGATTCTTTGCATCATTCACCGTCCTTCGAGTTGTTTGTTCACCGGGGATAATGAAGTGGGAAACAGCCATGCATGGCCCACTTTTCCGATTATACAAGAAATCCCAACATACAGCGTGTCGCGTCCAGTAACAATTGCCATCGCCGACTGAGGTGGCCTAGCCCGGATTATTCATGAACCGCCGTTCACGACCCCTCGCTTGCGCGTCGGGTTAGTGAATAATCCGCGCTAGGTTCCTCATAACTCAGAGACATTGGCGAGGGAATCGAGACGCGCAGGGGCTATTCGGCCATTCGCGGAATCAACGTGAGGCGCTAAAACGCCAACGACGCGCGGCAGCAAAGCCAACAACTGCGAGAGCGAGTCCCGATAGCATCACAAGAATTCGCTGCGAAGAGTTATCTTGCGAACCATGGGCGATCTGGTTCGACGAGTCCTTCGATTTTGACGATAAAGCGCCGAATTTTAGAATGCCCTGTTTCTTCGGCGCCGGGCCATTCAATTTCGCATCATACGATTGAGAGCGATTTCGCCTCGACGGCATTTTGTATTGGGCAAATGTCAGATTCTGGCTTCCCAATACCTCACGCGGGAAGTCACCATCCACGACCGACAACGTCATGTCTTTGAGTTTGGCCAGAACCTGATCGACGGTCTTCTTTCGCTCCTTGGTAAGTGACGCGTTGTTCAACTTGTCAATTTCCGCGCCGCGGAGTCCAAAACGCTCGCCGATCCGCAATAGTTCTTTCTC
>CAYFJO010000470.1:0-8099 GCA_964343305.1 uncultured Pirellulaceae bacterium | reverse complement strand
TGAATCGAGATCGGAAAATCGAAAATTAGCTGACCCAGATACGCGGAATGTGAGGATGATCGCCACGATGCCAGCGAGAGCGAACAGTCCGACGAGAGTGATTTGGCGGCGCGACTCCGTCTGAGCGGCGTATTCGCCGAGGAATTCTGGATAGTAGCCAGAGTCTTCTTCCCACGGCAGTTTGAGAACTTGTTCTTCGATCTCGGTCGCGACGCTGCCCAGATCTCGCCCGCTGGCATTACAAGTCACGTCAATGCGGCGCGACGCGGCTTCACGCTTGACGGCGTTCGAAGCACCAACGATTCGTACTTCAGCGACGTCGCCCAATGGAACGTGCCCGCCGGTCGGCGTATCGATCAACAGTTCCCTCATCGAGATCATGTCGTGGCGAGATTCGGGTGCGCCCCAAACCGCGACGTCGTAGACCTTTTGCTTCTCGAAAACTTCGCCGACTTTCTGACCTTTGACGATTGTCGACGCAGTTCGGCGCACGTGGCCAGGTGTGAGCCCAAATTGCTCGGCGACCTGGGGCTTCATTTTCACTTCGATTTGCGGAACGAGGACCTGCGACTCGATCTTCAATTCGCTGACGCCCTCGATCTTGGCCATTGCATCGTGAACGCGAGCGGCGTGCTCGCGCAGTTTGACGAGATCATCGCCGTAGATTCGGACGACGATACTGGCACTGGCACCGGTGAGGACCTCTTTGATTCGTTCGCGCAAATACGTGAGCAAGTCGCGACGCAGGCCGGGATAGCCGTCGACGACTTCCTGGATCGTGGTAACGGTGCTGTCGTAGTCGACGGACTCGTCGAGGCTGATCCAAAGCTCCGTAAACTCCGGGCCGTAGATTTCGTCGGCGACTTCGGCACGTCCGATGTGCGAACCGAAGTTACGCACGCCTTCGATGTCTCGCAACTCTTTGCTGACCTCGATCGTGACACGGTCCATCGCGTCAATGGATGTTGGCGGTTTCTCGACCCAGTGCATCAAGAAGTCCGTTTCCTTGAACTTGGGCATGAATTCTTCGCCTAAGTATGGAACGCTGACGACGGCACAGAGGACCACCGCGGCAAGCGCGACTGAGGAAAGCCCTGGTCGCGTGATGAAAGTCGGCAGCATCGACCGATACGGCGACTTGAGCCAAGCGACCAACGGCGATTCGCGCCGTTGTTCAACCGCTCCGGGCAAGAGAAGCAAACTCATCGCCGGCGTGACAGTCAAAGCCACCAGCAGCGATGCGGAGATCGCCAACACGTATGCCATTGCCAGCGGCCGAAAGAACGAACCCGCCAGCCCTTCAAGGAAGAACACCGGCATGATGACGAGCATCACCGTGAAGCTGCCGTAGACCACCGCACTGCGAACTTCGAGCGAAGCGTCAAGTACGACTCGCCACGGCGAACGCGGAAAGCGAGACTCGCGATTCAACCGTAACCGCCGGACGATGTTTTCCACGTCGATGATCGCGTCGTCGACGACTTCGCCCAGCGCGATGACAAGCCCCGCCAACACCATCGTGTTGATCGTCACGTCGAACCAACGGAGGACGACCGCGGCGGCAACCAACGACAGCGGAATGGCGGTCGAACTGATCAAAGCCGTCCGCCAGTCGAACAAGAACAATGACAAGATAACGAGGACGAGAAAACAGCCGATCAACATGGCCCAGCTAAGGTTTTCCAAGGATCTTTCGATGAACGTTGCCGGCCGAAAGATCGTCGGATCAATGTGGACATTCGTGAGTCCCGGCTTCATGTCTTCTAGGGCGGCTTCTATGGCGTGGGTCACATCGAGCGTATTGCCCCACGGTTGTTTTTCGACAATCAGCAGCAAGCCAGGCACGTCGTTTACAATCGCATCACCGATCGGCGGCGGATGGCCGACCTTTACTTCGGCAACATTTCCCAATCGGAGCGGTGAGCCGCCACGAAAGGCTACGACAGTTCGCGCGAGATCTTCCGGTTCGACGATCGGCGACAGGTGTCGAACCGCCAATCGTTGGTTCGGTGTATCCACGAACCCACCGCCGGAAACATCGGCAGCATCACGTGCTGCCCTTTCGACTTCGGCCAACGTCACCTGGTGGGCTTGCAGTTCCTCGGGCTTGACAAGCACCTGAAATTGTTTGTCCCGCCGGCCCCAGATCGGCACATTTGCCACGCCCGGAATCGCCATCAAACGCGGGCGAATTGTCCAGCGGGCAAGCTCGGTCATTTCCATCTGCGAAAGCAGCGGTTCGTCATTCTCGTCCGTCTCAGACCAGATTCCGATTTTCAACACGCGGCTGGTTGAAGACAGCGGTGACAGAATGACTGGCGGTCGCGCGACCGTGGGAAGTCGTGATGCTTCCACTGCCAGGCGTTCTTGAGTCAGTTGTCGTGCGACCATCAGGTCCGTGCCGTCTTCGAAAATCAGCACGATCTGCGACAGACCCATCACGGATTTGGAGCGAATGGTTTGCAGTTTCGCTGTGCCGTTCAGCGCGTTTTCCAAAGGCACGGTGATCAAACTTTCGACTTCTTCCGCCGAAAGCCCTGGACCTTCGGTTTGGATTTCGACCAACGGTGGAGCGAATTCCGGAAACACATCCAACGGAGCGTTGCGCAGATTGCGATAGCCAACAACCATCAACGCCGCGGCGAACGCCAACACAAGAATCGGTTGCTTCAGCGATATAGAGACGATTGTGCGGAGCATCGTTTGTTCTGTTGTCTTGTGTGCCACTGGCTTTGCCAGTGCCGATTAAGTCCCATCCACTGGCAGAGCCAGTGGCACACGATTGACCCTGTTAATGTGCGCTGGAACCCGGTTTGATGATGTAATAGAATTCTCTGCCAAACAGTTCTGCCGCTCCGTTCGTCACAACGTTCGATCCGGGTTTGGGTCCCGCGGCGAGAATCGCGCGTTCGTTGTCGATGTACTTGATTTCAATTCGCCTTCGCTCGTAGGTGTGCTCGGCGGTCTCGACATAGACCCAGGCAAAACCATGGATGTCGAACAGAACAGCCTTCCACGGCACAACGAGGCTCTTCTCTTTCGCCTGCATCGTTAGCGTTGCAGTCACCCGTTGCCCCGGATAAAGCCGGTGTCCTTCGTTTTCGATTTCGTAATAGAAATCTACCGACGATGCGTTGGGATCGGCGATGTGTGGTGCCGCGATCAGCGTCGACCTGCCAAGCTCAGCGATGTCGACATCGTCATCAGTTGTTTCGCTATTGCCGGCGTACGCCTTCTGGGGCGACTTGCCAAGTTCCCGAATGACGGCTTCCTGTTCGATGTCAACTTCATTGCGATAGCCAACGTAAACGGGGACACGAACCCAAAGACGGTCGAGGTTCGCCACATCAAACAGTGGATCACCCGCGGCAACCGTCTCGCCTGGTGCGACCGCCAGACTCTGAACAACACCGCCAACGCCTGCGGTAATTTTGCGGATCGTCAGATCGTCCGTCCCGACATCCAACGTGATACCCGAAAGATATTCGTCTCGCTCTGTTGCCGTCGTATGGGCTTGTTTCGTTAAGTCGAATTGAGCTTTTGTTTCGTCAACGGTTCGCTGGCTGCCGGCTTCGTCCTCCAGCAATTGCTTGGCCCGGTCGTAGGCGATTTTGGCAGCATCCATTCGAAGTCGTGCCGATTCAACTTCGCGGGAAGCTTCGATCTGTGACGTGGCGAGGATTGCCTGGGCGTTAGCCATGCTGATTCGGTCAGCGGGTGTTAACACGCTTGGATCGGCTGACAGCGGCCTGAAATCGAAGATGACCTGGTCTTTTGTGACGGTGCTACCCGCGACAACAATCTTCGCGCCCTTGGGCACCATCACAGTGCCAGCAATGGGTGCGACAACGGTTGCGGTTTGGCCAGGTGGAATGCGCAGCTCGCCGCCGAAAGACCGGCGACGTGCCACTTGGACTTCTTCCGTCTCGGCGGTGCCGATATCCAGTCGCTCGACCGCCTTGGCTTCGAGTTGAAGCGTCGCAATGCTTTGTTCTTTATTGAGTTCAATAATCTTTGCTGGCGGCCCGGGATGACTGGCGTGAGAATCTCCATTACTGCAGCCGGCAGTTGTCATGTGAATCGCGACAAGAATTGCGACAGAAACCTGACGCACAAGCGAGGAACAGATCCGGACTACGATTCCCTCGCTTGGGCATCGGGTTTGAGATTCTTTCGCAGCGTGGATTTGCCTCATGGCAAATGCTCCACAGCATCCTATCTGAGTTGTTGTGTCGCCCGCTGGGACAACGACATCCCTTCCATGATCGGTTCTGGTTGATTGAACAGTCGCCCACCGACGCTTCGTTCAAGTTCAGCGGCGGCGCGTTGCCGTTCGGCGGCGGCTTCTATTTCGAGACGACGAGCGGCGAGATACTGATCGGTTGTCTGCATGACCAACAGCGTGGAAACAGCATCTTCGTTCAACGCCTTTTGCATGCGCTGATAGCCGGCATTGGCTTCGGGAATCACGGTGTTTTGCAACAGACCCAGTTCCCGCTCGGCTCGCACAAAACGGGCATGAGCTTGCCGAACTTCCAAGGCAGCGGCATTTCGCAGGTTGAAAAAGTTGCGACGTGATTTTTCGAGTTGCGCCGCGGTTTTGGCTTTGGCACCTTGGTTCTGATTGAAAAGCGGAATCGTCAGGTTCAATCCCGGCCCAGCCTCATACCCTTTTTCACCTTTGCTGTTCAGGTCGGGCAGCACGCCGGTGAAATTGATATAGTCGTAGTTCGTCAGTTTTGCCCGCTCCTGATTCGCAACGATCGCAAAATGCGCGGCTTGAAGATCCGGTCGAGACGAAATCGCTTGTTTGACCAGTTCGTCGGCGGACACGGTGAGATATCCCGTCGTCTGCTGAGGAACAGGATTGAACGGAACGTCTACAAATTGCACGCCCATCAGCATCAACAATCGTTGCCGGGCAACTTCCGCTTCCTGCGCTGCCTGGATCACTTCGCGTTGAGCAAGCATTGCGTTGAGCCGCAGCGGTGACACGTCCAGCGGACTCGTCGCGCCGCCGCGCAACATCGCTTCGCCCCGCCGCGCATTTTCGCTTTGAAGGCGCGCGCCGTATTGTGCCAACTGCCAACGCTGGTTGGCTCGAACCAGATCGGCATAAGCCACGCGAACGTCACGAACGACGTTCAAGCCATCTTGCACGACACGCTCGCCAACTCGCTGCATTTCAAGCTGTGCCGCCGCAACCCGCCGGGGACGCACCAACATCGCTTCCATCGGCACGAACAACGCCAACTCCCATTGCTTCACGCCGACAGGAAACATCGTCTGAACTTGTGGATTGGTGAGTTGGCGAGCTTCGATCAAATCGGCCCTCGACAAATCCAAATCCGTCAGCAATTCTAGAAACTGAGCATTGTTCCAAAGCCCCGTCACCGCGGCTTCGTCCTCGCTCAACCCGTCGTTCAAATCAACATGGGGTGGAATCGGCGAATCCCAAGCATGTGGCGGACGCATCGCAAGCCCAGTTCGCGCATGAATCCCAGTCGCGGTGTGAGCAAACGGGTTTAACTCCAACCGCGCGCAACCTGACACGAAAACCCAAATGATTGCGAGCGCGCCAAAAGAGACTCGAAAACAAATTTGTCGCGCGTTGGTTTGCATCATTTCCATACTAGTTGCGACAATGCCGGTTGATAGCGTTTTAGGGTTTTCATCGGCAATTCAGCACGCGAATCGGCCAAGCAAACTGCCAAAACACGCAAACACGATTCGGGTCGTAACGATTGTGCCAATCGTCCGCTTGGTCCGGGGCTTTCATTCGAAAGGCACGCGACTTCTCCAATTTCGTCTTGATCACCATTCAAATGATCACAAATTCCAGCAGCTAGGAAATTGTTTTGAAAGTGCCGCGTAGCTGCGACATTGATTTTTCGATCGATACGAAATTGCGACGCGGCATGTCGCTCGTTGAGCCCGCGCCGACATAATGTGTCCTAGACGTTGACGCCGCCAGACATCATAATTTGTCGGGAAATTGAACAGGTAACACCATGTCCGAACAAATCGAAAACCTACGAAATGTGTTGCGTGAGCTTCAAGAAGAACTTGAATCGATCGAGTCGCTGGACGACGAAAGATTCGAATTGCTCAACGCCGCCGTACACGACATCGACGCCGCATTGCACGAACCAGACGATGAACCGTTTGAAGAACAAACGCTGATCGAGCGTCTGCAGGAAGCAGCGGATCAATTCGAGTCGGCGCATCCGACACTGACCGGTATCGTCAGCCGCGCGATCGACGCGTTAGGTCAGATGGGAATCTAGTCAGCGATGACTCGAAGTTTGAATCCTTCGTTCTGTCGGATGGGGCCTTCGTTTCAACCTACCGCGTCAACGCTCTCACCCAAAGGTCGAGATGATATCGATCTGGTTCGGGAAACATGGAAAGACCGACGAGTGTGGAGAGTTGTTTCCAGGAACCAGTCTTCGGCTCAGTTTCGTAGCCAAATCCGAGAAGCGATTGCCAGTTTGTATTGTGCTCATCCATCGAATAGCCATAGATGGAGTCGTAGTAATCATGGTGCGGATGCTCGATCGGCACTGAGAAATCCACCTTTTGTTTCGTGACAAAGAAATACGGATCGGTCGTGATGATTTGCCGGCCTGTTTTGTCGTGCTCGATCAGGAACAACGGTCTTGATCCGCCGACCGGTCGCGCGAATACCTCGAAGGTGGCTTGCGACGCGCGCGGATTGTTGCCGGCATCAACGCTGTGTGCAGGAACCGACACCGGTCGCATGGGAGTCGTCCGTGGATCGAACGTAAGCAATCCGTAGTCGACTTTGTCAACGAGCGACTGGACCAACTTGATCGTTTCATCCTTACGGCCAACGACGAGAAAGCTGCGATACCAGACGCTTGTTTGCGGCGCAATTCGCAGCTTGGGAATCACCTCGCACACGTCGTAGTTGCGGAAGGTGTTGGCAGGTCGGGTGCGCCAGTCCTTCCACGCACCTCGTTCATATGCCGGCCAGTTCTGTCGCCAATCGCGATAGAGCGAGAGTGCGAATTGAACGTGTGGTTTGCCGTCCGCCGCCCGTTGCCGCTCGGTTTCAAAATGTTTGTCTCGACCATACACCAATGCCAGACTTGGGCTGTCATCCGCTTCGGATGCGCACGACAGATTCCATCCGCCCGTTTTCCGCACAGTCACAACTCCAATATCGTTCAAGATATCGGGCCGCTCAATCAGTTTGCCATCTGGAGAACTGACGTAACGAAGCGGCAGGCTGGTCATCCGCGTGCCACCCCAAGGTGCGTTCAGATGATCGAATGCGACATCGTCCCGAACACTGAAGTTGTGAATTACCCAAGTCAGTTCGATGATTCCGTCGCCGACATCACGAACTTGCGTGTAGTACAGCAGCGGCGACCGGTGAACCGTTTTGATTTGCGGCACCAACCCCCAGTTGAGCGTTCGGTAGCTGCGTGCCTCGGATCGAACGTCGGACGCCAACAGTGGGCAATACAACGAATCCATCGCTGAGTCACCAGGAATGTACGCTCCCGAATTGTGGATGAAGAAGCTGCTGCGGTAAGCAGAGTTCTTCATGCGAGCGACGGTCTCGTCCGGAAGCTTGCCCACTTTGAGAGACGCTTCAACGCCATTCAATCTCGTGCAGACAGCCACAAATTGCCACACTTCGTCATTCCATGGTGAGATGTGGTTGCTGGCTGCTCGCCAGGACGGCGGCACGCTTTCGCCAAAAAGGCCTCGCAGCGAATAGATTTGGCCGCCCTTTCCCATTCGCAGTTTGAACGAATTATCAACGGCCTGCTCGTGCGCGATCTCCAACTGAAAAACTTGTTTCTCATCCAATCGTTCGTCCCACAAGCTGCCACTGGGCGTGAATCGAGGTGAAAAGACCGTCTTGCCTTGTCGATCTCCAGGGACCTGTGCCACCGATTTTGGAAACACGTCAAGAATCGATGATTGACCGGACTCATTCGAGACAGGGCTGGCAACCTGCCACCGCAAGTCACGGAATTCGGGTTTGGTGCCACACCAGTTCTTGCCCACGATTCGCGGCTTTGTCGTGTCGCCGCGTCTTGGTCTGAGCCTCTCTGCCGGACTGA
>CAYFJO010000469.1:0-8148 GCA_964343305.1 uncultured Pirellulaceae bacterium | reverse complement strand
TGGGAGTCGATCCCACTCATTGGACGCAAGGCCGCCTGACGTACCAACTGCGCCGCTTACGATTGCATGTTCGTACCCTCTGAGATCCGTTCGCTCTCTGACAGCGGAGCAACCGTTGAGCGGGAGCCCTGCGCGTCCTCGTCACCAACGGCCGCGCTCTGCTGAACGATCTCGAAAACCCGAGCTAGCAATTCTCGTTCGATGCATGCTGGGGCGCAGGTGCGAATGACAGCAACACCAGCGTCCTTGCCAAAACGTTCCGTAACTCTATCCATATGACTCGGCCTCCATGCGAATTCCTTGATAGAACCACAACCTACAAGTTTCACAGAGTTTACGGCGCTTTCCCGCCATCCCCGTAAGCCACTCGCAGGCGTTTTCGTGAGATCAACCTATCCAAGAACCCACAACTGTTTGCAATATCGTTGGTGCTGGGCAACCGTCGCGGCTACCCGATTTCTCCCGCATTTCGTGACACGGAGTTCCTGTTTAACGACAGCGAATTCCAGCTACGCAATTCAATTAAGCTTTGTGGCCTTCGTTACGATGGACGTGGGGATGTATTCGGAAATCGGCCATTCCGACCAGCAGGCTTCAAACAACCCCGTGATCGCTAGACCTGCGTCAATCTGACCGCCGACCTGATCTGTCAGTGTATGGCCGAACAAGAACGGCTGGTCGTCGTCAAGACGCGCCTGCCTCTGCTCGGGAGAAAGACTGGCAAGATCAGAATACGGGATTTTGTGACAGACTTTGAATTGGCCTTTTTCCATCAGTTGATTGTCGAACAGATAAACAATTGGATTGACGATACCTGAAAGCAAGTTGGCTCCGGGCTTCATGACTCGTGCCGCTTCCTTCCAGACCGGCAGTACATTGGGAACGAAGCAGTTAGAACAGGGATGAACAATCAAATCGAAAGATTCATTTTCGAAAACCGAAAGGTCAGCCATGTCGCCTTGCACCAGATCGATTGCCAAGCCTTCACGGTTGGCCACGAGTTGGTCTTGAGATAATTGAGCTGGCGAATTGTCAAGCACGGTAACAATGGCTCCAGCCGCCGCGAGGATTGGAGCCTGTTGGCCTCCGCTACCGGCAAGGCAAAGAACTTTGATGGAACTCGCGCGGAAATCGGGAAACCACTCACGAGGAATGGGCTTCTCGGGCACGAGAAAGATCCGCCAGTCATCATTGCGGGCATGCTGAATCTCTTCCGATGAAACAGGAATAGTCCAGCGGTCATTCTTTCGAACCAGACTGTCCCATGCCGCACGGTTGTAGGCAACGATGTCATCCACCGGATCGAGGCTTGGGTTGATCGGTTGCAGGGTTTAATTTGAATGAAACTAACGGGCAAATCCCAGAAGGGATAACTTCAATACTTCACCCGGCGACGACCGGGTTAAGGGATTTATCGCGGGTTTTATCCAAGGGCCGAAGCCTGTGGCAAGGGATTTACCGCAGGGTGTCGCACCCTGTGGTAGAGATTTTATCGCGAGGTCTGCGCTGCGGCAAACTTTCCCGATTACCCACTTGACGTCGCTCAGCAATAGTGTGCAAATTGACAGTAAATACTGGTTGGCCGTTCCATGGAGGGCTCAAGATGAGCGTCAGGAATTTCTGCTCGTTGTTGAGCGAGGCAAAGGTCACCAAGCGCGACAAGGAGTGGTTTCCTCGGTGGCTGCGGGGATATGCGGCAACGGTCGCACTGGTCGACGGCCAGCTTTCAGTTTCCGAATCGTAGGTCATCCAACTCTCCCGTTCACTGCGTGACAACGACACGGCAGCTTGGCAGCGGCTGCATGCGGTCCGCGCTGTCGAGGCCTATCGCAACCTCGTTCCGGAATGACGTAGCGGGCAAACCAACCGGACACATTGCTCGCTCGAACTGCCACCTCGCGCTGCCAACACGCGGGACGCCTGTCTCCAGCCGCCTTTGGACGGCGACCAGAACGCGGCTGCTTGGGATGCTGCGCGCTCGTCCGTCGAAATCCCCACTCTGGCTCACGTTACCAGCACGTCAGCCCCAGATCCGACCAGCCATCGCTCCGATTCAGGCTCCACGCTCACACTCCCGCGACGCAGCACTTCGTCCAACGGACTTTTCACATTGGCGTTGCAATGAGAAAAGTCTTGTCTATTGGGAACCGAAACTGCGACCACCGTCATCGCTTTGGTCGTTTGAACGACATGGAAGACCGCTCGACCTACTTTTTCAACGCAGCCTCGATCGCAGACTTTAGCACTTCGAGAGCAGCATCCGGGTATTTGCCATCTGCGTCTTTTGTCCACTTGGTCTTGTCATAAACGTACTCATTGGGTTTTTCCTCGTCCTTGGTCACGTATCCCTTTTCCAGCAGGTCGAGTGCCATCTTGTCACCAAATGGAGTTCGCTCGGACTTTTTCTTCCCGTGGCAATGAGCACACTGTTTAGACGAGGTTCCCAGCTTTGCGATGGTCGCTTGCAATTCTCTTAATGGTGGATCCTTTATCTGGTTCATCAGAGCTGATCGATACTGTGATCTAGCATTTGAATTGACCGAGATGAGTCCGACTACCAACAGTGCACAGAAAAACATGCCTAGTTTTTTCATTGGAACACCCTCCAAGGTGAAAGGATTATCGTTGTCCGATTCTCTTGCTCCACTGTTTCATTCTAACGAATCGCAACCGCTTCTTCATCGCTTCTAAGTAACAAAGTCACGGTGAGATGGCCATTGAACGGTTTTTGCGGAGCGACAATGACGCGTCGATCATCTGGTAAGCCGACGGAATTGGAGTTGTTGATTTTGAAAGTGTTGTGGGACGCCGGGTTGCCGCTGCCAGTGCGGGAGATTCGTAGCCGACTCGCTGAGAATGGGCGCGATCTTGCTCACACTTCGGTGATTACCATGTTGAACACGATGTTCGATAAGAGATTTCTCAGCCGCAAAAAGCAGGCGAATGCGTTTCTGTTTTCGCCGAAAGTCACGCGGGATGAAGTTTCTCAGCGGATGTTGGGCGACGTGGTCGAGCGGGTGTTCGATGGGTCGGCAGCGGCGCTGATGCTTAGCCTGTTTGATTGCTCTGACATCGACGCAGATGAAGTGAAGGAACTGCGCCGGCTGTTCAATCGCAAAGTCAAGGAGCAGCAAAAATGAACATCGCAAGCTGGTTAGGTGAATTGGATCAGGAGAAGGGGGACAGTCCGGACAGTCCCCCTTTCCGAGCCGAAATCCGCGCGAAATGGTTCAAATACGATTACTCACCGATACCGGAACACCAATTCAACATCCGATCGAGATCCAATTCTGGATAGATCGGATACTGCTGCAAGATCTTCGATACTCGCTGTCTTGCATCTTCGGCCGCCGTCGCATCCAGTGAGTATTTTGCCTTGCTGATTTGGCCTGCTTTGGATCCCTTCGTAATTTCTTTCTGCTTGACGCTGGCCAATACGGAACGCACGATCTTGGCGAACTCGCGCATCTCATCTGGTCCCATGCCAAGTGTCGTTGTAGCCGGTGTGCCAAACCGCAGACCGCTGGTGTACCAAGGTCCGTTGGGATCACCAGGAAGCGAATTTCGATTCAACGTCAGCCCACACTCACGCAACGCCGCCTCAGCCTGTCGTCCAGTGATCCCGAAGCTTGTTTGCACGTCAACAAGAATGATGTGGTTATCAGTACCGTTGGTCGCGACTCGAATGTCTTCGCTGATGAGGGCCTCGGCAAATGCTTGTGCATTTTCCACGATCTTTGCGGCGTAATCGCGGAACTCCACACGGGCGGCTTCGCGTAACGCGATCGCCTTGGCGGCCATGCAGTGCGGTAGTGGACCTCCCAAAACAATCGGGCAACCTTTGTCGATCCACTCCGCGAACTCTTTCTGACACAAGACGATGCCGCCACGCGGGCCTCGCAGCGTCTTGTGCGTCGTGGACGTCACGATGTGTGCGTGTGGCACGGGATTAAAGTCACCCTCGAAAACTTGCCCTGCCACGAGACCGGCAAAGTGCGCCATGTCCACCATCAGGACCGCCCCAACTTCGTCCGCGATTTCTCGAAACTTCGCAAAGTTGATTTTGCGCGGATAAGCACTGTAACCGGCGACGATGAGCAAGGGGCGACATTCCAGAGCGATCTTGCGGACTTCATCGAGATCGAGCAATCCTGTTTCGGAATCGACTCCGTACGAGCGTGCGTCGAACAGCATGCTGGAAACGTTGTGCCGATAGCCGTGCGTGAGGTGACCGCCCGCATAGTAGTCCATCGCGAGCATGGTTTGACCAAGAAAAGCCTGTCGCACCTTCTCCCATTGGTCGTGCCGCATCTTGGACGGATCTTTTTCTCCCATTTCCTCCATGAAGGGCTGTTGTGCCTTGACGGAGAGCACGGCCAGGAAGGCGACGAGATTTGCATCCGCTCCCGAATGTGGCTGGACGTAGGCATGATCGGCATTGAACAGCTCGCGCGCCGCTGATGTCGCTTGGTCCTCGATCACATCCACGTTGTCACAACCAGAATAGAATCGATGCCCGCTGTATCCCTCGGCATACTTGTCCGTCAACAGATTTCCGAGGGCAAGTTGCGTAGCAAGAGACGCATAGTTCTCGCTGGCGATGAATTTCACATTGCTGCGTTGATCGCGCAGCTCATGAACTATCGCTTGTGCAACGGGAGGCGATACCGACGCGACATTGTCCAGGGCCGCATAGTAGGCAACGGCGGCTGGGTTAGAACGGGGATCGTCGTCGCCGGACAAATAGTCGGCGAGCAGGCTGGGATTCATTGTGGTTGTGGACAAGGCTATTCGGGTGGTTGAGATTCATGAAACATCGTTCACCGATTGCCCACACTATAGGCGGCACAACGGTTTTTCACCACCCGGACACAAAAAACGAACTTCCGAAGTTTAAGAAAACTTCGGAAGTTGGCCGATCACTTTGCCTCGGGGAAGTCGCCAGCCGTAATGATGACCAGCCTCGATAGATCGATGTGCTTTTGCCACGCGTTATGAATATCCTTCGTCGTTAGTCCAGCAACTTTCTTCTCAAACTCAGCATGGTAATCCATTGTCCGGTCCGCGTAGTGGCTGTCGTTCAACAGCGACGCCAACGCGGCATCGTTGCTGCGTGAGATCGTTTGACGTTCCAGATACCCTTGTTTGGCACGGTCGAGTTCTTCGTCGGTGACGCCGTCTTTCATGAATCGATCGAGCTCTTCCTGAATCGCCTTGACGACCTTGGGCGAGTTTTCGGGATTCGTGATCGCGTACAACGTCAGGCTGGCACGCTCGTCCAACTTGTAGGCGTGCACAAACGAGCCAACGCCATAGGACAGTCCCTCCTTTTGCCTGATGCGATCGCCCAGGCGCGATGACAATGAACCGCCGCCCAGAACATGGTTGCCGATGATCATCGCTGCATAGTCTGGATGCGAATCGTTCATTTCAAATACGTAGCCGGCAAAGTAATTCGAATTTTCTTTGTCGGGCGTGTGAATCGTTTGTGCGCCGCCCGACACGTCTGTAAAGGCAACGATCGGGACGTGCGAATAGGAGTGTGTGGCATCCCAATCGGAAAAGGTCCTGGCAAGAATCGGTTCGATTTCTTTGGTCTCGAAATCACCAACGATTGCAAGTTGGCCCGTACATGTGCCGAGGAAATCATCGTAAAGTGTCTGAAGTTGATCGCGATTGATCGCACGCATCCTTTCGAGCTGCTCAGCAATCGTCGGGATGTAGCGAACGGACATATTAGGATAGGGCGATGCGACACGACGCAATCGATTTAGTGCCAGCGACTTAGGATCATTGAGTTGTTGCTCAAGGAGGGCGGCTTGCTCGCGAAGGTAGACTTCCAAGTCCGCGGCGGGCAGCGACGGTTCACGCAGTACTTGCCGCAACACTTCCAGCACGGCGACCAGGTTTTGCGTTTTTGTTTTGACGGCAAAGGTCGCTGAGCCGAGCGATCCGCTGGCACTGAGTTCGGCGATGTTATTGTCCAACTCGTCCTGAATTTGTTGACGTGTGAGTTTTTCCGTTCCCCGCGTCATCAACGTGGGCAAAACTCGACAGGCCGTCTCGAAACCTTTCAACGTTTTCTCGTCGCCGTACCTAAGCGTCAGCGTCAAGTTGACAAATCCACCGCGCGTCTTTTTGGGCAACAAAGCCACTTGAACGTTCCGGCCGATGACTTTACGCGTCGTGCGTTTTTCGATGTTCTCCGGTGTAGGATCGAAAAGCTCGCCCTGTGCAATGCTCTCACGTCCCTTGTAATCACGCACCAACTCTTGCACATTCGGCGTTGCCGGGATCTCGATCCGCTCGGCTTCCTCGGTCGGGATGAACAAACCGACCGTACGGTTGTTGCGTTTCAGGTATTGCTGTGCGACTCGTGTCACGTCTTCCGCCGTCACTGCCTCGATGCTGTCCCGATAGAGGAAGAACAACCGCCAATCACCTTGGGCGGCCCAGTTGCTAAGCGAGATCGCGAATCGCGTTGAATTGGCAAGTTCTTCTTCGCGGTCTTTTGAGATTTTTTGCTTCGCGCGATTGACCTCTTCTTCGGTCACACCGGAAGTGCCGACGGTTTCAAACTCACCTAACAGTGTCTTGCGGGCATCTTCCAGGTCGCCATCCTTGTCGACTTCGGCCAAGCCAAACATCAACCCGGGATCATGAAAACCTTGTGCCCAGCCATACACACCCGCCGCTTTCTTGGGCTCCTTCAGAGCCTTGTAAAGTCGACCCGCGGGCTCGATCGCCATGATGTAGCTGAGCACCTGGCACGCGGCGAAATCCTTGTGAGGGCTGGCTGGAATATGGTACGCGACGCCGACCAGCGGCACCTCGCCGACACGACGCAGCACGACCGTGCGTTCGCCATCTTGGGCCGGCTCGGTCGTATAGGTCCGATCCAATTCCCGTTCGGGACGTGGAATCTTTCCGAAATGCTTCTCGGCGTATTCAATCGCTTCCTGGTCGTCGAACTTGCCGGCCACGACAAGCATCGCATTGTCCGGCTGATAGTGTTTTCGATAGAAGGCCCGCAGGTTGGTAATGGGCACACGTTCGATGTCACTGCGATTGCCGATCGTCGACTTGCCGTAGTTGTGCCAATCGTACGCCGCGGCATTGATCCGTTGAACGAGAATCCGCTGCGGCGAGTTTTCGCCCCGTTCGAATTCGTTGCGAACTACCGTCATTTCCGACGCCAGATCCTCGGCCTTGATAAAACTGTTGATCATGCGGTCTGCTTCCAGCCGGATCGCAAATTCCAGATTGTCGCCTTTTGCCGGCATTGTCTCAAAGTAGTTCGTCCGGTCGTTCCAAGTGGTTCCGTTGATGGTCGCGCCGCGCTGCTTCATCAACTTGTCGATATTGGGGTGCGTGGGCGTTCCCTTGAACAGCATGTGCTCCAGTAGATGGGCCATTCCCGCCTCGCCATAACCTTCGTGCCGGGAACCAACGAAGATCGTCAGGTTAACAGTGACGGTCGGTTTCGACGGATCGGGAAACAGTAGCACCGCTAACCCGTTGTCCAGGCGATATTCCGTAATCCCTTCGATTTCGGTGATTTTTTTCGCTTTTTCCGCCATGATCTGACTGGTCATGAGTAATCCATAGGCTAGAGCAATGGTCCAAATCCGCCGCGTGAAGAGAGGTCGCATGGGCTGGTTTCCTTGAGCAACTCCGTTGTTTTGTTCATGTTTGATTGGCACAATGATCGGTTGTTTCTCAGGATCTGTCAATTCGATTCAACGGCTGAACGTGCCGGGCGACGGAAAACGAACGAGGCATGAACGGAATCAACGGCCAACTCTTTCGCGGCGACAACTTGGACATCTTGCGTCAGCACGTTGCCGACAAATCCGTCGATTTGGTCTATCTCGATCCACCGTTCAAGAGCGATCGAAACTACAGCCACATATCGCCGCAGCGCAGCGAATCGCGTAGCCGCAAAAGAACACCTGCGTTCGACGACACTTGGCGATGGGACGCAGGGGCCGATGAGTTTTACGACGACGCATCGCGAACCAGCGAGAAGGTGTTCCGCGTACTCCACGCCATGCGGCAACTGGTCGGCGAATCGGATTTGCTCGCCTATCTCGTGATGATGGCACCACGTTTGGAAGAATTGCGACGCGTCATGCGATCGACCGCGAC
>CAYFJO010000468.1:0-8149 GCA_964343305.1 uncultured Pirellulaceae bacterium | reverse complement strand
GGGTCAGGTACCTTTGTGCAAAGCACCCTCCGGGCCGTTCCGGCAAAGGTACCTGACCCCTTTTTGAACCATGCCAAACTGAGGGGCGAGTTTTCCATCGTAGTTACGCTTTTAAAAGTGTCAAAAACCACTTAATTCCATTGCTACTTTCCGATTGATTCGTGAAATCGTTCTAATCCATACAATCCATCGAACGGGCGTGACAAACCACCCTTTTGGCGGGCTAATCCGTCGAATCCGCATCCAGCAACAGTGCCGCCAACTCACCTTCGGTCGGCAAGCGGCGAACTCCTATGTCCAACCAACCGTTCATCATTCGGTTGGAATTCACCTCCGAGTACTCATCCCCAAGTCCGAGAACGTGCCCCAATTCATGAAGCACCACGCTTAACAAATCCACTTGACCCGATGCCGCTCCATCCCCCGCCGCCACCAGCAAACGGTTCGCGGACAGAACAAACTCGGCCGAGTCATAAGGCGTCGTGTCAATGAACCATCCGTGGCCGGCAGCGTTGGCATCCAGCGTCATTCCCGCACTTGTCGCTTCCCCAAGACGCGCGCCATGCAGATCCGCGATTCGTACATCGACGCTTCGCAAAGATTGAATCTGTGACGCGTTCAAACCAGTTTGCGCCAGCAAGTCCACCGCGGCGGTGACGATCGGTGCCAAGTCGTCGGCGGAAAGCACCGGCGTGTCCGCGGCGGGTGTCGGCGCGACGCTGGCTGCCAGCAGCGGACTGGAGATCATCACGTTACCGATGACCGGCACATCGAGGTTGGCCGCGCCAAACATGATTCGCTCGTCCGAGCCGGCATCAAAAGTGTAGTTACCATTGGTGTCTTTAATGAACTCGGACGCCGAAGAGCGATAGACACCGATTTCGTCTTTGCCGTCGCCGTTAAAGTCTCCGGCGATCGGTGTGTCGTTCGGGGCTCCAAAGTTCATGCGGACGTCCGTGCCTTCGAACGCAAAGTTACCGTTGAGGTCGAGCAAGAAGGCCCCGTCGCGATAGACACCAACCTTGTCGAATCCGCTGCCGTTCCAGTCACCGGCAACCGGGATATCGGTGACCGCGCCGAAAAAGCTCCGCACGTCGCCGCCATCAAACTGAAAGTTGCCGTTGGCGTCTAGCAAGAAGACATGAGCACGGCGAACACCAATGTCGTCCACTCCGTCGCCGTTCCAGTCACCGATGACAGGCGTATCATTCAGCGCTCCAAACGAAGTCCGGCGATCGACCCCCGCATCCCACAGTCCGTTCCCATTGAGATCTTGCAGGAACTCAGCGGTGAAAGGCCGATAGGTGCCGATGTTGTCCGTTCCGTCTCCGTCCCAGTCGCCGGTAATCGGCACATCGCCCGCGGCGCCGAACGTCAAGCTCACATCCGAACCGCCGAACGTCCCGTCGTCATTGGAGTCGAGCATGAAAGTGTTATTTCGGAAGATACCGATCGGATCTCGGCCAACGGAAACCTGGTAGTCTTCCACTTCACCGTCCGCCGCAAAACCGAACGGCGCCAGCCCACCCGTCGAACTGATGCGGAAACGTGCGAAGGTCTGCGCCGAAAGCGCGGTGGCAGGCACGGGAAAGCTCAGGTTGTTTACACCGGGCACGACAGCCCGGCTGATCAAGACTTGCTCATCTAGATCCGTCCAGTCCCCGTCATTGTTGAAATCAATCCAGGCATCCAGCCTGCCGTTGGCGCCTGTGACCGTCACATCCACCGTCGCGTTTTGCCCCTGTCGCAAGCCACTTGCGAATACGATGCCGTCTTCATCGTCTGTGTTGACGAAATCATCACCTAAGGCTGACGAGGATTGGATCGCTCCAATTTCGTCGTCCACGAGCAAACCTAATCGGGGTCCGACCACATTATGTCGGGCGCCGTTGTCGGCTTCCGTGGTTCGATAATTTCCAGTCGCTGTTCCAGGTGCTCCATCTGGTGCGTCGCCGAAATCAAACCCAGGTGCGCGAATGATCACCGGATGGTCTTCGACTTCGCCGTCCGAAGCTAACCCGAGCGGATTCTGTGCAGCCAAATCCGTGCTAAGGCGGAATCTGGCAAACGTGCCGCCTTCGATATTGGAGGGCACCTGCGGGAAGGCCAAGGTTACGGTACCACCTGTCGTCCCATCGGGCACGGCGACGGATGCAAATTCAGTCGCGTTGCGAAAAATTCCATCGGCGTTATAGTCAATCCATCCGTACAAGGTCGCAGCACTCCCACTGGTATTCGTTACCTTGACATCAACCATCGGATTCTGGCCATGTCGCACGTCCAGATCGGCCGGGTCCATGATGCCGTCTTCGTCGTCTGGGGTGCCGTCTGTGTCGTCGCCGTCCGCCCGGAGAGATTGTTGGGCTGTTGCATCGATATCTACGTTGTCGCCAAGGAACACAACTGGGGGCAAGGGAACTACGTGCCGCGGTCCGTTGTCGGACACGATCGTGTTGTAATTGCCCGGGCTAGATCCGACCAACGCATCGGGGGCGTCTCCCATGTCCAAACGCTGTTCGACGATTTCGACCAGATAGTCTTCTACTTCGCCGCCGCGGACTTTGCCACGAGGCTGCATGATGGCCTGTCCCGCATCTACTGCGGCGCCGGAACCGAACAACGTGTGGGTGGTGTAGGTATCCGAAGTACCAGACGCGAGATTAAACAGATTCTGAAGCCCCAATGTGACATTGTATTCCGACCCGGAATCAATGAATTCGTCACCATCTGCGTCGCCCGTAATCACTTCATCCAATGCCAGTCCACTTGCGATTCGCGTTTGCAACCCAGGGAACGAATCAATTTCAAAACGGTTGGTTGCGGGAATCGCACCGCCCTTGGACGTAATGCCGACAAACGTGGTTGTCGTGGCGCCATTGCCTCCGGCGTCCGTTTCGAAGAGAATCTCGTCACCTCCCGAGGTCATGAGCCGGCCACCGCCATCGACCGGCGTACCGTCAAAGTTCAGGTCCCCGTCCAGGTACCGCACGAACTCAAAATCGGCCGTGGATGCGCCCGTGTTAGTGATCGCATAGGTTTGGGTAACCAGCGTTCCCGACGTTTGCCCGCTTACATCGGTGATAAAATCCACGGTTTGCGTCAAGGCAAACTGTAATGCGCCAATGGAGAAGGTGCTGTTAGCTTCTGTCGGGAGTTCGCGAATCGTGCTGGCACCGGCTGCCGCGGCACCCAGGATTTGTCTTGGGCCTGTGGGGGCAGCGCTGTTGTCACGGAAATAAACATAGGACTCAAAGGTTGTTGTTGCAGGCGGTGGTGTGGCACCCAGTGGATCGTAGATCGCACCGGCTCCCGTTGCAGCCACACCGGACAACGTCCCAAACTCACCCGTGTTGCTCACGCCAATTTCCAGCGTTGCGTCACCGGGTCCGTTGGTCATGGTGAATTCAGCATTACCGTTGTCGACCCCACCACCGCTATCTGTTGCATCCGGAAATCCTGAAGCCGTGATCGTGCCGGGGAATGAAATCTCACTAACGCGCACACGCGAAATGGTGTTTCCAATCTGAGCGTTCGCCGGAACGGCAAAGGTAAACGGCCGCGGCCCCGCGGACGATGCAACGGCCTCGTTATTAACGACTTTTTCGTTTGGGTCGTCAAAGTCGCCATCGCCGTTGAAGTCGATCCAAGCGTGTACGTACCCGATTGCCTCGGTGGGACCACCGTTGACGTCGATCGTAATGGTGGCCACGTCACCCACGGTGAGTTTGCCGAAGGCTTGGGCCGAGGTGAAAATCACGCCACCTTCATCGTCAACGTTTTGGTTGTCGTCGCCATCAGCCCCTGGCCTTGGCCGGCCATCAAATTCCGCGTCGGGCGCCGTGGGCCCGAGAAAGACGCTGTCTTCAAACAAAACGTGTGCCGGCCCATTGTCGGCCCGAATGGTTCGATAGTCACCTGCGGCCGTGCCGAAGTCCAAGTCAGGAGCGTCGCCAAGATCTAAGTCTTGGCGGATGGTGACCAGGTAATCTTCGACCTCGCCATTGTTGGCCGTTCCTGTGGGGCCGAGTTCGGTGACCGAAGGATCGACCACGCGAACGCGGACAAAGGTATCGCCCACCGTGGTGGTGGCCGGCAGATCAAAGGCTGGAAGATCATTGGTTCCAATGTCGACCAGTTCGCCGTCGTAGATCTTTTCTCCACCATCGGCCAACAGCGCATCGTCGAACACACCATCTGCATTCAAATCCATCCAGGCAAAAACCCGGCCGTCGCTGCCAGTCACGTCCTCGCCATTGATGGTGGCACGCAGGTGCGCAGAGAATCCAGCTACGAGCACGACTGTCTGTGTACCGCGGTCAAAGAAGCGAACACCATCTTCATCGTCGGTGCCGCCCAAATTGTCGTCCCCGTCAGCAAGGTTGGATGGCAGTCCGTCAATTTCAGAATCTCGGAACGTACCTAGCAGGGGACCGGTGTTGACGATGACATGACGGGCAGGATCGCCGGACGCGTCGCTCGTGCCATAAGTGTCCGGCGCATCGCCGTAGTCCAATACGCGAATCGTCACCGGCAAGTCTTCGACTTCGCCGTCCAGCAACGCGCTACTCGCGGCCGTTCCACCAAGCGGTCCCCAAGGATCCAGTGCGGGATCGACGCTGCTGATGCGAACGCGCGCAAAAGTTCCACCAATCGCCGTATTCGCGGGCACGGTGAATGGCACGGTTTCGGCGGTAATAGTCTGTGTTAATGGGAACGAAGCCGCGATCTGTTCGCCGGGATCTGTGAAATCGCCATTTTGATTGAAGTCGATCCAAGCTTGAATAAAACCTGTTCCCGTTCCGCTGCCGACGTTGACATTGACATCTAGCGTGGCGTCAGTTTGGCCGGCAAATAACAGGTCCGTGCCGCTGTTGAACGAAACGTCATTCTCATCGTCCTCACCCGTGTCAGGCGGATTTGTATCGTTGTTATCATCACCATCGGCAATCGGAGAACCTTGCCCGTCCCGCTCGATATCGACCGTTCCAAACCTTGGGCTATCGTCGGTGACTAAGTGGCGCGGGCCGTTGTGAACGGATCGGGTCTCATAATCGAAGCTGGGCAACCCCGATCCTGGTCCTGCCTTGCCAGGCGCCAAGTCTGGCAAGTCACCAAAATCCTGGCCCTGAATCTCGACAACGTAATCTTCAGCTTCACCATCCGTGGCAGCTTCGTTGGCACTGGCAAACGACGCATTACTGTTTCGCACGCGTACACGGGCAAACGTCTGTCCCAATTGAATGACCGACGGATTGGCAAGATCGTCGCTAATGAAGAATCCTGGCAACGCATGCGCCGCGGCATCCGCTCGAAGTTCCTCTGCATCGGCAATCCGTTCATCCGTATCAAACGTACCGTTTTGATCAAAGTCGATCCAAGCGCTGACGAACGCGGGATTGTTGGGAACATCCGGGTTGGTGATGGTCACGGTTAGCGTACCGGTTTGGCCCACCAAGAGATTAGAAAACGTGACAAATGCTTCCTCTTCGTCGTCAACTCCGTCGATCAAATCGTCGCCTGTGGCGTCGGTACTGGTATGAGCAACCGTCTCGGCATCGACAACGTTTCCGATGCGCGGGCCATCGATCATGTGAGGTGCCGTACCATAGCTCGCCGGAGCATCACCAAAGTCCGTTCCCACGATTTGCACGAGATAGTCTTCCACCTCACCACCGAGTACCAACCCGGTTGGAAGCAAGCCTGGACTGGCTTCACCCACCACGCGGACACGGGCATAGGTTGTACCCGTTTCAGCGGATTGTGCCACGATGAAATTCAAATCGGTGGCGCCTGCGGCGGCGGCCACTGGCGTGTTTTCCACGACCTTTTCCGCGGCGGCAAATACACCGTCTTGATTGAAATCGACCCAGATGTGCACGAAACCATCGGCGTTGTTGACGTCCACTGTGGCCGTACCCAGGGCGGCCGCTGTCAACAGGCCAGGAGTCGCCGTCGAGGTAAACGTCACACCGTCTTCGTCGTCCGAGCCATCGGCATCGTCCCCATCCGCATTCGCTGTCGGTTGGCCGTCGATTTCTTTGTCCGGTATGCTACTGCCCAAGAACGGGGAAGCAGCGTCGATCGTGTGGCGAGCTCCATCGGCGGAAAGCGTTGTAGGATAGTCAACAACAAATCCACTTTGGCTGGCAAGCGGCGCGTCGCCAAAATCCACTTCTTGGATCTCGACTTGGTAATCTTCAACTTCACCATCCACCGCGAAACCGTCCGGCGGCAGATCTCCCGCGCTGCTGACGCGGACACGCGCGTATCGAGTACCCAGCGCAGCGTTGTCCGGAACAGGGTAGGTAAAGCGTTGTGTGAAGCCCGCCTGAACGACGAGATTGTCGATGATCTTTTCACTGGTTTCGAATTGGCCGTTTCCGTCGAAGTCGAGCCAACCATCGACGCGCCCGTCCACGTTGCTCACGGTGACGTCGGCAAATCCAGTTTGGCCCGCAAAAAGATTGCCGAACATCGCACCGTCTTCGTCGTCGCTGGTATTTAAATCATCCCCTTCGGCGGCCAAGGAGGGAAAACCGTCGTCTTCGTGATCAGGTACGCCAGAACCTAAGCGGGGACCCGTGGAGGTAATCACGTGGCGGGGACCATCATCGGCCAAGCGTGTATTGAAGAATACGGAACTATTGACAGAATTGTCGGGCAGATCGCCGAAATCCAAACCCTCGATTAATACTTGATGATCTTCGACTTCGCCGTTGGCGGCCGGCCCTGTCGGAGGCAAATTGCCGGAAGCACTGACTCGAACGCGGGCATAAGTGATTCCGGCGAATGCACTGCTTGGAACGGTGTAATTAAACGCCACCGTTGCGCCAGCCGCGACCGTCTGATTATTGATAATTCGTTCACCAGCGATGGTTTCGAACATGCCGTCCTGGTCGAAGTCGATCCAAGCATCGACCTGACCCGCGGATCCCGTGTCGGGATTCGTCACCGTGATCGTGGCCGTGGCCATTTGTCCGATGCGGGCGGGAGAAAACACAACGCCATCATCGTCATCGAGTTTGGTGTTGTCATCGCCTTGCGCCCCCAATGTCTCCAAACCATCGCCTTCGGCGTCGACTAAGAGTCCCAATCGTGGTCCTGTGATAAAGTGGCTGGGGCCGTTGTTGGATAACGTTGTGGAATAATCATTCGTGGCCGTGTTGGGGGACGGATCAGGCGCGTCACCAAAATCGAATCCGTTAATAACGACCTGATAATCCTCGACTTCCCCACCACGGACCAGTCCGATGGACGGACTGGGCCCGCCAAGCGGATTCGGCGAGACCCGTATTCGACCGAATGTCTGCCCAATCAGTGCCTCGTTCGGCAAATTGAACGATAGTGCGGCGGTGGTGTCCCGATTGACCAATTGGTTCACAACCACGTGCTCGCTAAGAGTGCCAAACACATCGTTGAAAAGACCATTGTGATCCACATCGAGAAAAACATTCACGTAACCGTCGGCGTTGGTAACAAGCACGGTGGCTGTGCCGTTTTGTCCAACAGTCAAGTCCATCAGGGGATTCGTGCCCCCATTGGCGTTTTCGTCGTCACCAGGGGCAGGATCGTCCGCGAGAAGTTCTGAGTCGTCACCAAAACCATCGGTCGAAACGAGCCCTTCCAAATCGAGGTCGACGCTTAAACCCAGTCGTGGACTGTCCGGGGTGATCACGTGGCGAGCGCCGTTGTTCACCAGCAAAGTATCGTAGTCGTTTTCACCATTCCCCGTGGTCGGATCAGGGGCATCGCCAAAGTCAAGACTTTCAATGAGGGCCGGATGATCTTCGACTTCGCCAAAAGGAGTCGCGCCCGATGGCAAGACACCCGTTGGCTGAAGATTCCCCACCGTGCTAACACGGAAACGCGCAAACGTTTCTCCAACTTGGGCATCATTAGGAACTTCAAAGCTAACAGATACTTGCTGATCACCGGCATTGTTGACACCTTCAATCGGGTCATTGCCATCGAAAAGGGTTGTCGGAACATTGTCCACAATCTTTGTCTCGAAAACGCCATCTGCATCAAAATCGACCCACCCATCGACCCGGTGCGTTACGGGATTCGTTGGCGGCCTCCGATCGTGGACGATGTACGTGACGGTGGCCGTTTGGCCCACGAACAGGTTTGAGAAAAAGAAATCTGGTGT
>CAYFJO010000467.1:0-8157 GCA_964343305.1 uncultured Pirellulaceae bacterium | reverse complement strand
GCGAAGAGCAAGCTTCCATCGGAAACAAGCTTCAACAACAGTAGTGGTTTGAAGCCGTAAGAAGAAACGAGGCGACTTGTGATACAAGTCGCCTTTTTTCGTAGGGTGCGTGAAGCGTCGACACACCCTACTCAATGACTTTGATCCGCAGACCACGAAACTCAAGCAACCCACCTTCACCTTGCAATCCGATGTGACCCTTCGACTCCTTGAATCCGTTGGACGTCGCGACCACTTTCCCGTTGAATTTCACTTCACAGCGCGTGCCTTTGCAAATGATCTCGTACGATTGCCATTGCCCGACGTCTTTTAAGAGCTTTTCACACAACTCGATATCTCGTTCATGCGGCGCACCAAAGATCCGACAAACGCGACTGCTGTTCTCGCATTGAACCTCGTACCGGCGGCTAGGCCAGTTGCTGCCTTCCTTCGTCGCCCGCAGAAAAAAGCCGCTATCTTGCTTGGGCTTCTTCCAGCGGACTTCCGCCTTGAGCACGAAGTCAGCATACTCACTCTCACTCCGCAACCACCCGCGCCCGCCATTCAATTTGATCACGCCTTCCTCGACGACGAACTTTCCGCCGTTCATAATCTCCCAGCCATCCAGGGACTTGCCATCGAACAATGCAACAAATCCGTCCTCCGTTTCCTCCGCATGCGCGACGAAGCTTGAAACAAATGTGAACACAATGCTCAAAACAAGGAATCGATTATTCTGATTCACGATGATGGTCTCCACGAGGCAAGGTTGGTTTACAAATCGACACAATTTCGCAGAACGAAGGGCAAGTACCAATCTGCGACTACGGATCAATGAGCAACATGTCGGCAACGCCGAGCGACAGCTCGACAATGGTCGTACTATCTACGTGTGTGACCCGCAGTGTTTGTGGCCGGCGCTCGGTGGTGCGGATCGACTTGGCTTTGGGTAGGTTGTGGATGCGAACGACTAAACGTTCAATGGGCTTGCCAGTGTAATTGATCAGCGGGATGGCGAGCTTGCCCGACTTTGGCGTATCGATGCTGGTGGTTTCGACAAGGTCCATGCTGCATTGAACTGGCCGCACGAAGTCCGCCGGCAAGAAGTCGTCGACAATTCTGGCTCGCAAGTTTTGGTCCACGGTCGTCGGCAAATAGTGTGAATTCGCTGTGTCGACCGCGCCGCGATCAGGTGGGGCGATCAAAAGGCCGCTCTTCAAGTACGCCTGGCCGGGAAGGAAGCCGAACAAGTATGCGCGGCCCTTGCCGTGCGATTTGGCGACGACTGCCGGACGGCCATCTTTGTAGGTGCCGAGCACGACCGAGTCCGACGGTTCGATGGTTTGTTTCCACGCAATGACCGGAACGTCACGGATGCGACCCACGTAGGACGGATTTCCAAACCGTTCCACATCGTCCATCGTCCAAGTTGCGTAGTCGATCGGCTCGTACAGCGGTAGGTCTTGCTTCGTCAGAAACGGGCGATTTTCTTCGAGCAAGTATTTCGAGACGAGCCGTGGATCGGCGGTGTGTTGCTGTGTCTTGACGCCGTACAACTCGCCGGCCTTGGGATTGAGTTGATTGAACTCGTTCAAGAAACCGCCGCCGCACATCGCGACGACCGTGCCACCGGCTTCGACCCATTTGGTGAGTGCGTCGATTGCCTTGGAGTGCAGCCACTGTTGCGTGACGTAAATCAGCCGATAGTCGCGCGCCCGACCGTTGATCACGTCGTCTTCGCTCAGGAAATCGACCGGCGTTTGACTGTGCCGCAGTGCATAATAGAGCGCCTTGCGTTCGTTATTGTGCAGGGCCAGTGTCGAGTTGGCCACGCCCGTCATCACGTCGTCCACGCTGGACAACAGCAAGCCAACTTTCGCCTGTCGAACTTTGCCATCAACCACGTAATCTTCGAACGTGCCCGCCTCATGTCCGCAGGCGTGGATCTGTCGCCACATGCCAAGGTCGTCGGTGGCCACATAGTTTTCCGTGCTGCCGATTGCCGACGGCGAGGCGCAGAAGTAATTCACGTGCTTGGCCCCGTGAGCGACCGCCGTGTAGAACGACAAACGAAAATCGCGCGGCGTGTTGCCCGGCGAGTGCGGCATGACATACATGTGAATCGGCAAGTTGTCGTACTTCGCACCGGCTCGCAATCCCGATGTCAAATAGCCCATCACCTGGATGCTGAACTCGGGAATTTGCCAGACATAGTCCTCGGACCACGGCAAACTCATCGCGCGCAGCTTGAATGTGCGGATGTAGTCCAGTTCGCTGACCAGGTAGTTCGAATGCGGCGAATAGTTCGCCCCGGTAAACACCCCCTTGCTTCTGTAGTAGGCCGTGCCCGCGGCGAATCGTTTGCCGCCTTTTTCCTTTGCACAGATCTGCGAGTAGTAAAAGAGCGGGTTCTTCTTCGCCGCTTCGTAGGCAGCCGGGTCGCGAGAATTGACTGAGACGAACTTTGCCGCGCCTTGGAATTGAACGCCGCGTTGTTTGAGCCAAGTTGCGAACTCCTCGTCGGTCACCGGGTCGGATGGCAAATGAATTTCGTCACCATAGCTCATCACCAGCAAATCTTTGAATCCATCCTCGCGCGATGCTTCGCGTTTCTTGATCGATTCGACGTTAGGGTCTCGCCAATGAGCGACCAGCTCGCGTTTTTTTCCAGCGCCGCCGGCCCAGGTATTATCACCCAGCACCAAGGCAAGTTGCTTCACCGCCGGATCGTCGAAGCTGCGACCGCCGAAGCCCATGATGTTGTAAAGTAAAAACCGCTTTGGCACCGTGCCTCGACTTTCGAACTTGCGTACTTCGCCTAGCAGCCAGGCAACCGCTTCTTTTTGTGTGCGAATCTTGGGCATCCACCAGCGTTCTTTCAAGATGTCGGCCAACTTGAGATTTGGCAAAACATTGCCTGGTATCTCGAACGTGACGGGAGAGTGATAGGCCGGTTTTCCTCGCACCGTAACGTCCTTGAACGTTTTCAATCCGCCGCGACCATCCGGCGCCGCAAACTCCAGGCGCAAGTAAACGTCGGTCGTCTTGGAATCTTTATAGAGTGCCTTGGGCGCCCATTGAACGTGATGCAACGCGTCCAACACATTGCCCATCGGCACCCAGCCCGATGATTGTCCTGGTTGCAGATATTCACTGTCCGGAATGACGACATGTGTGCCCGCGGCAGGCTTGTCAGGGTTTTTCGGTTGAGTAAACTTCGCCACGTCCAGGACCGGCGCGAGCAGTCGCGGATTGACCGCTCTCGATCGAGGCCCGTCGTTCACATACGCCACGTCGTCCACCAACCGGCCGCTACGCAACACTTTGGTCGAAACCCAATCGCGCACATGAATGTAATACGGCGAATGCTCACCGCCGCGCATCGCTTCGACTACTGGAACACATGGTCCCAGACCATTGGATGGATTCGTAAACCGAACGAACAGATCGCCGTCCTGGACGAGCCAACCATCCAGTTCCAGATACCGCGCCTTGGCCTTTTGCGCGTCCATGCCAGCCTTGTCATTCGTCAGCACGACACAATCAATGTTCCGCCGCGCCGCATTCAGCCGCAGCTTCTTTCCGTCAAGCTGCTGATTGGCGACGAGCCGAATCTTGGCCGCACCCGGTTTCAAACTCACCGCACCGGGATGTTGCCAAACAAGGTTATCGGTCCCGCCCCACCAGTAGCGTTCCATCGGTTTTCGCACGTGACCGTTCAGCGGCCAGATTTTCGCGTCGGTCAGTCGTCCGCTCGGAAACGAAGCAACCAATTTTCCGCCTTGTTCCACTTCGACCGTGAACTCGACCGAGAAATTGTATGGCTGTTCGTACCGCACGAGGACCTGAAATTGATCCTGGTAAGGAATCTGAACGATCTGTTCGGCGATTGCAGGCTTGTCCGCCGCCAGTTGTTCCGGCGCACCAAGACAAGCCATGCGCGACAAAAAGCTGATGGCAAATGTTGAGGCAAAATAGTTCTCACGATATGGCACAATTTGCCAACCGGACGTGATCGTAAAATCTTCCGCTTCGGCAAACAGCCGCACCGGCTTGCGATCTTGAGCAAAACTATTTGAGAAACACAAGGTCAGGGGCAACCAGGCCCAACAAATTGCAATCAACGCTTTTTTCATGATGGCTCATTTACATTCAGTTGTTTGTTTCGACATCGTCGCCCACGACACCTTGCCAATCACGCGAGCAAACTTCTGGACATGATAACTGCGCAACATCGAGCGTTGCAAATGCGAGAATACCACAACCTGAGACAATTAGATCAAGTCGCAATTCGCAACTCTCGGAAGTTGAGTCGCGGCTTGTATTTCTCCACCAGGCAGCTCTGCCAGGCAAGCATTTCGGCGGGCAATGTATTTGTCACCAACGTTTGAATAGAAATCGTTTCTGAAATCTTAAACCATTCGTCGCGCTGCTGTGCCGCGCCAAATTGTTTGGCCAACCGAGTTTTGAGATTCAACGCTTCGCCGACGTAGAGTTTGCGCGACTTGTCTTCGCTAAGTAGATAAACGCCGGCTGCATCTGGGATCTCGGTCGAATCCAATTCTTCGATCGACTTCATCTTGCCGAGGCGTGAAGGAGCAGCGAGCACGGCTCCTCGGCTGCGTGCGGTTTTTGCTTGTTTACGAAGTTTTAGCACGGCCCATCGATACTCAAGCGATGTGAATCCGGGCGCGAATCGACTCGCAGTTTCGTCCAACTCCGCGGCCAGCGTTGGATCGCATAGAACTTCATCAAGGCTTTCGGCTTCTTCTTGCTCCAACAAACTTTGCAATGCAATCTCGCTCGCGAACAAATAATCGTCGCAATCTTCCCACGACGAAGCAGTTCGGTTGGTCGTTTCGATGTGAGCCAGTTTCCCAGCCTTACGGAGCCGGAACAGCAGCAGATTCCAAGTACGCGGTCCACCGACCAATCCCAACTTGCCACAGGCATCCACAAATTCGGCGTTGAGATCGGGATCGGCCACCAATCGGTCGGCCGAGAAGCCGTCGTGCGTCAATTGAAACGCGTCCGTGACACCTCGTAACGTCAGCTCCAGTTGCAATTCCGCGTATCGCCGTTCTTTGTCCTGTGTATCGCGTTGCTCAGAGCTTTTAGACTTGGTTTTTTTGGCCGTCGCTGCCTTGGTGCGTCGAGTATTCGTTTTCGGAGCACTCACCAACGGTTCCGCGGACCCGTCCGGCGGATCACCGACTCGAACCGATTCCAAACGATTCAGTCCATGTTTGACGTACTCGTCAGAAATGTCGAAACCCAAGTATTTCCGGCCAAGCTTTTTCGCGACCACCAATGTCGTGGCACTTCCCGAAAACGGGTCCATCACAAAATCGCCTTGGTTGGAGCATGTGCGGATAATCCGCGCCAACAATTGCTCCGGCATCTGGCATCCGTGAAAGCCCGCGCGCTCCTTAAAAGTGCCCGCGACACGAGGGAAGTACCAGGTGTCTTCATCCGTGTTAAAGCACTGGGCCAGATCTTGAGGCCGCAGCGTAAAGGTTTGGTCGTCGTCCGCGCTGGCAAGCAGTTCATCCGGCGACCACGTGCCCTCGTTGTCGATCAACTCACCCACGACTTCGGCGGGACGGATGATCCAAGTATCGTCCGGCAATCGCCCTTTGGAATTGGCTCGCTTGTCGTTATAGACAAGCTGCCGAGCCGACGGGACGCGCACAAAGCTGCGACCGTCGCCGTCGTTGAATGTAAAGTCTTGCGGATCTTTGACGAAATGAAACAGATGAGCGTGTGAGCGACTAAATTTTTTCGAACAGTTCACGCCAAACGTGTAATACCAGATCACCCAACTGCGACAATGAAATCCAACCTCTTGACTGGCCAGCTTCAGCTCAGCGGCATACTCATCGCCGATTGCCAGCCAAAACGTTCCGTTTTTCTTAAGCGCTCGATGCACCGCGGCAATCCACTGCCGAGACCAATCGATGTACTTCTCACGCTCAATCTTGTCGTCGTAGACATCGTATTCGTAGCCGATGTTAAACGGCGGATCGGCGAAGACAAGATCAAGCGTGCTGGCTGAGACTGCATCCGTCCCAGCGATACAGTCGCCGTGGAGAATGGTGTTAGATTGATGGTCCACTCCGTTGCTCCCGAAAAACACATTACTCCGTTAACGTCAAAAACTCATCACCATGATACAAGCATCCTATCCACCGCGCAAGTCTCCAAATCTTGATTTGAGCAAGCTAGCAGAATTGGCTGACCGGCTGCCGACTAATTCGCAGGTTTCAGCCGAATAACGTCGATGGGAAGCAATAATTCTTGCGGTGATTGAGCCAAGTAAGGTGGGACGTTCATCAGGCATACTTTACCTGCAATGTGGTGCAGCTTCCACAATTGGCCGTTCATGTTGAGTCCAGCAGCCGGGCTGCTAATCACTTTCAAGTGTCAGATGTGCGATCCAAACGTGTCGCGATTGCCGAGATTGGACAGCAGATAAAGTTGTCCGGTGCTGAGCTTGCCGAGGTACGCCATGGCCCGCGGCATGGGCAGGTTGCTCGGGCCGGCTTTCGACCAGGTGCGACCATAGTCATCGCTCGTCGAACCCACGCGCCTCCGCCGCCTCCGCGGATGACAGCGATCACGCGGTCGCCTTTGGACCACACAGTGGTCTCGGCAAAGCTCGGCTTTAGTCGGGGGTCATAGGGAATCAGAACCGAATCCCACTGCGCCAAGTCGTCGCCGTGACTGATGGCGACCACCGGCAGGCCGTCTTCAGCAAACCGCCGTTCGAGTCGGCTATGCCGACCCATCCCGCTTTGGCATTCACTTCAGAGTTCTTCCAAAAAACGCGTCCGCCACGTCGATCATCTCATCAAACCAGACTTGTTTGCCAAGAAATGGATGCGGAGCGTCCTTGATGACAGTGAGGCCGGACGGGATGCCCAACTCCTCCATGCGCCGGCGAAATCCATCCGCGTGCGTGCTGGGATCGTCCGTCTCGCCTGTGATAAACCAGCAGGGTGGGTCGTTCTTATCGAGGTGATGCAGCGGCGACGCGAGGCGATACGCTGCCGGCTTGTCTTCCTGCGTGCCGCCAAGAAATTGCCTCCAGATCTGGCCGCGATCCTCAGCCCTGGAGATTTCCCGCGTACGCTGGGACTGCAGATCCGTCTGCGCGCCCATCGGCACGGCCGCTTGAATCGCGCTGCTGAAGTTTGCATTCCCGCCTTCGCCTTCAAGTTCTTTTGCCCCGGCCGACGTTGCGAGCAACGCCGTCAAGTGCCCACCAGCCGACAGCCCGATCGCGCCGATGTTCTCTGTATCGATGCCGTATTCTTTGCCGTTCGCCCGCAGGAATCGGACGGCTGCCTTGCAATCGTGGATCGCTGCCGGAAAGGGCGCTTCACCGCTCAAACGATACGAAATCGTCGCCGCGACATACCCGCGCGCCGCGAGCGCCTGAGCGACTTTTTCGTGACTGGCCCGATTGCCCTTGGCCCAACCACCACCGTGAATGCAAACAACCGCGGGCAACTCACCCCAGGCTGCCTTCGGTCGATAGATGTCCATTTCCAGTGCGCGATCGCCATAGCGCGCATAGGTTACGCCAAGCTTCGCGTCCAGACTGTCCAGCGTCGCACGAGAGATCTCGGTTCGACCATCGGCGTGACGGTGTGGGGCCTCTCCAGCGGGGCGAGCGTCAAGTCGCATTTCTTCCTGGAACAGAATCGCCATGCCGCGCAGCTTGCGTGTGATGTCTCGATTGCGCGATGGGCTGGATTCCCCGAGGTCTTTCGCCAGGTCGTACAGCTCAAGGCTCGGATTCAAATAGAGTTTCCAGTTTCGCCAGCGTACCGCGGCCAGCGCGCCCTGGCTGCCGTGATAAAAAAACGCGTCGTTGTATTCATTGCGATGGACCAACGGCGCCCATTCGCCGGGCGGATTCCACCGACGCCGAAGCGGGACGGACGCGTTCAGCGACTTTTTCATTCCGGGAGGAGGCACAGCCCTCGTTTCGCCCTTCAACAATGGGCTAATGTCGCGCCCATCAATGATGCGCCCTTCCGGAATCCTAGTCCCCGCAAAAGTGGCGAGCGTCGGATACCAGTCCATAGCACGCACAACGGTTGACGATTCCGCCCCCGCCTGCAATCCCAGTCCCGGCCCCCAGGCGATCGCCGGCACGCGAATGCCGCCTTC
>CAYFJO010000466.1:0-8186 GCA_964343305.1 uncultured Pirellulaceae bacterium | reverse complement strand
ATTGCTGCGCCAACCACCGCCGCGCAACACACGACGGTTGCTTTCCCCGGTTGCTACCGGATTTCGGCCACCAAGTGGTTTTTCATCCCAAACATCCATGCACCACTCCAGAACATTTCCAGCCATGTCGTGAATTCCTTCCGGCGTGGTGCCAAGTGGATATAGGCCAACAGGTGTGGTATGACCAACATTCGGCTTAAAATCTGGTGCAAAATTCGCGCGAGTTTCGTCGATCGGTTCAGGTCCCCACGGAAATTCGCGTCCCTCAATGCCACCCGCGGCCCGTTCCCACTGGGCTTCAGTCAGCAATCCGCACTCGATATGGGATGGCTGGTGATTGCTGAACCACTTGGTGTAGGCAGTCGCTTCGAACCAACTGACCTCGATCACCGGCCGTGTGGGGGTCAGCAATTGATCGTCCCAGTTGTCGGGTTGTGTCCATTCGCCGAAGCCACCGGCCGGCCACCAGCGCTGGTCCTCGTAGCCGCCGTCTTCGACAAAGTCGGCGAATTCACCCACCGTCACGGGAAAGCGGCCGATTTGAAACTCGTCCAGTTCGACTTCGTGGCCGGTCGATTTCATGACAAACTTGCCGGCGGGAATGGTGACCCAGTTGTCTTGCCGGGCCCGAGCCGAGAAGCGTGGATCGCCCGCGCGGCCCAAGGCATCGGCGGCTTCGATCCGGGTTTTCATCGCAATCGACTGAGATTTGCCCACATCAAAAATGCCCATCACGCTGTTGAACAATTTGTGGTAGCGTTTGTCGCGCGGTTTGAAATCGTACGTGGCCAGATCCTGGACTACTCCGCCCAGCAACCCGGCACACCGCGCCGCCTCGGCTAATTTGATTTTCTTCCCGTCTTGTTCAGCGACCAAACCGTTGAGGATTTCGGCGATCATGCGATCGACCCGATCGACTCCGTTGTGGTACAGCACGCCACCCAGCAACAGGACGGTTTCCCGCCACTCGGCTTGGAACATCTTCTTCGGCTGGCGAAACAGCCGTTCACTTTGGATGTCGTCGGGCCGGGCGGCGAGCGCCCGAGCGGCGAGGAATTCTTGAAACGTCAAGTGCCAGAAGCGGACATGGTCGCCGCGTGCCACAATGATGCCGCTGTCCAGCTCTTCCTGGCGCAGAAACGCTTCGGCCCGGGCGACACGCTGACGCTCGGGCGCGTCTTGCCAGTGATCGGCGATCAACTCGGCCGCCTGACGCCGCGGGATTTGGATTTGGCGGCCCTGGGGATGATCTTGCATGGCCAGCGCCAGATCCTGGAGCAGATTGACGCATTGTTCGGGCGAAGGACGATCGGGCCGCCGCTCGCGGGAACGCGAAAGCCAGGTAATGATCGATTCGTACAAATCGGCACGTTGTTCCGGGATTCGTTTTTCGTTCCAGTGAACCACGGCCAGCGCGGTGAGCATCACCGGATTGCGAGCGATGCGGCGGATTTCGGCTTTGGCTTGCAGGGCGTGCAACAATTCGTCGTGATGCCGGTCGGCCTGTCGAGGGCTGCTGGGAAACAACGCCTGGCACCAGCGCTGCAGGAAACGCTCGATGGCGCCGTCTTCCAGATGCTCGATTTGAACTTCGGCAAAGTTGGCCAGCGTCACATCGCCTTCGTAAGCCCGCGGCCGGGTGGTCACCACAAAACGGCATTTGCTGAACGCCTTGCAAGCGTTTTGCACGATGGCCGAAACTTGTTGACGCAGCCGGTCGTCAGGTGCTTCGTCCAAACCGTCGATCAACACGATGGCAGTGCCGTCGGCCAGCCGATCTTCGAAAAACGGTTTGCTCAGTCCCCAACGGTCTTCGCTGCTGGCGGCGTCCAAAAAATCAACCAGCCACTCGGCGGCATTGTCCCGCATCGGGCCATCCTGTTGCCCGCGGCGGTTGGCAATGTGTTCGCACAACTCGCCCACGCGGATGAACAGCGGCAGTGGTTGATCGTCCATTCCCAGTCGTTGTTGGGCAATTTGTGGTTTTTCATCCAGCAGGCTGTCGGACAACACGAACGCGATGCGGCGCAGGAAAGTGGTCTTGCCCGCGCCGGGATCGCCGATGATGACCAGCCGCGGGTGTTTGAGCGCCTGGTCGAGTTCGACGCGACCTTCGTGGCGAAAGCTTCCAGCTTGCGGTTCTTCGTTTTCGTCATCGCTCGCATCGGCAGGCTGGAAGCCTACGCCACGTTCTCCGCCGACCATCGTCAGCGGAATGTACAGATCGTCGATTTCGAACCGCTGAGCCCTGCCGCTTTCAACTTGTAGCCCGCGAATGTCGATGTGCGAATGTTCGTCGCGCAAGCCTCGCAAGTACTTCTCGGGATCGCACGCATTTTTGTCGGTGTCAATCGGAGCGGTTGGCAGCGGTGGGTTGGGCGTGCGGATGATGTCGACATGCTGCTGGACAATGCCCGTGCGATGCAGTTGGTTGAGTAACTCTTGATGATTGTCCTGATGGCGACCATCGTAATAGTTCACGCGATGCAAATTCTTGATGCCGCCGAATCGATCCGGGATGTCACAGTTTTCAAACCACAGCGGCAGAACGGTCTTACCGTAGCCCAGTGCGGTCATGAATTCAAAGTGACAAACGTCCGACCGGGCGAATTCTTTAGTCCAGACGACGGCCAGCACTTCGCTTTCGGCGATCGCCGCGACGATTTGGTCGCGCCACGGCCCCTCGGCCACGTTCATCTGGCCCTGGTCGTCCCACACGCTCACGCCCCAGCTTTTCAAGACCGTGACCAGCCAGTCTTTCAGCGGGTTGTTCGCTCGGGAATAGCTCGCCACCAATTTATGTGCCATCCTGCTGTTTCCTGTCGAGGCAATGTCGAAGAGGGCCCAATAAGCAATAAGTTGAGCATACGGCGATGCGTCCGCGCTCGCAAGCAGATGGCAGGAACTGCGCGAACAGCCGTAGCTGCGTTCGCCAGAACGCGGATTCTTCATGGCTTTCCCACGCTCTGGCGAGCGTGGCTACGGTTTTGAAACCGCTTCTAGAACAAGTACCGCTGGCCGGTGGAAGAGGTTGGTCGGCGGAAACTGGACGAATCGAGTGTCGGTGGTTGACCATCGAGTCCATACTTTTGGGCAAACACACGAAACGTGTTCTCGATTTGTTTGGCGATTTCTCCTTCGCCGCGCATGCGCGTTCCGAATTGGGAATCGCTTAGTTCGCCGTCGCGCGTAGACCGAATGCGGGATTCGACGCGCGACCGCGCATCAGGCTGCGTGCGTTCGAGCCATTCCTGGAACACCGGTCGCACGTTGAGCGGCAAACGCAAGAGAATGTATGAAGCGGTTGAGGCACCCGCTCCGCTGGCTTCTCGCAAGATCGAGGGAATTTCGCTGTCATTCAAACCGGGAATAACGGGCGCTGCCATGACGTGTGTAGGGATGCCGACTTCGCCTAATTCGCGCAGCGCACGCAGCCGTGCTTCAGGAATGCTGGTCCGCGGTTCCATAAAACTGGCGAGTTTCTTGTCGAGTGTCGTGATGCTGACGGCGACGTTGATGAGATTCCAGTGGGCCATTTCTTTCAACAGGTCGAGATCGCGGGTGACCAGCGCGTTCTTGGTGATGATCGAAATTGGTTGTCGCGCTTCGAGACAAACTTCCAGACAAGATCGGGTCACACGGAAATGACGTTCAGCGGGTTGATAGCAATCGGTCACGCCCGAAAACGTGATCGATTCCGCCTGCCAATCACTGCGAGCGAGCCAGTCGCGCAGAAGTTCGGCCGCGCGTTGTTTGACGAAGACTTTCGACTCGAAGTCCAGCCCGACGTTCAGCCCCAGATACTCGTGCGTTGGGCGCGCATAGCAGTAGCTGCATCCCAGACGATCTTGTAGCCCCGCTCATTCAACTGCTGACCAGGGCGTATGTTTTCGGGTGGGTATCTGTGGAAACGGCGACATGCAAATTCGCGTAAGTGTTCACCATGGTGAGGTTTTCGTACAATACTCTTCTGGTTGCAATCGCGCATGAAAACTGTGGCAACCAACGGGACGTAATCTAAGTGCGAAGGAGTCTTTCTGGCAAGGTGGCGAAGATGAGCGAGACAGACAGACCTCATGCCAAAGGGCGGGGGGCGCAGATCAAACCGCCGAACCGATTTGAAAGCGTCCAATACGAGGAAGATTGGGAACAGGTCGAACTCGATGACGACTACATGAAGTCGTGCCGGTCGATCAAAACGGAGTATCTGCCCGACAATTCGCAGTCCATCGTCGCGGAAAACGACAGCCCAGACGTGGGATTTCGATTCAGCCTCAACCCGTATAGAGGCTGTTCACATGGTTGCGTTTACTGCTACGCAAGACCAACCCATGAGTACCTTGGGATGAATGCGGGGTTGGATTTCGAGTCAAAGGTCTTCGTCAAACATCGAGCACCTGACTTATTCCGTGATTGGCTCTGCCGCAGCAGTTGGGTGCCAGAATTCATAGCGTTTTCCGGTGTCACTGACTGTTACCAACCGGCTGAGCGGCACTACCAGCTTACCCGTCGTTGCCTTGAGGTCGCTCTCGAAGCGCGTCAGCCCATCGGAATCATCACCAAGAACGCGCTCGTCGCCCGCGACATGGGCTTGCTAAAGGAAATGGCGGCATTCGGCGTGGTCAGCGTTTCACTAAGCATCACTACGCTGGATGAATCGCTCGCCCGCACGATGGAGCCGAGAACAAGCCCACCATCGGCGCGGTTGAGGACGATACGACAACTCAATGATGAGGGCATCCCAGTGAGCGTTATGATCGCCCCGATCATTCCAGGGCTGAACGACAGTGAAATCCCAGCAATTCTCGAAGCTGCTGCCGACGCCGGTGCTCGTTCCGCAAGTCATGTTCTGCTTCGTTTGCCACTCAATGTGCGTCCTGTGTTCGTCGATTGGCTTGAACGCACTCAACCATTGAAGAAGGACCGAATCGAATCACGTATCCGATCCACGCGCGATGGCAACATGAACAACTCTGAGTTTGGGCGACGAATGCGAGGCCAAGGTCCGCTTGCCGAACAAATCACTCAGACCTTCCAGGTCTTCGCCAAGAAGTTTTCCTTGGACAAGAAAAGACCGCCGCTCGAAACCCGACATTTCAAGCCGCCAACCTGCTCGTCTGGGCAACTCCGATTGTTCTGACTCACCGCTTCCCAAAAACCACGCACCAAAACGCATCGCCACGTTTGGTGCGGGCGAATCCAACGCCAATCTCTTCGTAGCCTGTGGTCAGAATCGTCTTGCGATGACCAGGGCTGTTCATCCAGCCCGTGACAATGACTTGTGGCCGGAACCGGCCTGGACCTGATTTCGGATCGCCGTGGGCGATCACTTCGCCCACACGCTCATTGGCTTTGGGCTTCGCGACAAGCACCTGCTTGCCATCCTTGATCTTGAGCACAAACAGCTTATCCCACTCGATGTATCCGGCATGGATGACTCGATTCACAGGATGATGATGGCTCTTCTTCCAATCGTCGAAGCTCCCTGGTTGTTTGCCGCGAAGATGAAGCATCTTGCCGACCTTCGCCATCCATTCAGCCTGTGATTGGGCGGCGGCAGTCAACTTGTCGTTGTGCTTGAGTGGTCGCAGGCCGTGGTTCCGACGTTCGACGTTGATGTGCCCGGCAGTATCCTTCAAGGCATCGGCGGCGAGAGATTGCGTGGCTCCGAAGAACAGTAAAAAGGCGACGACTCGGCCTCGGACCATGACAATGTTCCAAATTGACGTTTTTCTGCGATGTCTCGCTCGTTTCTACCTTAGTCCGACGTGCCTCGCCAGGCTGTTCGTGATAATTTCATTGCTGTGGCGATCACGGTAGAATGGGTGCAGTCGAACCCTGACGTAGCCCAGCATTGCAAGCGAGGTGTTCATGAGCGATTCCGACGAAAGGGAGTCGGCAGAAGAAGAACAGCCGGTGACCGACGACAAACCTACGGAAGCTAGCTCTCCTCCCGCAATTTCACAGCCTGAAACGACTGCCGACGATGGTGTTGCTGCCAAGACAATCGCCTCCCTGAAGGCCGCAGGTGGAACAACAGTCGTCTCGTTAAAGGCCGCAAGCGGAAGAGTGGTTGCTGAAATTCGTAAGCTCAAACTGAAGACGATTGACCTACGGCGTGCATATTTGCGTCTTGGGAAGGATGCTTACGAGCAGAGATTGACGAACGACGAATTGAGCAACCGTTTCGCCGGGATTGAATCTGTTTTTGCGAAGATTGCCTCGTTTGATTCCGACATTGAATCCTACAACGAACATCGCTTGGCCCAGTTGTGCACTCCGAAATCCCTGTCGATTGTTGCAGTCATCTCCGCCATCGTTCTCGCTTGGATTGCGTGGAGCCTGATCCCTGCCAGAACAACGACGCCACCAATCAGCACGGCCAGACCAAATAGAACCGCCCCAACGATGACCCCGGACCCAATAATCACGCCGGACCCAATCTATGCACACTTCAAATCGCGTTTTTACGCATCTAAAAAGTCGTTCAGGGAGACTTTAGCGAAAGAGCACGGCGTAGAGGACTTCGACGACTTACCTGTCGAAGTACGACTGAAATCAGACGCCGAGTTCGCCGCGTTGAGCACGCAAATGTTTGCTGAGGTCGATCCACCTTCAGTCAGTGTAGACGCCTCCGCCTCAAGATACGTTGAAGCTGTGAAATGCAATCATCCGGAGGTAGATGACAACAGCCCCTATCGTGGGCCAGTAGTTCACGTTCCAATCGTTCTCTCAGCCAAACAGGCGATACCTGAAACCGAGCATACACTATCATTCCGGGCTCGCGGTCCTTCGGGAGGATTTTTTTTAACACGCAAACTGAGCTTTCCCAGTTCGGTTTCCCAAGGCGACAGGGTTGAGGCAAGGGCAAGCATACCAGATGATGATATTTGGAAATTATACCGAATCACCGTGTTTTATAGCGGGAGCATCGACGACGATTAAGGAACGAGCGAGACGGATGGCGGTCAGAATCAAGTCAGTCAAGCGTAATGAGCATCTTACCGGCGCGCTATGAGGTCAACCAATGCACTCAGATCAGGATGAACAGCTACGAGAACGAGTTGAGCAGCTTCGCGATTCGATCTTCAAGTCTATCATTTCCATTGATGCGGACCAGATCAACGACGATTCGACTCGACAAATGCGTGAGAAATACGCGGCAGTCCGAGACGCATTAGAACTCCTGCGACAACATCGTGATGGCGTATCTGATGCCAAATCGCAGTTGGAAACGAAAGAGCGAGACATCAAGGAAAAAGAAAGGCTCCTGTCTAACGCCACCAAGCATCTCTTTACATTTAGCAGGCCACTTGGACAAACAGCCTTTATCGGCTTCGTTGACGGTCACGTTGCGAACGAAGAGGTGTTGGCCGAAAGAATCAAGGCGAACGATCAAATCGAGAAGCTGCGGCGCGAATACGAGTCACTTACGCCCGACCATGAAGCAGGATTCGTTGCCAAGACGAAGGCTAAAGCTCAGCAACTTGTCGTAGCCGGTAAGATTAAAATGGCCGAGTTGAGGCTGCCAAAGATCGACACTGGCGTTGGACGCTCGTTGATCGAATCGAGTACCGAATTGACGGTAGAATGCAAATCAACTTCGGATGTTCTATCGCAGATTGCCGAAGCACGCTCACACGTACTTGAACAGCAGACCAAGGTTGACGGGGCGAAAACTGAATATACCGCGTTGCAGGCGGCGTTGGCATCTTCACTTGGACTTGAGACAATCGACAACACACGGTCACTTGCTAAAGAGATTTCAAAGACCGCTTCCGCGATTGCGGAGAATGGACGACTACTTGCCTCAAGCAAGGAACCACTAGTGGCGGCTGTGCTGGAAGCATCAGAGCCTCCCGCCGATGATCGGCTCTCACAAATGGTTGCCGAGCTAAGGGACGCGGAGGCGAAGTTGGAATCGCTCCTAGTTGTTGATTCTCAGCCCGGTTCATCACGTCCGAGTGGAGCCTTACCAGCCGCCATCACGATCATAGTTGTCGTGGCAATACCCTTCTTGATCTGCCTCTTGGCGTTGCCGATGGCTCTGGCTGGTGGTATGTCAGGAGGAGAACGCAGCACGCTTGCAGTTTTTCTTTCGCTGATCCACAACGGCTGGGCGATTTTCTTAGCGATTGGTGTCTTGCGATCAAAACACTATTGGATGGCTTTCACAGCGAGCCTGC
>CAYFJO010000465.1:0-8188 GCA_964343305.1 uncultured Pirellulaceae bacterium | reverse complement strand
ACGAAGTCCATTGGATAGACGCTCTTACGATCATTAACCGAGACCAATTCTGGTACGTCTTCAGCGATGAAGCCCAGGAATTCTTCTTCTGGATCATCGTTGTACCGATATTTGACCGGCTTGAGCTTTTGCAACACGTCCAATGCTTCTTTCATGGACAAACTTTGAATGTCATGTTTGAACTCGCGACTCGATGGAGCGCCACCGCCACCACCGCTGAACGTGAACGTGTTCACTTCGCCAACCGCTGAGAACAACGGCGTCGGCGTCACACGGACATATCGCCGATCGGCCGAAACCACCGCCGTGGCCGCCAGGTTCGTACCGTCCGGCAGCGTCGTAATGACCGGGCGGAAACCAGCACCGCGACGGGCTCGGGGGCCCAGTCGTCCGTCATCCACCGCCCGTTTCTTCGACGCTTCGTAGCGCCGCGCCGCGGACGATCCTTCCAGTGAAGCCAGGCTCTGCGTGATGGCAGCACGGCTCACCGCTTGCTGTTTCTCAATGGCGCTGGCAACCTGATGCTGTTCCAATGATTCGTTGCGGCGGCCCTTCTCCACATTGAACAGGACCAACGCATCCTTGTCCGTCAACGCAATGAACTGTTTTTCGATCTTGCGCCGCGATGTTCCCGCATACCGCTCCAGTTCAACGGTCACTTTGCCACCTGTGACTTCGCCCCAGATCTTTCGCAGCAACAAGCGATATTGTCCCGAAAAACCTTTCGCACAGATGTATTGCTCCATGTACCCGGACGTCGTTTGTTTTCCCTCCACCGAAAACGTATCGCCCATCATCACGCCACCCGCCGTCGTTCGCGGTGTGCGGAACGAACAAATCGTGCCCGATGGTTCCTCCACCATAATGTCGACATCCGCGTCACCGGTCCAACGAATTCTGAGAATGCAATCGCGTTGTTTTGCCGCGGCAATGGTGTGTGCGAACTCTTTCGCTCTGGGGTCTTGTTTTTGCTCCAACTCAATCAACGTTGCCTTGGCGATTCGATTGACAGAATCAAAGACCTCCGATTCCTGACTCAAGATTCCAACGCAGGCCCATTGAATGCCATCCACATCATTCAATCGCTTGGCGATTCTCAGCCCTTCGACAAACGGCTCGTGGCGAAGCGGGTTGGCCGACGAGATTTCGCGAAAGAGATGCAACGCGCGTTTGTCGATGCCGATGCGCGACAGATACAGAGCCGCGATCATCATGTCGTCGACGTTGTTGCTAAAATCAACCGCCGACATCACCGCTCGTTCGATTTCGGTGTCGGGTGCCCCGCCCGCTTGCATCGCCATGCCCATTGCTTCGTACATCCACGGTTGTGGCTGTCCACTGCGCAGCGCGGCTTGGATCACCGTGACGACTTCAGCGAGTTTTTTTTTACTGCTTTCTCGGTTCTCAGCGCGGTGAAATCGCTGGGCTTCCACCATCAACTCCCGAACCGTTTCTCGTACCGCGGCCGGATCGACTTGGCCCTTGTCGAAATGTGCGTTCCAGGCTTCTTCGATCGTCATTCCGGGAACAACATCAGGATGAATTCGCGAAACACGGCGAGTGTTGCGAGGAGCTGTTGCATTAGGTTTGGCGTTGCTCGGTGCATTGGCGTTGGGAGTGCTCTTCTTGGCGCCGCCCAGTTTCAATTCGTCTTCCACGGCGAAGAATCCGCCACCGCCGCCGCCGCCAAAGCCGCCGCCGCCACGACCACCACCACCAAAGCCGCCCATACCGCCGCCCATACCGCCACCACGACCGCCGCCCATTCCGCCGCCCATGCCACCACCCATCATGCCGCCCATCATCCCCATGCCACCGCTCTGAACGGGGACCACAAGGTCGCCAACCGGATATACCTTGGTGACCAGGTTGGCTTCGGCTTCTTCAGGAGTGGTAATCATCAGCACTTCGTCCTGGATCATATAGGTCAATTCCAGGTCGCGAAGCATCAGTCGCAAAGCGGATCGCAGCGATACACCACTCAAGTCACGTGTGATTGGCGTGTCACTACCAATACCAACAACATCGAGTGCACGCGTATCCAATTCGAGTTGAATTCCGTGACGATCTTCCAAGTACTCGATCACATCCGATAACGCGGTCTCAATGAATTCCAGTTTAGTCGTTTCATCCAACGCCGCATTGATCTTCTCTTCCGCGCCGCCCGTTTGACCCAAGTCGACCGAACGGTACTTCAGACGTTTCATCGTCAACTCTTCCCATTCTTCCGGATCTGGATAGATAATCCACAAATTGTCCGGATACGGGAGGTGCGCCTTCTCAACTTGCCAGAGTGTTTCCGCAAACTTACGATGCCGTTGTTCGCGATGGGCTTCGTTTTGCAGCACGTGGCCGCGGAAACGGGCGTTGAAATTGACGCTCGGAACAATCGGCTGTTCGGGCGCGAGTTTGGCAATTTCGGCACCAACCTTCTCTTCCGCATCGATATATCTGCCTTCATCCATCAGCGAATCGAACCGATCCATCAACTGTTTGATCTTTTCGTTCTTCCGCGTAATGTCATCGGCCAAACGAATATTTTGCAACGCCGCGGCGTAATTCGCCTGAGCCAATGCTCGACGTTCGTTGATCTCCACTTCACGGCGATTGGATTCACGCAATGCCACCGCGATCTGATTGCGAAGCTTTGCCCGCACATCCGTCTTCAGGTCCGGCGACCGCTCGACCATGTCCAACAGCAACTTGAGATCTTCCTTGGCACCTTCGGCGTCTTCACCAAGCTTATTGCGTGCGGCGTCCAGCCCCGCTTCAACTTCGGCTTGGATGCGGCCGCTAATCACCGATTTTTCATCTTCAACGGCTCGCAGAAAACGGCCTTCGCCTTCTTCAAACTCACGCAACAAACCTCCCGCGCCCGGCACAGGCGTCGGCTGTGCGGCCAGTCGAATCGTGATTTCACCTGGAGGTGATTTGCCGCCACCACCGATCGCTTTTTTGCGACGCAAGATTGCGTTACGAATCGTCCGTGCTTCGACACTGCCCGGATCACTTGCCAACGCAGCCTTGGTCAGGCGATCCGCACTTTCCAGGTCGCCGCTCGCCAGAGCACGGCCACTCATCTTCGACAGATCACGAGCCCCTTCCACCATCGTTCGTCCCGTTTCCGCCAAACCAGCGGAACCAACGGTGGGTAAATTCCAACCTTTGCTGTCTCGAACCGTGGTAATCAACTGCGGCAAAAAGGCGAGGTCTTCGTTGGACTTTTGTGTCGCCAATTCCCACTGCAATTTCACGGGATTGCCATTCATTTCGGCTTGCATGGTAACCAGTTGCTTGCCAGCCCCTTCTAGAACACCAACCACGATCGAGTCTCGATCGGACCGCAGCGGTGGAACCGTTTCTGGATAAGACTCGCTCATTGCCTTGGGCAAATGAACTTCGGTGGGCCAAATGACGGTGGCTTTGACTACATTCGCCAAAGCGCTGCCCGCCATGTCGCCCGTTACTTTTTGAGCGTCCACATACAGCATCCCGCCGGTGTGATTGGCGATGGCGGCCAGCAAGTGCATGTCGCGTCGCGGACCAATCGCATAGCTCGAAACGGGTGCTCGGCGTGCGACCAAGTTCTTCATCAATCCGGCAAACTCGCCATTCTCGAGCCAGTTCGCTCGGCTGATTCCATCGCCAATGTAAACAACCGCTCGCGCGGTTGCTCCATCCGGTGAGAAACTGTCGATCGCACTTTGTAGCGCAACGGCCATATCGGTCGAGCCAAGAGGAGCACGCTTCTTCAGTTTCGCGATGCCAGCTTTGATCGACGCGCCGACTGGAGCAACAAAGTCCTTCGTCATTTCCACGGCATTAAGATCAACCGCCACCAACTTGACGCGATCGTTTTCCGTAAGATGACCCAACAGCGTTTGAAGGGATTCAAGTGCGTCATCCCGATAACGGCCCGTTTGGCTCGCCGATGTGTCAAACAACACAAGGACATCGGTCGCATCCGCTGCTGCCGTCGGAATGTTTGGCGACAGGCTTAACGCAAAGGAAATTTCGCCAGACGACTTTTGGAATGTTTCCAGTCGAGATGCCTCTTGTGCGGAAGCGGCGAGAGCGAAGGTGGTAAATAGAGCGGTGATAGCCGCCAAGATCGTGCAATTACGCATCAACATAATGTTGCTCCAGACACGGATGTGTGTATGGTGAGTTTGAGTTCTGTTCCGGCATATTGTTGGCCAAAACCCGGCCTTGCCCTGCGGGTCTGACGCAATATCCGCGCCGATAAGGGCCATTCTAGTATCGATGCACTCGTTTCGCCAGCAGAATTCCCGAAAAAGCGTGCATTAGGCATGGTCAACTAGCACCGTGTAGTTTGTTCTAAGTGATTACCAGAAAAAAGAAAACGGCGATTGGCTGCGTTCGAATCCGCTTGCCAATCGCCGTATTTGATCAAATGCCATTTGATGAGCTTTGGTGAGTGAACCTCTCTACGTGGTGTGCTTCAAAATCAAACATGCCAAGCAATATGGATCACCCATTCGCCCAAGCGGCTGTGTTTTGCCGCTTCAGGCGACACCTCAACTAGCGCTGCTCAACCCCCTCTGGAGGCTGGATCTCAGCTTCCGCAACATTGACTTCCGCGTTGACCATTCCAACCAATTCATCGGAGGCCTGCTGCAACGATTTGCTGGCCTGCTCCAAAAGACTTGCGACGGAGAGAATCACCGCGTGATCGATTCGCACATTTGATGGCTCGATCGGCATTGGTTCCGCCGGAGTCAGCACGACGGGTGCCTCTTGCTCGATACGATATTCGTCGTCGAAGCAATCCCAATCTTCCCAATCATAATCGTCCTCGACGAGATCTTCGTTCGCATCGTCACTGCGTTGTTCGACAGCATCGTCCTCTACCAGGCCTTCGCTGGCATCGTCTGTACTTTCCTCAACTACATCGTCTTCCACGTGGTCGTACCAATATTCGTCGTAGTCATACGATTCATACTCATCGTCCGCCCAATCGGCATCGGATTCTACGTCGACAACGTCTTCGTCTTGCGTTGGCTCAACGTCCTCATCGTCGTTGTACCAATGACTTTCGTAGTCAAAATCCTCATAATCATAAGGATCGTAACCGTAATCGTCGTCGGTTGCGGCGCTGTCGCTGTCGTCACTTTCGACGACTGCTTCATCTTCGGCCGGACCGTAGACCGCGTTGTCATATACTTCGTCATACTCTGAACGAATTTCGTCGGTCTTTTTGACGACATCGTCCACCACAGACTCGACGACGTCTTCAACAATTGAATCGACTGTCTCTTCGACTGCTTCATCAATCGCTTCACCGACCACACTTTCCGTCTCGACAACGTCTTCATCGGTTGTCGTATCCACTACCTCTTCAACAACCTCTTGGACTGCTTCTTCTACGGCTTCTTCCGGCTCATCCATTGCCTCGTCGTTTGTCGACTCGACGATGTCCGCCTCATACCCATAACCGCCTTCGCCTGGGTAGTCATCGTAGTAATAGTCATCGTAGTAGTAGTCGTCATCCGCGGATGGATCGGTCTGGTCTGATGCGACCGAATCCTCGTTCGTTGCATTTTCGGCCGCCTTCGCATCTGCCTCGGCAACCGGTTGTTGATTGCCTTGTTCGGCACAGTGTGTCGCATCGCTTTGGCATTGGTTTGCGGGCAGGTAACAACAAACGCGAACGCAATATCGACGGCATCGTATCCTATTCGTCGCGTTTTCCGCGACCGCATCGTGCGCTTCGCCGACAAAGGCAACGAAAGTGCACATTAAACAACAGAGAGCTAACCACGAGCGAGTCATGTTATTGTCCTCCAGACATCAAAGAGTCCTCAAAATAGAAAAAGCGAATTCGGATTGCGCAAAGAGATCCTCAAGGCACGCAAAGAACTGCTGTACAATTTCCGTTTGTACAATTTGGGGGGAAGCCCGATACGGGAGGCTTCTGTGTTGAGTATCGGAGTTTACCGATCAGTGCCATTAGAAAAACGACGCTAAATAGATAAACGAGGTCGAATGGGTTACATCCTGCCGGCCTGTCTCAACGAAGCGGTTGCAAAGATTAATGTTTATCACGATGATGAACTTAATAATGTTTCAAAATGTCCCGATAATAGTGAATGTTTCGATTGCATCGATCCGACACATCTCCTTTCGCACTTACGCTGTTGCCGTAGCAATTTGCTGCCAGTTTGTCAATTCGCGAGCCGGCAACTTGCGGCTGCGAACCTAGTTTTTCCCTCGCACAACCGACGAATCGACTTGTTTCCAGAATTCACCCATCCTTGGATCGCGATCGGTGTCACACTTTTCGTTTTTGCCGCGTTGCAATTTCGGCGCGGTGTGCCAGTCGATTTGCTGTTCCTTGGAGGTTTGGTTGTTGTCACCATTTCGGGAGTGATCGATCCTGCTGATGCCTTCGATGGGTTTGCCAGTACGGCAGTGTTAACCATCGGGGCATTGCTGGTCGTAGCGGCAGGCCTACGTTCCGCTGGCGTTCTGGATTGGGTCGGCGAGAAGCTGCTTGGCAACGTCCATAGCGAAGGCAACGCGTTGCGACGGTTGGCGGTGACGCTGGCGGCCACTTCGGCATTCATGCTCAACACCGCCTTGGTTGCCATGATGGCCCCGGTGGTCGTCGATTGGTGCCGCCGCCGCAATATCTCGCCCTCACGATTGCTCATGCCGGTCAGTTATCTGGCGATCCTTGGCGGTGTTTGCACGTTGATCGGTACCAGCACGACGTTGGTGGTGAATGGCAAACTTCAGTCGGAGTATCAATACCAACTCGAACAGGCGAACTCTGCGAATGAATCGAATTCCGATCAGCACGCGTTTGCGGCGGCGGTTCGGCCGATGACGTTGTTCGAACTCGGATATGTCGGACTGCCTTGTGCCGTTGTGGGAGTTATTTTCCTGATTCTCGTGGGGCCTCGTCTGTTGCCCAATCGGACGGACATGATCGAACGGCTCGACGAACAACGTCGGGAGTACTTGGTGGAGATGCTGGTCACCGACGATTGTCCGTTGATTGGCCGTCCAGTCGAACGCGCCGGACTTCGACACCTGCCCGGTTTGTTCTTGATCGAAATCGATCGCGATGGCGAGGTGATCACGCCGGTAACGCCCGAAGACACGATTCATGCCCACGATCGGCTGGTTTTTACCGGCGTTGTCAACACCATCGTCGACCTCGAAAAGATTCCTGGCCTCGTTCCCGCCGCGGACATGACCTATGAGTTTCATCCGAAAACGCGGATTCGCCGGCACTTAACCGAAGTGGTTTTGTCGCGGACATCGCCGCTGATTGGCACGACGGTGCGGGAAGCAAACTTTCGCCAACGATACAACGCGGCCGTGGTCGCCGTACACCGAAATGGCGTGCGGCTAACTAACAAAATTGGCAACATCATCCTCGAACCGGGCGATACGCTGCTGTTGCAAACGCGCTCGGAATTCGTCACCTCGTACCGCAACAGCCGCGACTTTTATCTCGTCAGCAGCGTCGAAGGCGCCGAACCGCGACGATACGACAAAGCCAAGATTGCGGCCGTGTTGGTTGGCATTCTGATTATTTGGCTCGTCGCGATGAGCCTGTTTACAATCGATTTGGGCGGACTCACATCTCCGGCGGTGGCGGCGATCACCATTGCCGGATTGATGGTGGTCACAGGATGCTTACGAATGTCCGACGCCCGCCAGGCAATTGATTTGCAGATGCTGCTGACGATCGCCGCCGCGCTCGGGCTGGGAACGGCGCTGGCAAGGAGCGGCGCGGCACAGGGGATCGCAGAAGCATTGATTGACGGCATTGGCAATCAACCCTATCTGCTGTTGATCGTTCTCTATTTGTTAACGCTCGTCTTTACCGAGATGATTACGAACAACGCCGTCGCCGCGATGCTTTTTCCGCTGGCCGTCGCTTTGGCTGCGGCAGGAGGTTTGAATCCAAGACCTTTTATCATTGCCATCACCTTGGCTGCATCGCTGTCGTTCATCACTCCGATCGGCTATCAAACCAATTTGATGGTCATGGGACCAGGTGGCTACCGACCGGTCGACTATTTAAAATGCGGCCTGCCGCTTGCAATCGTCGTTACGGTCACGGCGCTCCTGTTGATCCCGCTCATTTGGCCCTTTCAATTGGCCAGCTAGCACGGGAACGAAACCTGGCATTTCTTCGTATTAGACTCGCAAG
>CAYFJO010000464.1:0-8205 GCA_964343305.1 uncultured Pirellulaceae bacterium | reverse complement strand
CGAAAACCGCAACCGAGTGATTCAGATCTCTACGAAACACCGGGTGATGCGAGTCCAAAGAAGACGCCCCGATGGTACGAAGGGCTGTGGGACGATCCGCGTTTCATTCTCGTGGTTGGTCGAATGGTTTAATCGCGGGGACACAAGTAACTCGCCTGGAAAGGGAGATGAAATGGCCTATCACGATTTCGAGTGTACGAAGTGCGGTCACGAATTCACGGACACGCAAACCTTCGAGGAGCACGATGATCACAAAGAAGTGAAGTGTCCCAAATGCAATAGTAAGAAAGTGGAGCAACTCGTCTCGCAGGTGTACGCAAAAACCTCAAAGAAATCGTGACGGACCGCGTTTCTTGAATGAGCCAGGTTTCGCATGAAATGGAATTGATCATGGCAACGAACGTGTTGGATAAACCAATCCGCGCCGGTGTTTTCCACGACGTCGAGCATGCTGAACATGCCGTCGAACAACTCAAGCAGCATGGGTTCACCGATGAACAAATCACGGTCGTCTGTTCGGACCAGGCCAAGGAACGACACTTCCGCGCCTACGAGCACCAGGAGCCGGCAGGATTCTACTCGCTAAGAGCAGTGGCCGGCGGAGCTGCGATTGGTGGCATTCTTGGAATCATCATCGGCATTGTGACGGCGGTCGCGGCCGATGCGGGAGTATTCGTCTTGAGTCTCGCTATGTTCTGCGGGCTGGCCGGTGCAGTGCTCGGCGGGTTTCTTGGCGAGATGATGACCCGCGGCTTGGAAAAGGAGCTGGCCGACTTCTACGACCAGGAAATCCAGCGTGGCGACATCCTAGTGGCCGCCGAGGACCACGACCAGCAGGCCGCCCAACATTTGGAGGAAACCGAGCAGATCTTGGAGCACGCCGGCACCAAGCCAATAAAATTGGCCGAAGGGTAATTGTCGCAGTAGGTGAAAGGGTGAAACGATGACATTGTATCGCACCCTCAAGGAAAAGGGTTTCGGCGTTCACACCATCGGTCCTGCCGCGACACTCGATCAGGCGGTTGGAGAACTGGTTCGCTTCAACATCGGTTCGTTGATCGTTTGCGAGTCGGCGGCGAAAGGGACCGACGTGCAGATGATCGGTATTATCACCGAACGCGACATTCTCCGAGCCCAAAACGCTCACGAAGCGCCGCTCGATCAGTTGACGGTCGGCCATGCGATGACCAGTGACTTAATCACCGCCGAGCCGGGAATGGAAATCGAAGAAGCGATGCGACTGATGACGAAGCATCGCGTGCGGCACTTGCCGGTCATGGAACGCGAACGGTTGCTCGAAATCGTCTCGATCGGCGATGTCATGAATGCGCAACTTCAGGAACTCACGTTGTCCACGTGGCACATGAGCCGCGAGTTGCAGGACCGAGCCGGAATGTGGACGTAACGACCAGGAGCCTTGCCATGTTTGTTTCGAATATCCTTCGCACCAAGGGGACAGAGATTTACACCATCGGTCCGGATGCAACCGCTGACGATGTCGTAATGGAGTTGGTGAAGTACAACGTCGGATCTCTGATCGTCTGCGAAGGCGACAGCGAAATAATGGGCATCATCACCGAGCGTGACATCTTGCGGGCCCAGGCCGCACATCGAAAACCATTGGAACAATTGCGCGTGCGCGAGGTGATGTCGCTTGATGTAATCACGGCATCGCTGGAAGACACGTTGCGAAGCGCAATGAGAATCATGACCGAGCATCGCATCCGCCACTTGCCCGTGATGGACGAGGCACGCTTGTTGGGCATCATTTCAATCGGCGACATCGTCAAAGCACATCACGACGAACTGGAAATGGAAAACCATTGCATGAAGAGCTATATCCAAGGCGAAGGAGCCGATGTGGGCATGCCGGTTTACAACGATCCTGAAGGGTTCAGCCAATGAACACCTTGCCCCGTGATGACGACTAAGAAACTAGCCGCCGCGATGGCCGAGTCAGAATAATTTGAACTTGTTCGACGAAAGGATCATCCCATGATTGATCGGCGAAACTGGTCTGACAATGTTGACGACGTGATTCGTTCGAAGCATTACACCTGGATGGGAATGGGCCTGGGTGGCGAGCCGCTTGAGGAAGCGATGCAGGCGTTAACGGCAGACATCATGCATCTCTGCCAACGACGAGGGATTTCTTGGGAACATCTCGTTGAGAAAAGTCTCGCTCAATTCGAGCAAGAAGAACACGACCTGCTTCCACACTAAACGACGAGGTGCGTCATGTTTCTGAAAGAAAAGCAGTCCGGAGATTTGGTGCGGATCAAAAACCTCGAAGTCTTGATTGATCCGATGCAGATGGAAGTCGCGGGGCGCGACCAATCGGGCGAGGAAGAACAAGACTGGACAATGTATTCCAAGGACAAATTAATCTTCCCGTCGGGCGAGGAATTGCCGCGTTGTTGGATTGATCCAAATTATCAACTCACGCATTCCCGTGAATTTGCAGTGGGCCACTACGATTGAGGGAACCCTCATGACAACAGAAATCTTTCACATCCGCGAACAAGCTCTGGAATATGAATTCTTCCACAGGGTGGACCAAGAGCTGCTTGAACAATTACGGCGAAATATGGAGTTAGTTAAGCGGCGCAAAGCGTTAGCCGATGCCACAGGAATCGACGACGAATCCGTGTTGGATGAATTGGTCGAGTTGAACATCAGCAGCGAGACAATCTTTGCACTATCGCTTTTCCCCTTGGTATGGGTGGCCTGGGCCGACGGGCACATCGACGGGCGGCAGCGAAAAGCGATTCTGGATGCCGCCCATTCCACGGGCCACGAACGAGACACGGCAAGTCATCAACTCATTGAATCGTGGCTGGAACACAAGCCTAATGCCAAGCTTCAAACCGCATGGAAGGACTACGTTCATTTCATCTGTCAAAACACAAGTGAATCGGCATGCCGGTCCCTCAAAAACGATATTCTAGCGCGCACCCGGCACGTCGCAGAAGCAGTTTCTGACATTTATGGATTTCACGATGCAGAGGCCGTACATGACCCGATACTGCGCGAAGTCGAAAAGGCCTTTGACCGCGATTGAACTGCGTACAATGGCTGACTTGCGCGACAGATTGCCGTGTTGACTTTCCACTTGTCGGCGCGAAGAATTTGAAGGCCGGCCAAAACACTTCCCATTCCTGCCACACGTCCTGTTTTGGCGCGCCGCCAATTTTGATCATCTCTAGCACGGCAGCGATCATATAAATCCGGAGTCCACGTACTTTGTCCCCTCATTCTAAGGGAGTGCCGGTGGACGATGCGACAACGGATGGAAGCGCGCACCGTCTGCCGCCAGAAAGGCATGATCCAAAACTACAAGTGGTTTTCAATTCGCCAGCAGAACGGAGTTACCATCATCGAATTGGCCACGCAAATCGATTACACGGTTGAGAATGATTTCGCAAGCGAGTTAATGGCGTTTCTGGATAGCCTGGATTCGAGTAAGGTCCTTGTGAGCTTTTTGAGTGTTACAAGTCTTACGTCGGCTGCGATTGGATGTTTGATTGCCGCACAGCGCCGGCTCCGCGATGCGGGCGGTAAGTTAAAACTGTGTGAGATGACAGAATCCATTCTCGATGTTTTCCGGCGGCTGCGACTGGCACAAAACGTTTTCGAGATTCATGAATCAGAACGAGACGCATTAGCTGCGTTTGAACGATAAGTCAGTTGGCAATCGGCAGCTCATCGATTGCACGTTGCTGATCCCCTCATCGCATGAATCGTACAACCGCCATACATCGTCAAGCCGTAGGATCTCGACTTCGTTCTGTAACTCAGGATTCAAACCGCACAGCGCGAACACGCCAGCGCTACGGTGCATAAGCAGGTCATAGGTGCGAAGCAGAACGCTGATGAATCCCGCCCCAAAGTAGTCGGTCTGTTGAAAGTCGAGCAATAACAACGGCGGCTTGCATGCTGATGCCGCGCGAAAGAGCATCCCTTCTACATGCGCGAGATAGTGGACATCAACGGAACCGTACTCGCCGGCGAGATGAACGACGGTTACTGAGTGATCTTCTTCCGTCCATAAATTGTCCACAGCCGTTCTCCATCGTCCGTGGCCATTTCCAACGGCCGGCGGAGAAAACTGCCAACGTCAGTTCCACTGGCGCAATTCCATTTCAATTAGTACGCGTGGGAAAGAATGAGAGTAGACCTTGTCAGGGCACGCGCCAATCCGTCGTTTGCCGGATTTGAAATAGGAATTGACCTGACCCCACGCGGTTCACAAATCGAAAACCCAGCGTTCCTCTAACAGTGCTCGAAAGAGCTGTTTCCACTGTGCCAGGGTGGTAACGGAACCCCATGACTGCCGGTCGAATTACTAGTGTCGTCCTTGCTCCTGAGAATCGAACTGGGGTGGGGCAATTGATGTCGGCGAATCTCGGCCAGTAACTCGTGCCTATCAAAACTCGACAAGTACGAACTAACTCCACACTCGTCCGCGAGAAGGGCGCGAATCGGACTGTCGATCGTCGAGAGCATGACAATCGGCAATTCGGGTCTCGAGGTCGCAATCGAGTGCACCAATGGCAAACTGTCGCCATCCAACAATTGCGATTCCAGCAACACAAAATTGATGTCAGGATTATGTATCCAGCATTTCACGGATTCGCTCGTTGCTACGATCGCCACAACATCAATGTCCGTTCCCCCAAGTACCTGCGTAACACACTTACGAATTGAATCGCTGGTCACCGCAATTAACATGTGGATACTCTGCATATCTGTGCGCCTCGCTTGTATGAGAATTATTTCGTCATCCGCACAATGGACAGCAAAAAACTCAAAGCGAGATACCCGTTCGAGGTTGTCGCGCAAGAAAGAAACCGCCTCGCTCAGCCGCTGTTGCAAAAGAGGTCTTGCTGATTTTGCTCCACCCGTGGTCTCGCTGACGGCGGCACTAATTCAATATTTTTTTACCTCTTGGCACCAGCAACCGTTCAAGGCGGTTTGCTATTCATATGGACTATCACATGCGCCGCGAAAAATCAATTGCTGTGAAGCAACTGTTTCGACATAAGTTGATTTGTCGTCCACTCGCGCGGCATTACCTAGGAATTGCCCTGACGGTCAGTGCGTAATTCGTACGACTTGAAACTCGTCTGCATGCTGATTCACGAACGATGATTGTTTGATCAAGATGGATTATCAAACGTTAGGCGGCATCGAATCATGAGAACTTTGCCCTCAACTTCGCGACCTGCGGCGGATGATTATACGTCGGGTACGGATCAATCCGTTCTCGATTTCATCATCTCGATCGGCGTGATGTTCGCGGCCGTTGGAGTTGGGGCGGCTTCGTTATTCTGGTTGATGAACGTTTTGCTTGAGGCGAGTGCCTTTGCATTTCCCTATTATCTGCCGCGATAGAAAGGACGATCCCATGTTTGAGGAAGTAGACGAAGTATTGGAACTGGAATACACGAATACGAAACACCATACGACATTTATCTGCGGTCAAATTCAGTGTGAATCTGGTGGCGAAGGCGAGATTGTTGCCCGCCTGTTCGACCGCGACGGGCAACCCAAATTCGAAATGACGTCGGCCGCCCACGCCAACGGAAAGGGTGAGGCCAACACGTTGACCATGCCGATCCCGCCCGGATGGACGGCGAAGGGGTTTAAAATGGAAACCGCTTCGCCACTGGAAACTCGGTGGGCTGAGATCGACTAATTTGGCTGCCAACGTCAGTGACGGTGTTTCGTCAAGATCGTGGGAGAGGCAACGCGTCAAGACTTGCGAATGCGTCGCTAACGGCTCGTGCGATCTGTGTCAGTTCGTTATTGACCGTCTCCTCGTCCGTCGATTCCATCGCACACTGAATGCGATTGATGCTTGCCATGATTCTGGCCGCGATCGATTCGATTTCGATGTGGACTAGAATGAACCAATGTTCGTCATACAGATGCACGAAGTTCTGTAGCGTGTCGATGTTGTCCAGCGCGATGGGGCCGTCGGGATCAAATCGTCTCCAATTGAACAGCGCGTATCCGTCGTAGCTTAGAATCGGCGGGCGATCCAGCAGCTTACACGCGTGACAAAGAGGCATGGCGATGTTGTGCGGCAATACCTTCGCCGGCGGTTGGCCAACCTGGTTGATGTAGGCCCAGGCCAAGAACCCAACGCGTACATAATACAACCGCAGCAGCGACAGGGTTGCGGCAGCGGGTTGATCGTCCGGCCAAGCTGGAATCTTTAGTCGACGCACTCGATCTCGAAAGTCCGAATGCTCAAGTAGGCTTGGCAAATCGTGTCCCAACTCATCGAGCATCGATAGCTCCGAGTCCGGATCAAAACTGCGAATCGGATCCTGCTCAGGAAGAAATCCGACTTTGGTAAATGACAGGTCCAAGCAATTCTCCCGGTCGTGATCAACTGAAAATCGCGGGCTCAACCGAGTGGGCTACAACCGTGGAATCGAATCACGCTATGGTCGTCGCTGTCGACGCATTTTGTATCGAGCAAGATGTCCCCCTCTCGGCCGTCGTGGATAATCAGACGCAACACGCCACGTTGTTCAATGCTCGTATGAGGCGGAACAGTAAAATCGCCGAACCAGTAGGTGCCAGACTTCGCGCGGTCCAATAGTCGTTGGAGGTTGCCCTCCAAGTCCTGTTCGTATTCAACCGCGGTCACTCCGTCGACACCGACCGCGCCGTTCTTACGGGTGCGTCGATACGCTTCTTTTAACCAGTCGACGTCCATCAGATAGGCCAGCGAGGTGAACGCCATGTGCGGCGACTGATTCGCCAACGCTGCGATCCGTTTCTGTTTCGTGGACACGGTAGTCGAATTTCGATGCATTCGTCGTGTTTCTCAAAAACGGTTCATGATTCGACGTCTCGCTTCCCTCCACTGGCTCCAGCCGGGAGCTGTTCGCCAGCTTCATCGGTACTATCAAGACGCTATGACTTCCTGCTGCTCGTCCCACCGCACTCCGTTGCCGTCGTTTGGCGGTACCTCGGTTGCACTCGTTGCGTTCGCTCCTCGACGGACGAGTGCGCCGTCAAGGCCTGGAGTTGTTGACCCGGTATCTCCAGCCGGGATACTGCCGAGGAAACGACAGGAGCTCCCAAGTTCCTGGGGAACCCCAATTGTCCGTTTGCACATGATCCAATCCGACTCCGGCAGGACTGCCAACACCAGACCTTGACGGTGCAGCAGCGTGGCCCTTGGTCAATCAACAGCAAAGGCTCCCACGAATGGTCTTTCGAAGCTCAATAACATGGCTTTCGGACTCGCTGTCTACGCTTCGCAGGACGGGTTACCCCGCCACCACGCAAGACTCGCTTCCGGCCGCTGGTCAAGCGCTACCGGACGGGCTTTCCACCCGCAAGGTTCCTACGAAAGGTTTCAGATCTGCTTCCTTACATCTCATCCTCCTTTCCCAAGCTTGCTTGGCGCAATGATCGCGACCTACGCGCCAAACGCAATTTGCCAACTCCACCGGGGCACATCGCCCCGGAGCAGTTGCGCAGCCCCGACTGGTCGATCAACAAATCTGATTGATGGCGCATCGGCGTGCGACACACAGTTGAGTTAGTGAATGGACGTTCAGTCGTTCGAGATCGTTGTACGAGAACGGGTGGCCATTCAGCCGGGACGGAGACTGTCTTGACCAGAGTGGGCGCCAGGGCGGCACGCGCACGCCGTTCATTGCCCATTGGCCCGGCGTCATCCAACCCGGCATGACCGATCAAGTCGGCCACATCATCGACATCACGCCCACCTTTATGGCCATCACCGGCGCCGAGTACCCCAAACAGATCAACGGGCAAATAACGAAGCCGCCGGCAGGCAAGTCCTTGCTGCCGGTTTTCCACGGCAAGGAGCGTGCCCCGCACAAGGAACTCTACTGGAGATTCGGCAAAGCGAAGGCCGTTCGTCAGGGCAATCTCAAAGCGGTTCGTCTCGGCAATGCCCCCTGGGAACTCTACGACCTTTCCACAGATCCGACCGAGATGACCAACCTGGCCAAGAACCGTCCAGAAAAACTCGACGAGCTTACAGAACTGTGGGAAACCTGGAACGACGCGAACAAGGCGAAGCCGTAGGACTCAAATATTCGCCGAACAAGTGATCCAACAACTGGAATAGGATTAGACCCCATCATGAAAACACTGAACCCCATGTTTCGATTCGTCGCTTTCGCCTTGCTGGCCTGTCTGAACCTCGCTCCC
>CAYFJO010000463.1:0-8220 GCA_964343305.1 uncultured Pirellulaceae bacterium | reverse complement strand
ATGTGCAGATACGCGCATCTGTGATGCAGACCTCTTGCCACAAGCTTGATCATGTTGCGCGACCACAATCAACTTTCATCCGATTTCCCATCGATCGAAACTTCTCGCCAATGACGCTGGTATACACCTGCAACTCCGATTCAATTCCTCGATCGCGAAGGGTGTGTCTTATGAAAAGTGATCGGTTGTGTCTGTTTAGTGTTGCGATGTTTGTCGCGGTTCTTTGTTCCGGTTGCCAGCCTTCGGCCAAGGATAAACTCGTCGGTCACTGGCAAGGCACGATCGAATTCGACGACGCAAAAGTTCAGCAAAAGTTGGACGAGTCGGGAAACAATCCCCTCAAGCAGACCATCGCTAAAGCATTCATAAACGCCGTCAAGAAAGGAACGATGGACATCGAGCTAAAGGCCGACGACTCTTTCACTTCGTCGATCAAGCTAGGGCCGCTGTCCAAGGACACGTTTGGAAAGTGGACAGTGATCACGGACGCCGGCAAGCGAGTCACCGTCCAGCTAACGAACCACGACGGCAAGATTGACCAGCCGACTCTCATCTTTTCCGACAACGAGACGTTCACGGTCGAGGCACATGGCGAAGCAGCCGAGTTTGCCGTCTTCCGCTGCCGCCGGGTTACAACGGCGGGTGATTAGCACCATGCCAAGTCTTTCGCGCGCGAAACCGTTCGCCGATCGCTGTTTGCTGGCACTCATCGCGCTGGGATGCGCGGTGCAATCGTGCGCCGGCCAGTCATCACCGTCGCGTGCCGTGCCACTCCGGCTGATGTTCGACAGCAATCGATCAGGAAACTTTGAAATCTGGTCGACTTCTTTAGACGGGTCGGACATGAAGCAGGTAACCGACGATCGGCGATTCGATACGTGGTGGGTGCGAGTCGCGCCGGACAGGAAGACGTTTATTTGTTATCGTTCGCCCGTCGGGTCCGGCGACAACAGTTACAAGAAGGCGGCGTTGTGGAAAATGGACATCGATGGATCGAATTCACGAGAGATCATCCCGCAAGGCGCGTACGACTGGACAGCGCAGGGAACCGCTGACTGGTCGCCGGACGGCAAGCACTTGGTCATGGCGGCGACCACGCCAAGCGGCCGTTGGCATCTGATGGTCACCAATGCCGATGGCAAGCGGCCCGTCCAAATCTCGCGTCGCAAGGGATTGTTCGCCGATCCTTCGTGGTCGCCAGACGGCAAACGCATTGTGTATTCGGCTTTTCCCGCCGGCTACAAAGGCATCAGTTTGACCAAGTTGGAAATTCACGTGGCCCGCGCCGACGGCACTGGCGAACGGCGGTTGACTTTCGACAATCTGCGAGATCACGACCCGTATTGGTCTCCCGATGGGCGGCTGATTGCCTTCGAAACAGCGGTCGACCCGGTCTATCTGCTGCTGGGAAAGTGGGCCATTCGCGTCGTGCAGCCCGACGGTGAAGGACTTCGCGAAGTCATCAATGACGGCCACATCAATACGGTTCCCAGATGGGCGCCTGATTCAACGACGCTTTTCTTTCACCGCCTGCGATTCTGGAAGAAAGACCGGTTCAACATCTGGCGAATCGGCATCGACGGCAAGGGGCTCCGGCAGATCACCGAGAGTTCGGATTACAAGCACCAGTCGGTAGATGTCCCAGCACAGACCAGTCGTGTTCGCCGCGCGGGACTTTGACGAACATGTAGCCGTGCCATCTACGAACACCTGGGTTATGTCGCGTCGTATTGATGGAACACACCGGGCAGATTGGATATACTACCAATCAGCTCATCATGACTGCGGCAAACCCCACCACAGCAAGTTCTCCAAGTTCATCAGCCAGTTTGATTGTGCGCGTTCAGCAGGGTGATCCGGATGCCTGGGACAGGTTTGCCGCGATCTATTCGCCGCTCGTCTACAGTTGGGCGCGGGGCAAGCTGCAACCAAGTGACGCGGCGGACGTCACACAAAATGTCTTTCGATCGTTGCTCAAGAACATAGGTACGTTCAAACGCGAAGACCGAGAATCCACTTTTCGCGGCTGGCTGTGGACGGTTACGCGGAACGTGATCCACGATCATTTTCGTCACCAGGCGAAACAGCCAGATGCGGCGGGCGGTACCGCGGCGCAATTGCAAATGCACGATTTGCCTGAACAGTTGCCCGCGTCACAGGACGGCAGCGATGTCGAGACCAGTCGCCTTGGTCATCGAGGGCTCGAAATCGTGAGGGCGGAAATCGAACCCAGCGTTTGGCAAGCGTTTTGGCGCGTCACGGTCGAAGGCGATGCGGCCGCTGACGTCGCGGAAGATTTGGGAGTGACAAAGTGGGCCGTCTACAAAGCGAAAACGCGAGTCTTGCGTCGTCTACGACAAGAGCTTGGGGAACTGGGATAACAGAACACTAATCCGCGCTAATCTGCACTGATCAGATCATTGACTTGTGTAGGGAACGCCCTCTGTGGCGTTCCGCAAGGGTGTGATAGCCGCGACTTCTCGGAACGCCACAGAGGGCGTTCCCTACAATTGTCTACCGACGTCAGATTTAGCAATTTCTCACTTTCTTCCCATTTCATGTCCAACGGCCAGCGTTGTACTTATAAAGCGGCGTTCAGGCCGAAAACTCGCAACTTCCGCTAAACAGCGTAACCCGGAAAAAAAGCATGTCCAAAATCAAATGTCCCAGCCAGAAGGTCCTTTCTCATTTCCTTCAAGGAAAACTAGACGACGCTCGCAACCAGCTTGTCGTCGAGCACATCGATGGCTGTACAACTTGCCAATCGGCGGTCGAAACGATCAGCGACGTCAACGACACGTTGGTCAGCGGCCTGCGGCTCAACGCCCAGTCCGGCGAGTTCGAACAGGAATCCGAATGCGGAAACGTCGTCGAGTTAGTCAAAGCAATCGGCCGCAAACCAACGTCGGCAACGCAAGATGACATCGTTGCACATGCTGACCAGCAGTCGGATATCCGCCAGATTGGACCGTACCAATTCCTGGAGAAACTCGGCGAAGGCGGCATGGGGGCGGTCTACAAAGCCCTGCACACCAAGCTCGACCGCATCGTCGCCATCAAACTGCTGCCCGCCGATCGGACTCAAAACGCGCAAGCCATCGCCCGTTTCGAACGCGAGATGAAGGCCGTTGGAAAACTGGATCATCCCAACATCGTCCGGGCCAGCGATGCAGACGAGGAGAATGGCATGCACTACCTGGTCATGGAACACGTCGACGGCATGGATTTGTCGCAAGTTGTCAAACGTCACGGCCCTTTGCCAGTCGCCGCCGCCTGTGAACTCATCCGCCAAGCCGCCATCGGCCTACAACACGCGCACGAGCATGGTCTGGTCCACCGCGACATCAAACCGTCGAACATTATGGTCGAGAGTCAAGGGTCAAGAGTCGAGAGCCAGAACTCTTCAGCCCTAGACCCTAGCCCCTCAACCCTCTCGTCAAGATCCTCGACATGGGTCTGGCGCTGCTTGACGAGCCGCATTCGCCTGAGGGCGAAGAATTGACGTCGACCGGCCAATTGATGGGAACGGTCGACTACATGGCCCCCGAACAAGCCACCGACACGCACAACGTCGACATCCGCGCCGACGTCTATTCGCTGGGCGCGACGCTTTACAAGTTGCTCACAGGCGAGTCGTTGTACCCGGTGGCAAAATACGACACGTTGATGAAGCGAATGCTGGCACTGGTGAATGACCAGCCACCGTCGATCGCCGACATGCGGACCGATCTACCGGCCGATCTGGTTTCGATTGTCGATCGCATGCTGGCCAAGAATCCAGACGATCGCTTTGCGGCGCCCGAGCAGGTCGCCGCGGCGCTCGCACCTTTTACGGCCGATCACAACATTGCCCGTTTGCTAAGTGAACGGGTTGCTCCCACGCACGAGAGTCTTAGATCCGATTCGGTCGAAACCGATCCCACAATCGACATGCAAAATAGCCCTCACGATCCACGTGAGGCCGAACTGGGTGCCACTGGCTCTGCCAGTGTTGAACTCAAGCAAGCCGCGCTCGGCGAAGGTCTCCCGACCTCGCCGAAACCATCGACCGACGGTCTCCAAGAGCCGCACCCGCAACCAGGGAGACCTGCGGTCGAGCAAGTGGCAAGGTCGGGAGACCTTGCCACAGCGCGTGAGCAAGACAACGAAGCACGGGCCAAGCCCGTGGCACACAAACCAAAACCCTCGTCCCGTCTCCCTCTCTCCCGATCTCCCCGTCTCCTCATCGCGGCAGCGGCACTCGGTGGCATCTTGCTGCTGGGCGTGATGACACTCTTTTTTAGCACGAAGGACGGCACGATCGTCGTTGAGTTCGACGATCCGTCGATCTCGGTCACGATTAAAGGCGAAGACATCCTGATCAGCGATCCAACCGCCACCGTTGATCCCAAAGCGAAAAACTACAAGCAATCGGGCGATCCGATCCGCATCCGGCCAGGTGAACACGTTTTGCACATCACGCGTGGCGGGCTGGAATTCGACACAGACAAATTCACTCTCCACCGCGGAAAGAGAGTTGTGCTGACTGTTAAACTCTTCGAAGGCAAAGTGCAAGTTGTTCGAGACGACAGTAATGAAGTCATCGCGAGCAAAGTCGTGCCGAATAACGCGCCGGCGTTCAATGGCGAAAATGAACCAGAGCCTCTGGCCATCAAACCTGGTGACCCGCTCAGTGGAGCTGCGTTAGTCGCCCACCCGGCGAAGATCGACGGGCTGCGCAGTTGGTCGGTCGAGACACAAGAACATCGTGGGTGGATTTACGATGTGAGCTATAGTCCTGACGGGCGATTGCTCGCATCGGCTGGCGAAGACGCGGTAATTCGTATTTGGGATGCCAAGTCGGGGCGTTTGGCGCAGATGCTGTTGGGGCATCTCGATACGGTCAGGTCTCTTAGCTGGTCTCCCCAAAGCAAATACCTCGTTTCGTCGGGCGACGAGGGCACCATCCGTTGGTGGAATCCGGCGTCTGGCGCGTTGTTGCGGACAGTCAAAGCGCACAAAGACATTGTTCACTCTGTCGCCTGGTCGCCAAATGGCAAGTTCCTTGCCACAGGTAACGATGATGAAACTGTCCAAATCTGGAATGCTGCGACCGGGAATGTGATCAAGACATTAAAGGAAACTGAGGGATTATCTCGTGTCGACTACTATAAGGCGCCGGTCGCGTGGTCACCCGACGGAAAGATGTTGGCAGCGCGTTTGGACGGAAAAACGATTGGGTTGTGGGACGCTGCAAGTTTCGACTTCGTAGCAAAACTCGATCATAAGCGTTTCATCAAGAACATCGCCTGGTCATCAGATGGACAGTATTTGGCGTCCCAACCACCATTCCAAGACAAGATAAAAGTCTGGCACGTCAAATCGCGGCGGGTGGTCGATGACACGCTGGAGAGGTTCTACGGCATGGCATGGCTGCCAAACGTCAATACCTTAACAAGTGGATCACCTACTTCGATTACGTACACGTCAATTGAAGGTGAAATCGAGCACAAGGCGATTTTTCTTGGCCCAGACCTTGTTGGCACGCTTTCTGGCATTGCGTTCTCGCCGGATGGTGAACAACTCGTTGCGGCCGGTAGGCTGGGCGGGTTACAAGTTATGAATTCAGCTTCAGGCGAAATGTTGCATCGTCTATCGAGAGTCCACCCAGGTGTGTCGACCGTTTATGCAGGTTGGCCGCTGGCAACTGCCTGGGATGCAAAAGGATCGCGACTCCTATCCGGTGGCTCAGACAAGACTGTACGAGTGTGGGATCTCAATGCAAATGAATTTCGAGAGCGAATTGTCAATTCCGTTTCATTCGCTCATAAGCCCGATATCACAGGCCTTGGATTCTCCGCAGATGGTACGACCGTCGCATCCGGTGGTAACACGTCTGCGATACTGTTGTCTGACAACAGTTCCAAGGCACAGAGGACCATCAAATTAGACAGTGGGCAAGCCTGGGGTGCTGTGGCATGGTCGCCCGTAGACGAACGGATTGCCTGCAGCAACAATGGCACGTTCTCAATCTGGAATGGCAAGACGGGAGAGTTGATTCACAAGCTCAAAGGCACACCCAGGATTCTGTGCTGGACACGCGACGGGAACCGGCTCTTAGCTGGCGGTTATGTTGATGCAACCGTATCAATATCGGAGACAAGCACGGGGCAACTTCTCAAGGATATCAAAGTCTCTCCGCATGATCGGTCGGTCACGTCAATAGCTTGGTCGCCCGATGAAAAAGTAATAGCAGTGGGCCACAACGACAACTACGAAAACCACATTTCACTTTGGGATGTCGAATCGAGGGAGCGATTAGGTCTCTTCTCCGGCCACCAAGGCGCCGTGGTTGCCTTGCGTTGGCAAGCAGATAATCAAACGCTGTTGTCGCTGGGCGAGGACCGAGTACTGCGATCTTGGAATACGAAAACGGGCGAAGAGACTCGAGCCCTGCCGGCGCCTGGTTCCAATGGTGCTTTCTCGCCCGATGGCGCCTTCATCGCGTCGAAAGTCACTGGAAGCGATCGCATCTGGAGCAGCGAAACTGGCCGGACCAATGGATCGTTAGTTTATCTGGGCGAGCAAGATTGGCTCATCGTCGACGGCGAGGGAAATTATCGCACTTCGCCCCAGGCCCCAAAGCTCGTTTACGTCGCCCTGACCGACACAGAACAGATCCTCCTTCCGCCCAAGGAATTCGCCGCGAAATATGGCTGGAAAAACGATCCAGCAAAGGTGAGATTGATGCAGGTTGCCGACAAGGCGGATGGATCCGTGGATTAGCCGGCGAAGAACGAGAGATAGACTGGTTGTCGCATTGTGCAAGCGTTGTTAGAACGAAGGAATTGCCTGTATAAATCTGCTTCCATCCCTTTACGCCGCGCAAGGTCAGAGTATGAATTCGATTGAAGAAATCCGCCAAAGGCTTGTCGACGGTGATCTGCTCTCGGCCGCGGAAGCGGACGAAGGTTTGACGAAATGGCGCGACGAGATCCGTGACTACTTACCGGATGCGCCGCCGGAAGATTTTGTGGATTGGTTGATCGAGCATGGCCGGATCACCGAATTCCAGGGCGATGCGATTTGTGCTGGGCACACGGCTCCGTTCATGCTGGGGCCCTATACCGTTTATGAACACATCGCCGCGGGCCGATTGGGTGGCATGTATCGTGGTGTTCAAGAAGAATTTAATCAGCCCGTCAGCCTGAAGATTTTCCCTAGTTCGCTCAACGATGAACAACTCGCCCGGTTGGGTCGCGAGGCACGCATCTTTGCAGAGTTGGACCACGCGAATGTCCTGCGATCGTTCGAAGTTGGCCGCGTCGGCAATGTACACTACATGGCACTCGAAGAACTCCGCGGAGAAACGCTCGCCGCGCTGCTGGAGCGCGAGCAACGGTTGCCTTACGAGCGTGCTTGTGCCGTGATGCGCGACGTGGCTCGTGGACTTCAACATCTGCACGACAATGAGGTGGTCCATCGCGATCTGCGACCAGAGAATATTTGGGTCCAGGACAATGGAGCGGCGAAGTTGTTCGAATTCGGCGCGGCCCGAGATGCCTTCGCCAGCGTCGACACAACCGCGGATGGCGAAGCACTCACTCGAAGCGATTCGGTCGTTGGCGAATATGCCTACATGGCTCCGGAGCAGGCGCAGGATCCTTGCGACGCCGATCACTCGAGCGATATCTACGCATTAGGTTGTGTGTTGTACCATTGCCTGGCGGGGCATCCCGTGTTCACGGACAAGAACGATGTGAAATTGGTGTTGAAACACGTCAACACGGTTCCGCCGCGGATCAGCGAATTGATCGCGGATGTGCCGAATCAAGTTGATGAAACCTTGGCCTCGCTGCTGGCCAAGGTGCCGGCCGACCGATTCAAGTCGGCCGGAGACGTTGCATTTGCGTTGGACCAGTACGCGAAGGATGATGCAGTTGAAACGGTCGAGATCGTTGGTGTGAGTCAACAATACTTCGATTGGATTCAATCAAAAGACACAAATGAAACGACTGGAATTTCTGAAGACGCAGTGGCAATGACACCCGAATTGACCGAGTTTCTGAGCTTTATGGGTACTCGAAGCGGACCGCGCAAGCGTCGCTCTGCATCGACGAGATGACGGCGTTCCCTCTACGGTGTACCCAGAAGATGCGGCTGTGCCGATTTGCGCGTGCTTCGGTTTCACTTTGGAAGACATCGAAGCTGATGTGCTCGAACGGACGCCAACACATATTC
>CAYFJO010000462.1:0-8305 GCA_964343305.1 uncultured Pirellulaceae bacterium | reverse complement strand
CGCTCAGATTCGTAGCCGAGGCACTGGACAAAGCCAGTGAGTCCACGACCCAGGGCGACGACTTGGAGACCCTGCCGCTGCCGATCAACGCCAGCATCTACAAACGTATCCTCGAACGCGCACAGACCATGGGAATCGAACTTGCGGAAGAGCCGTCCATGCACTCGCTCATCGACCTCTGCGAACGCGAGCATTTTCTCACGTCCACAGCCGCGGACAAAGAGGACGTTCGGCAGATGATCGCGACGCTGCGGCTGGCCCTGTTACTCGCGCGACGCGAGAAAGACGGCACGGCCGCCGTCCGCAGCCGCAATGAGCTGATGCTCAATTTGCTCGAACAGCACCTGATACCGTCGCTCGATTACCGTGAACTCAAGAACATCATGTGGCGCTGTTTCGGTCTGCGCGATGCTGTCGATGCACTGCTCACGGATCAAGAGGTTCCGGCGGAGAGACTCGCTCTCGTGCTCTCGACTCTCGAGCACGCGCTTGTCCGCGCGGTGAGTGTGTCCCGGCATCTGAAATCACTGCCGACCGCGACACTCAGGACGGAGGTGCGGCGTGTGGTCGAGATCAGACGTTCGTTGCACCCGCAGCAGTCGGAAACCGAGACCGACGAGGACCACGGCGAAGAAGACTGGGCGGGTGGGGACCAGAGCGACCGCACGGAGTCGACGGCCGGCAAGCCTGTCGGTCCGGCCGCGGTCAAGGCGGTCCTGACGGATCTGCGGCAGGTGCTTAACCGCGTGCTGGTCACGGCCCAAGGCGCTGTGCCCGAAGCGCTCGCAGTCCGGCACCGGGCGCGGTTGTCCCTGCGGGAGTCTTATGCGACCTTGTTTGAACGGGCCTTGGAAGCGCCGGCAAGCGGCAAAGGGTTCAACGAATTCTGGCGTCCGGTAATGACGTTTCTTGCCCAGGACAGTCGTCTGATCGCGGCGAACGAATCGGCCGCACTCTGGCCACTGGTCCGCAATCATCAGTTGTCCATGCTGATGCTGGCCGGCGAACGACGCGATTACGAAGCCGCCGTGGCGGCAAGAAAGCCGAAGCGGAAGAACGCCCCCCCAGTGCCCACGCCGCCGCCGTTGCCACCGTTGAAGTTCGAGCGCGAGCCCCCGCCCGTGTTCAGGGAGCAGGCAGTCGCTCAGGACCAACTGGGCGTCTTCGCTGAACTCATGGCGCTCGCAGCTCAATCACTGTCCCCGGCGGAGAAGGTGTTCGCGACGCGGTTGGCGGCCATCGAGCTCGCAGATCGTCACGATGGCAGCACCGACGCCCAGCGCCAGGCCCTGACGCGCCTGCCCCTGACCGGTCCGGCGCCGGCCGAAACAGAACGCCTGCGGCGGCCCGACAGTGTCTGCCGAAACAAGGACGAATACGCCGCGATCGAACAGCGTCTGCGCACCGAAGTGACGGCGCGTGTCGTGGTGCCCGAGTTCAATAGTCAGATGGATTACGTGCGACTCAGACACGGTATAACTGGTGGTTCCCTGGGACAGAAAGACAGGGCTAAACAAGCGCTGATTACCGAGAAACACTGGTTGCGCGGTGTGGTGGAACAGCTCGCACTTCAGCTGGCCGTGCTGCCCGAAACGGATGCTGACTGGCGGCCACTGGCGGAACTGTACTTGAAGCTGCGCGAGTTCCGTGATCGCCCGGCGGCGTCATTGCATCAGATCCAGGACGTGCCCGGGGCAGGGCAGTTACGGCCGGTCGATTTCAATGACGTGGACATGGATGTCTGGGTGGTCGGCAAGCATCGTCAGGCGGTCGTGGGAAACCTGATGGCCATAGTGAAGCGGTACCGGGAAGGCGAAACGCAGGACCTGAACACGTACCAGCGCGTATTGCTCGACGAATTCGAGAAAACCCGGAAATATGTGAACACCTGCCTGGCCCTGACCACGGGAAGGGTCGGAGAGACTGCTGCCAACGAGTACATTGCCAGTTCCGAGGAGGCAACCATGGTGTATCTGGCGTCGACACTGCCGCAATTGAACGGGGTTGTCGCCGAACTGCTGTTGGCGCAGGCGTCGCTCAAGCAACCGCAACCGGCGCTCAACGCCTGGCGTCGCAGGGTCGATCGGGCACGGCAAGATTTGGGAGCGTACCTGGAAGTTGTGGCGCGCACCTGGGATTCGGCGTTCAAGACGCAGATCACGCATGAACTCGACAATACGGTCGCCAGCCTTGCCGCTCTGGCGGGGGCCACGGGCCCCACGGAAAAACTTGGCTTCCGAACCGACAGCGAAATCAGCAAACTCCAGGACGCCGCGCGCCAACTCGAAGGCTATACCATCCGTGCGGAACGCCTGCGTTTCACGGGCGGCAAACCGAGAACGGGCACCGGGGTCAACGCGGCGCGTGTCTACGAAATCGGCACAATGCGCGCGGCTGCCGTCGACTTTCATCGGGAACGGGTCAGCGTTGGTGTTTTCGGCGCGCTCGAGGCGGAGCCGCGTGCCGAGACACAGCAGATGGGATTGCTGCACGCGCTGTATCTCCACCGCATTGCCCGCGGCGAGATCGCCCATTTCATGCCGCCGGAACCCCTGTTGGCTGCCGGTCGCCACGCCGGTTACGCGCGTCTGCTGTCGCTGTCTGTGCAGACAGGGATGCGCATAAAGATGCTTTCGTACAAAGAAACCGTGAACCCGTACCTCCGCCGCCTGTTGCACCACAAATGGCAGTTTCGCGCACCGCCGCCGCCAAAGAAGAAGTAGGCAACCATGAATCAGCGAATGACCGTTGTTCTGAGCGTCGTCCTGTTGCTGTTCGCGCAGCGCGTGGGCGTTGGCGATGTCCCGGTGGAGAACGCAGACAAACTGGAAAAGGACGTGGCTCTGGCCATCGACGGCGGCCTGCGCTGGCTGGCTTCACAGCAGATCAAGGATGGTGGCGCGGCCGGCAGTTGGCCCAGCCCCAAGTTCCCGACCGCCGTCACCAGTCTTGCCGGACTCGCGTTCCTCGCCAACGGACATCTGCCCGGAAAAGGCCCCCATGGCGAAACCGTGCGCAGAGCCATGGAATACGTTCAGTCTTCGATGACCAGCGATGGGTACGCCGGCAGCGTGGGTAATTCGATGTATGTGCATGCGATCTGCACACTGTTTGCCTTGTCATACCTCGGCATGGATGGCGACACGGAGAAGGACGACGAACTGGCGGACTGGTGTCGGAAGTCGATCGACCTGATCGTTGAAGCGCAGAATGTACCGAAGTCACAGTCGGAGAAAGGCGGCTGGCGTTACTCGCCGCAGACCGCCGAAAGTGACCTGTCGGTGACCTCGTGGCAACTGCTGGTGCTGCACGCGGCACGGCAATGCGGTTACGAAATCGATGACAGTGTGATCAGCTACGGGATGGCCTATGTCAACCGCGGTTTCATGCGCACGAAAGACGGCAAGGCCGGTTTCGTCTATCGTCCCGGGGTGAGCACCGTGCCGGAGTACGGTGTCACCGGAACGTCGGTCCTGCTCAAGAGCATGTTCGAAACGCAGACCGACGAGAAGATGGCCGATTCTTTGGAGTATCTTCAGGAGTTCGAGGTCGGCTGGGGCGGGGCGCAGTATCGGGGGTTCTTCTTTTTCAGTTCACTCTATCTGATGCAGGGCTTCTTCCAGATGGGCGGAGACGAATATGAAGATTTTCGCCGTCGAAACTGGGTTCTGCTGGTTGAACACCAGGATGGCGATGGACACTGGCCATACCCGTTCAACAACGCCGCCGAACGCCGCGGCGCCGGACCCGCCTATCCCACCACGATGTCCGTTCTCATCCTGGCCCTGGACAAACAGAATCTCCCCGCTTTCCAACGCCAGAGAAGCCTGTTCCGCTGATCCTGGCGCAGGTCGCTAGGTCTGCGTCACCCGTCGTGCTCTTCGGTCCACAATTTTCTGTATCAACCGTTCAACCCCGGCGACAGGATTTTTTTCCACACAATGCCAGTGTCCGTTCACGCGCACTTCGGCCACGCGATGCACCACCCGAACCGAACACCCATATAACCCAATCCCGTTTCCCAAGCTCTGCTTGGCACAATGTTCACCACCGAGGGCAGTTGCGGCTTGACGCGACTCTCACTTGAGAAGTCGCTGGACACCACCGCCTCGCGCAGTCGAAAAGACGTCGCCGACAGTTTCTGCTTGCCCGCTTCGGCGCTTCGGTGGGCGGGACCCAGGTAATTTTGCGCATCTGGGTCGATTTCCCTAGCGTCGAGGCATGAGGCTGGGAAAGGCGTCCTAGTTGGGCAGCGCGGGTTAGTTGTTTTGGTACAAGATATCGTGCCGCTAGCGAAAGTGCTTGCACAAGATCTTGCGGTCGGCTTGCTAACCCGCGCTGTCAAACTAGAAAGAAAGCTGCCACTACCACGAGTCGAAACTGCAAGCGTAGGTTGCGCATTTGCCATTCCATTAAACTACCATCGTCTTGAGCGAGTCCGATCGGAATAGAGTGAGGCCGTCGCTATACCGTAACTACTTCGCCAGACGCCATTTGACGTTTGATCGTAGGACGTAAATGTGCACATGAGGGCGGAGATCCCTCGTGCGCCCCGGTTGGTAGTTGAAGACGATTTGCTCTGGAAACGATTCGAGAACATCGTATGAAAGCCGGTCCCGTCCTGAGCCTTTCCACGCAAACAAAACGATAACCTGCCGCTTGAAGTCAGCCTGTTTCGTCAATTTCACGAGCGCTTCCTCGGACAAATGTTTGGCGGCGTCCTTTTCCGATTTGATGACGAGCGGCTTTCTTAGGCTTGTTGCAGTGAACACACTTGTGTTTGGCTTCACATCCATGACTTCCTTGATCGGTGGAAGATTGGACGCTGGTTCACCGTAGGTGACTGTTGTGAACAAACAGAAAAGTAACAAGGTAGCAACGACAGCCTTCATTTTGGCTCTCCTGATGATGGGAATGTCAAGGTTCTACGCAATCGTCGCCAGCAAAAGCGTCCCCAGTCGTCTCGACCGTAGTTCACCCAATCGGTCGTTTGGCGGATGTTCGATGCGAAAGTAATCAGCGATGATCTCCACCGCAGATTCAGAATTCGACCCCTCACCACCACGAATGGCGAACGCCTGTGAATGAAGCAACAAGGGAAGCAGGATTACTACAACACGCATTCGAGGATCGTTCTTTCGTTTATTCACGCCCTAAGTTAGTCCTTTTTTGGCTGCTGTAAACTCTTTACCGCTTCTTGCAGTTTCTCAACTTGTCGACTCAAATCTTCGACCTTCTTTCTTAAATCCGAGTCCCCACTGCCGAGAATCCGCAACTCACTTAGCCCGATTCTCGGCGTCACTTCGATCTTTAGATCGTCCAGTTTTTTTAGACCTTCCGGTTTTGCGCCGTGCCTCCTAATTGCGTCGTGAATGCGTTTCTTGATCTCTTCATTATTGATTTTCACATCATCCAGATTGAAACCTTCCAGTTTGAATCCAACAGCTTTACGTTCTTCCGGTTTCACTGCGACGTTCATTTTCTCACCGCCACGAATGATCTGCAGCAAGAGATTCTTTCCCGCTTTGCCCGAGTTCTGCACCGCGCTGCTGAGTTCCTGGATGTTGGAAATCCTTTTGTCGCCAGCCGCGACAATCACGTCGTACTTTGTAACGCCGGCATTTGCCGCTGCTGAATCGTCAACCAACTGACTGACAACCAGGCCAACTTCTTTCCCTAACTTCAAATGTGCCCGTAACGCCTCACCTACCGGCTCGCAACTGACGCCGATCATGTATTTTCCAGCCGCACCAGCGATGCGAATGGCACGGCGCACTGCCGGCTGGTCGTCGCCGATTTCCAGCTCTTGCACTTGCGCATTGATGCCTTGGATGACAATTCGACGAATGGTCTTCTTTTCACCAGGTTTTTCCGCATCGCCTTTGCGCTTGTCACCGAACTCGATTTCCTTCTTCTTTCCGTCGGGACCGATGATAACGATTCGACCACCGATCTTTACGTCAGTGCCATCGACACAAATCCTCTTTTCACCCTCACCAATCTTAATCTCGCGCACTTTGCCATCTGGGCTAACGATAATCACTTTACCGTCAACCTGGACTTCCGCAGCACCTTTGCCGTCTTTGGCTTCAACACGAATTCTCTTCGGCTGTTTTTGGTCGTTTGAATCAACTTCGTCCTGGGCGTGAGCGCCGCAGAGACCAATCAGAAATGCAACTGCAGCGCTGGTGGCGAATTTGAATACGTTTGATGTCATTGATTGTCTCCTGGTTGAATTGTGAGTTTGATGAATTCGTTTCATCGTTGTCGATGTGTTCCGCTAGACCAGAGTACCGGCTAGATGGATCTATGCAATAACAATGTTGCCGCAGGCAACGTTTCCTTGCGAAAAAACGCACGAAAGATGACAGTCACGCTTAATCGACCAATGTCCTCACGAGACCAGCCAGAATCAAGCTGATTAACACTATTTTCGCCAACATCGACAAATCAAAACGCGACGTTCAATTCGACGGATTCCGCCAAATTCGTTCGAAGACTCAACACAGATGAGCAAATAGACCGTCTCATCAACTCATACGTTTCGTGACGTCCGACTTATCCAGTGTCAAAGTCGCTCGATTCGTTTCCCAGTGCTTTGGCGAATGCGGATTTCCCGGTTCCCGGAACGCCAAGCAGCATCGCACCGCGAGGACGTTTTAATGGGTTGCCGTGCCCTTGGTTTCGCATTGCCCGCGTGTAGAACGATTTCAACGCATCCAGACCGCTAAGATCATCCAAAGACTCGCTGCCACGGTGCAGCGAGACTAATCCGCGTTTCTTTAGCATCTGGCTCTTCAATTCCCAGATCGACTGGGGGCGAATCGCCTGTTCGCGGACCATCGACAGACTGAATACAACGGATTGCCACATCGATTTCGCCGCACTCGCCGGGAATTAATAGTTGACGCCGCACCGCCCAAGGTGGTCTGGGCAACAGGATCTTGCCAACATGATGTCGTAAAACGCAAGACAACATACAAAAACAAAAACGAGTCGCGAACAGTGTTCGCCAGGTTGTACAGTTCGATGACAGCGTAGCGCACAACGTAACGAACGGGTCTGTCACGGTGATATTACGGAGTTGTGCCGTTCGGTTCGGTGGACTAGCTGCGAAGGAAAGACAGGTACTGTTGCCCACCGGGATCCGGCGATTCGGGGTTTGGGATGGGCGTGAGCAAGTCAAGCAGTTGACGCTCCTGGTCGTTGGAAAATCCATTGAACACGCGGTGCGTACAAATCTCGCGTATCGAGTGGTTTGCGAATGCTGCTAACGCCAAGGGCACCCGGTGATGCAGAAAACGTCTGACGGGAACTCTCTGAAGGAAGCCATCTACCGAACGTATTGCGAGGTGTTGATCCGTCACTGCAGGCTGGCCCGACGTCGTTGCGACGTCGGACGCTGAACCTGCAGTCAATCGCTCAGTTCGACGATTCGAAATTCGTCAAACCGGATCCAATGATCGACATTCGGCGGACCGTCGTAGCACTGGATGCTCAACTGGTCATCACCGGGTGGTGGAAGTTTCCCGGTTGCCGCAGTCTGAAACTCGCCTTGGCAATCCTCACGAAATTGCGCCGTCCATTTTGTGTTGTCGACGACAAGTCGTAACTGGACTGTCTTGCTCGGGGCGGGCTTTCGCCCGGGGATGATCCAATTCTTGCCGTCAATGTGCTCGTGCACGAGCTTAAACACTGGCTTCTTCTGGTGATACCACGTGATCCCGCCCTGCTCGTACTGCTTCGTCGGATCGGAGTTGAAAGTCATCGTCACCTCGACAGCGAACTTGGTCTTCGAACGATCGGGGGCCTGGCGGACAAGAGCATTCTTGACCGTGTTCGCCTTGCCAGGTTCCACGCGGATCTCCAAAGCACCATTCCTGATACGCCAGTTATCCGTGTTCTCCCGCAGCCACGTCCATCCGTCGCCCAGTTTCTCGTCGAAAGTGTCCTCAAACAGCACGCGTTGTTCGGCTCCCGAAATCAAGCCGGTCAGCAATAGGTGCGCGACGAGAAAAAGTACAAATCGTTTCAGCGCCATAGCCTTACTCCCACCGAGGTCCAAAAATTGTGATCTCACCACTCCCGACTAGAATGGGCTGGTCCATGAACGTCAAGTCGACAACGGACTTCTGGCCAGGGTCAGCCGGCGACACCCGCGGCTGTCGCAACGACTTATCCACGCTCACCAAACGACCTGTGCCGAGTTCAGTGTTCAACAACCACAGTTTAATCGAGGCATATGGCAGCGGGTATCCCCGAGTGTGCTTTGACTGGGGCGACTAAAACGGCTGCTGTCATCTGA
>CAYFJO010000461.1:0-8319 GCA_964343305.1 uncultured Pirellulaceae bacterium | reverse complement strand
TTGGAGTCCAGGCTTTAGCCTGTCATTGCAGCCTAACGGCTGTACTCCAACGGACGTTTCGAAGTGGCGGCGGCATAGAACAATAACAAACGTTCTCGTCGCAATTGTTGCCTTGATGCCTCGAATTCGTAATCTGCACTAATCTTTGCTCGATTATTCTACAAGATGCTATAATTCTGCAAACTCAGATAAGTTGGAACACGTCGGTTTGGTCGAGGCGAATCATGCGATCTTCTTCATTTCTCGGTAGTTGTTTTACACTTTTCGTGGCCTCACAGATCAGTGCAGCCACGATTGAACTCCAACTCATTACTCAGCCGGGATTTCCACTTGGCGGTGAACGGCGGTGGGTCGAAGCGCTAAGTCGCGCCGGCATCGACGGCGTTCGCATCAACAGCGGGCGCGGCGGCGAAGAAGGCGGCATTAAGAACGTGGGCACGGAACGATCACCCCGATATCAAGTCTTCGGCATCCTCACTAGCAAGAATCAGCTTCGTCTGCCAGGCGGGACGTTTTCGCTGAGCAATATCGGCGGCATTCGCAGTTGGGCCGAAAAACTCAAAGCGGATGGCACCGACGGATTGTTCACGCCGAAAGGGGCCTTTGGTCTCACCGGGAAACAATTGCTCGCTGTTCATGAAGGTCTGTCAACACAAATCCCTTTTTCAACAAAAGGCGAAAAGTCCAACGAAGTGATCGCACGCATCATTCGATTGATTCCGATTGGTATCAAAGTTCACGCTTCGGCCAAGGAGGGCTTGGCGAGCGACGAGATCGTTCTTGATGAGCTTGCCGGGGTCAGCACCGGAACCGCACTGGCTGCGTCGTTGCGACCGTTGGGCCTCGTCCTTGTACCGCACCGGCCACAAGGCGGATCGGTGACGCTTTGGATCAGCGATGCGCGAGTTGCGAAAGAAGTCTGGCCGGTTGGCTGGCCACCAGAAAAATCTCCGGCCGATACGTTTCCCAAATTGTACGAATTCCTGACCGTCGAAATCGGCCAGGACTACAAACTCACCGACGCACTCGACGCCATTCAGCAAAAGATCGCGGCACCGCTGCTTTACGACCACAACAACATGGCCCGCTACGGCGTTGAACTTTCGGAAGTGCGCGTGTCACTTCCCGAGCAGCGCACGTATTACAAGAAAGTCTTCGACCGTTTGCTGGGACAATCGAAACCGCGGCTGACGAACGAAATCCGAGTTGACGAATCCGGCCAGCCGTTTCTCTGGATCACAACACTCAAACCGTAACGGCTAGTCAATTTGTGCGACTTGTTTCGCTGCCTTTTCTCCTCTTGTACGCGAATTGCTGAATTTGCCGATGTTGCGAGTTGCCGCAAGTGAATGACAATCTTGTCACTCGCCAGCGGGTAGTGTCTTAATTGTGTGGTGCTGCCCCCGACAACCCAAAGGAATTGACCGCAGAGTACGCGGAGGGACGCAGAGAACATAGCCTAATTCCTCTGCGGCCCTCAGCGTTCTCTGCGGTAGAAATGAGTTAGCAACACACAATTGGGACACTACCCGCCAGCGAGAGTGCTCGCGTTTTTCGCTGCGAGCCTTTATCATCATATTACTCATCATTCATCTTCTTTCTGACCCCGGTCATGGTCGAGATCGAAACAAAACGCGATGCCGCTTCAGCGACGTGGATTCATTCCGAACAGGTCGTGGGAGAGCGATTTCGTACCTTAGAGATCCTGAAACAGGGGCAACGCGTTGTCACATGGCGCGGTGTTGATGAAACGACCGATGCGCACGTTGTGATCAAACTTGTCGACGTTGCCATCGTCGGGACTGGTGTTCGGATGCGCTTGGAGCACGAGGCTCAAGCCATTCGCGAGATCAACGGTCCGGCGTGCAGCGGCTTTTCTTATTCGGGTGAACATGATGGAGCGATCTATCTGGTGCGGCCGTTTTGCGAAGGCGTCACGCTGCAAAAGCGGTTGGCGCAGCGGCGGCTTGATTCGGGAGAGGCTGCTACGATTGGGCGTTGCATGATGACGGCTTTGCATGAAGCACACAGTCGCGGGATTCTGCACCTCGACATCAGGCCAGCCAATGTTATCGTCAATCGCGACGGGCCGGTCACACAAGCAACGTTGATCGATCTGGGATTCTCTCAGGCCGCGCAATTTGAATCGCTGATGTTGGACGAACCCCTCGCGGCGGCCAGTTATATGTCGCCCGAACAGGCGGGGTTGTTGGACCAGGGTGTCGATCAAACCGCCGATTTGTATTCGGCCGGTGTGGTGCTCTTCGAATGTCTCGCTGGCCGGTCTCTGTTTCAGGCAACAACGATGGGCGAAGTGTTGCGCCAACATATGACTTCGCCAACGCCCGAATTGCGGACACTTGGTTTGGACGTGCCACGGTCGCTCGACGAAGTGATCCAGCGTCTGCTGCTCAAGGATCCACGCGATCGTTATCAATCGGCTGAAGCGGTCGGTGCTGATCTGGCCGTGATCGCGGAAGGATTGCAACGAGGTGAATCCGATCCTTCGGTTGTCGTCGGCTTGCACGACCGTCGTCGCACGTTAACCGAGCCGGCGTTTGTTGGTCGAAGCGCGGAATTGGAAACGTTGCACGAGCAACTTGGGCGCAGCCAGGCAGGACAAAACGGTCTGGTATTTCTTGAAGCGGAATCGGGCGGTGGCAAATCGCGGTTGTTGCTTGAGTTTATGCTGCGATGTGCTCAACAAGGTTTGTGGGTGTTGCGCGGCCAAGGGTTGGATCAAGCCGCGCAGCGACCGTTTCAGTTGTTGACCGGAATTGCCGCTGGGTTCGTTGCCGATGCTCGCGCCACGCCGGGTTTGGCCGACAAGGTTCGCAATGCGTTGGGTGATCACTTGGACGCAGTGTGCGCCTCATTGCCGGAACTGGCCGAAACGCTTGGTACGACGCCGGGCGATGTCGGTCCGGAGACGTTCGCCGAGACGCGCAGTGTGCAGGCGTTGAGTGGGTTGCTCGACGCGCTGGGCGAAGCGGGAAGGCCGGTCGTGCTGTTGTTGGACGACTGCCAATGGGCGGATCAGTTGACATTGAAAGCGCTGAGCCATTGGCAACGCAGTACTCCTGTAGCCGAAGTCGCCAGACTTCGGTCCAACACAACGCAGGATCCAAATTCTGGCGAATTCGGCTACATGGCCAAACCAGGCGTCTTGCTGGTCGCCGCATTTCGCTCGGAAGAGGTTCTCGCAGGTCATGAACTGCGCGGCCTGCAACCGACAGCTCATTTGACACTGCCCGACTTTCAAACTTCCGATGTACGCCAATTGGTCGAGTCGATGGCTGGTCCTTTGCCCGGCGACGCGATCAATCTCATCGAGCGGCTAGCGGCCGGGAATCCGTTTATGGCTTCCGCGTCGCTACGAGGTCTTGTCGAATCGGGCGCACTGCTGGCGGCGGACGAAGGTTGGCAAGTCGATCCGCTGGCGATGTCCGATGTGCAATCGTCCCATCATGCCGCGGCGTTCTTGGCACGGCGAATTGAGTTGTTGCCGGAGCTGAGCATTCGCCTACTGACGGTCGGGGCTGTTTTGGGCAAAGAGTTCGATGTTCTCCGGGCCGCGACGTTGGCCGACCAATCGTCAATGGACGCGATCGCGGCACTCGATGAAGCACGACGACGGCACATTGTCTGGGGACGGATGCACGACGAACATTGCGTATTCATGCACGACAAGTTGCGCGAGACGTTGCTCGATCGTCTGCCGGATGACGAACGACGCGATCTGCATTTGCGTGTCGCCCTCGACTTGGAAGACCAACAGCCGCCACCGGTTTTCGAACTGGCGTACCACTTCGATTCGGCCGGTGAAAGCAAACGTGCGTTGCCTTACGCGCTCGCGGCGGCGGAACAGTCACGTATGCAACATTCGTTGGAAGTTGCCGAACAACAGTATCGTATTGCCGAACGTGGGGCGCGCAACGCCGACACTGCGACACGGTTTCGTATCGCGGAAGGACTCGGCGACGTCGTCATGTTGCGTGGTCGATACGAAGAGGCGACACCACATCTGCGCGCGGCTCGTGAACTCGCCGAGCAAGATCTCGCTCAGGCTCAAATCGAAGGGAAGCTCGGCGAACTCGCCTTTAAACAGGGTGACATGGAGAAGGCGATCGAGTGCCTCGAACGGGCGCTCGGCGTGCTTGGTTACACCGTGCCGCAAAGTTCATGGACGCTCTATCCGCGACTTGCATGGCAAGGCATCGTACAAGTCTTTCACTCACTGCTGCCAAGTGTTTTTCTAGGTCGCAAGAAAAAGGAGCGCCATGAAAAGGCGCTCCTCGCCTGTGCACTTTTCAATCGACTGTCGTATGCCTACTGGTTTAAACGCGGCCAGCATCTTTGCCTGTGGGTTCATTTGCGTGCGATGAATCTGGGTGAGACGTTTACGCCGTCGGTCCCGCTGGCACACGCGTATGCGATTCACGCGCCAGTGATGACGCTGGTCGCGATGTACGACCGCGGCATCGGCTACGCCCAAAAGTCGTTCGAGATGTACGAGTCGCTCGGCGACGTCTGGGGGCAAGGCCAGGCGCTCAGTTTTCAAGGCATCGCGCTCTACGGCGCGTCGCGTTACGAACAGTGCATCGATCGCTGTCGCGAAGGCAACCGGCTGTTGCGGCGCACGGGCGATATGTGGGAAGTCAACGTGACGCGCGTGCATTCGGCGTTCAGCTTGTTTCGCCGCGGTCACTTGCGGGAATGTGCCGAGTTGGCGTTCGAGATTCACGAGTCGGGTGTTGAGTTGGGCGATGCTCAGGCGTCGGGGTACAGTTTGGATGTCTGGGCCCAGTGCATTGGCCCGCAAGCGTCCGCCGAAGTGTTGCGAATTGAACGCGAGCGACCGCGCGAAGACACACAGGTCACCAGCCAGGTGATCATGGCCGAGGGCGTGCGACTGTTCTGGCTCGGCGAGTTCGCGGAAGCGGCGGAGCTGTTTCAGCAGGCTCATCAGGTTGCTGAAGAAGCAGGCATTCGAAACGCTTATACGCTGCCGTATCGATCGTGGATTGCATCGGCATTGCGTCGACAAGCTGAGGAGACATCGTGCTGGGAGCCGCATCGCCGCAATGCATTGCTGCGGCGTGCCGACAAAATTGCCAACAAGGCCCTGCGTGTCGCCCGATCGCACCAAAACGATCTGCCGCACGCACTACGCGAGTCGGGACTCGTCCATCTGATGCAAGGCCACGTTGACCGTGGCCGATGTTGTCTTGATGAAAGCCTGGAAGTGGCCGATCGCCAGGGCAATTCCTTCGAGCATGCGCAGACATTGCTCGCGCGCGGACTTGCCGGCCAGACCCTCGATTGGTCTGGCGCGGACGAAGATGTTACCAGCGCGCGGAAAGCACTGATCGAACTTGGCGCTGACTTTGCGCTGGACAAACCGGTGGCTTCATCGGACGTTGCCGAATCGGAAACAGTCACGCTTTCATTGGCCGATCGTTTTGACACTGTGCTCCAGTGTGGCCGGCAAATCGCAGCGGCACTTTCGCCCGAGTCGATCTTTGCCGCCGTTCAAGAGGCGGCACTTCAACTGTTGCGCGGCGAGCAATGCGTCGTCCTCGGCGTCCCGGACAACGGCGCGTTGCACGGAGCGATCACGGGCGACTTCTGTCCGGCGATGGTCCAGCAGGCCATGGAATCCAATTGCGCGGTCGCGTATGCCGAGGGCATCACGAAAGATGCCAGCGAAAGTCTGCTGCTTTCCGGCGACCGATCCGTGTTGTGCGCCCCGATCGTGGTCCGCGGTCGACCTGAAGCATGTTTCTACGTGACACACCGCCGCGTGACTGGCCTTTTCGGCGAGGACGAACAGCGTTTGGCCGAGTTTATCGCAACGATCGCCGGAGCCGCCCTCGAAAACGCCGAGGGTTTCGCGCAACTCAAACAATTGACCGCAACACTCGAAGAGCGAGTTCAAGAACGCACCGCCGCGCTGGAAGCAAGCAACATCGAGTTGCAGCAGTTCGCTTACGTCGCGTCGCATGACCTGCAAACACCGCTGCGCGGCATGGCCGGTTTCGCGCATTTCCTTAAAGCCGAATATCAAGACCAGCTTGACGAAACCGCCGACGAATACATCGAGCAGATCATCGAAAGTGCCAAGCGGATGCAGCAGTTGATCAATGACTTGCTGGTGTTTTCGCGTGTCGAATCTCCATCGCGGCCCTTCACGGCGATCGATTTGAACGAAGTGTACGACGATGTGCTTACCTTGCTGCGTGCGTCAATTGACGAGATGCGTGGAAAAGTTACGCGATCCGATTTACCAACCGTCGTTGGCGATGGCGCTCAACTAACTCAACTCCTGCAGAATTTGATCGGCAACGGCATGAAGTATTCCGGTGAGCAGACGCCGGAAGTGCATGTCAGTGCCGAGCAGATCGACGGCCATTGGACGATCGCGGTGAAAGACAACGGAATCGGGATTGAGGAAGAATATCACGAAAAGATCTTTGAGATCTTTCGCCGCTTGCACACACAAGAGGAATACGCGGGCACAGGCATCGGGCTCGCCGTTTGCCGCCGCATCGTCCATCGTCACGGTGGCGAAATCTGGGTGCAATCCCAACAAGGCGCAGGAACCACCTTTTATTTCACCATCAGCGATCGCCAGATCTCCACCCAACCAAGCGACCAACCAGAATGAAAATCATGGAAACGAGAGGCCGGCCAGCCGAAATTCTGTTAGTCGAAGACCACAAGAACGACGTCTTACTGACGCGCAAAGGTTTTGAGCACGGGAAACTTGCGGTCAACCTGCATCACGTCGTCAACGGCAAGGAGTGTATGGATTTCTTGCGAAAGAAGGGCGAGTACGCCGATGTTCCAACCCCGGACTTGATCCTGCTCGCCTTAGTTACTTGCCGTTGGCCTTTTCAAAGACTTCGATGCGAACGCGTTCGATTTGCCGGCGCGAGGCGTCGAGGACGGCGATTCGCACGTTGCCGTGTTCAATCGATTCGCCCGCGCCCGGAATGTGTCCGAGATACTCTAAAACGAAACCCGCTACCGTGTCGTAATCGTCGGACTCGGGGAGATCCAAACCGAGCTTTTCGTTCAGTTCGTCGATGTGTGCCGTGCCGAGCGCTTCGGCCGTTGACTTATCGATCGTTGTGATTTCTTCCACTTCGTCCCGATCTGTTTCGTCGACAATCTCGCCCACGATTTCTTCCAGCACGTCCTCGATCGTGACAACGCCGGCAACCGATTCGTATTCGTCCAGGACGATGGCCAAATGGCTGCGCGTGTTCAAGAACTCTTGCAGCAGATCGTCCACCGGTTTGGTTTTGGGAACAAACCACGGCGTCCTCAACAGGTCTTCAATCGGACGCCGCTGATCTTGTTCCGGACTGGCCAATTCCAACAGCAAGTCTTTGACGAACAGGACCCCCACAATGTCTTCGAGCTTCTCTCGATACACGGGAATGCGCGTGCGACCGACCTTCACGGCGAAGCGCAGGACCTTCTCCCAATCGAGACCGATCTCGAAGGCGTCCACGTTGCTGCGGGGCGTCATGATATCGGAGACGTCGGTGTCGCCGAGTTCCAAGACCCCTTCGATCATCTCGCGTTCATCGGCTTCAAGCAAACCCTCGCGCTCGCCTGCCGTGACCATGGTGCGGATTTCATCGTCGAATGCCTCTTCGTCGTCTTCGGCGTCAGGCGGCTTGCCAGCCATCCGTCGAATCAGTCCGTCGACCACTTCCACACCGACACTCATCGGCCAGGCGACGATGCTCGTCGTCAGCCAGAAGGGCCACGTGTGAAAGAGCATCGGTACAGCCCAGATGCGCTGAATCGTCCAGGGAATCCAACTCGTGGTGACAAGCAGCGCAACAATGCTGACAAGAATGGTCAATGACAGGCGCGTCACACCCAAGTCGCCGTTCGTCGAAACGCCGTCGAAAATCCAGAGCACCACACCAACAGCGAAAAGCGTGACGCCCACGACGTTTAAGCTTTCCGCCCCGATCGCAACCTGTTCGTGGCCATCCAGGATTTCGCCGAATCGATCCTCGCGCTGTCGGCGCTCGCAATATTCTTCCAATTCATGGCTGGGGAATTCGTGTAGGATTTTCGAACCGACGGAGGCAAGTCCCGCGACCGCGAGACCGATAAAAGTCAGTGCGATGAATAAACCTGTTGTCACGGCAGGTCATCCTTTGACGCGGCGCGGAGCAGAGTGACCGCTTCGTCGTTTGACGCGTTGATGCCGTGCAGTTGTAAGTAATGCGATTCACGTTTTCGCATTTCGGCTCGCGCCGCGTCAGACTTATCATCGTAGCCAGCCAAATGCAG
>CAYFJO010000460.1:0-8332 GCA_964343305.1 uncultured Pirellulaceae bacterium | reverse complement strand
CGCGTTGCTGGAAAACCTCAAGCATCCCGTCAACGGTGTTCGCCATCGAACGCGCGTTGAATTGAGTGCCCGTGACTCGGACGCCGTGATCGCGGCGACGCGACAGTGGATGAAAGATTTTGATCCGAATGACGAAACCGAAGCTCACCATTTATTGGAAGCCTTGTGGTTGCACCAGCAGCACGGTGTTCGAAACGAAGAACTGTTGAACAAGCTGCTGAATTCTGACGTCCTACATGCGGCCGTTGCGGCGAGCACGGTAAAGCACTTTTGGTACAACGTCGATACGAAGGGAGCCAGCGGATTTGCAGCTCCTCCAGAAAGCGAGTTCGTCAAATTCAATCCTCCAAAGCACCTCAGTGGTGCCGACAAAAAGGTGTACAAGCTCGGCGCGGAAGTTTATCAGCGTGAATCGCATTGCGCGACATGCCACTTGCCACACGGTAAAGGCAACGCAAACGTCTACCCGTCGCTGGTCGGCAGTCCTTGGGTCAATGGCAGCGAAGAGCGTCTGATCAAGATGGCGTTGCACGGTCTGTGGGGCAAAATGACAGTCAACGGCAAGACCTACGACCCGGCGCGCGGCGTACCACCGATGACAGCATTCCGCAACCTGCTGAAAGATGACGAGGTGGCCGCTGTCCTGACGTTTGTGCGCAACACGTGGGGCAACAACGCGGCGCCCGTCACCGCTGTGAGCGTTAAGAAGGTTCGCGAGCAGACGATTGACCGCACGGTTTTTTGGAAACCGGATGAGTTACTCGCCGATCATCCACTCGAAGAAGCCCTGATAAGCAACACGCCTGTGACACCAATAGAAGAATTTTCTAACGAGGCATTGGAAGCCAAACTGCTTGCCACCTCGCCAGCGGAACTTGCCAACATCGCGATCGAACGCGGGAGGACCCAACGAGGGAGGAAGGTCTTCTACGAATCAGGCGCCGCTTGTTTCGCTTGTCATGATCCTCCCAAGGGAGCAGCACGGCTTGGCCCCGACTTGGCAAAGGTAAAGACCAAGTTGACCGCCGAACAACTCGTGGAGTCAATCTTGCATCCATCGAAGGTGATCGACAAAGACTACGCTCAAGTCAGCGTGCTGACAGTAGCTGGCAAGGTGCAAACGGGCATTCGGATTTCGGAAAGCAAGAATGGAATTGTTTTGCGAAATTTGGTCCAAACAAAACCGATAACGATCGAGCAAGGGGACGTCGAAGAAGTCATCGAGTCCAAGGTTTCGTTGATGCCTGAAAAGCTGACCAGGCAGTTGAAGAGCCGCAAGGAATTCAACGACCTGATGAAGTACATCATCGAAATCAGAAAGCGGTAACGATCGCGAACCGAAGTCCTACGGCTTCGCTTTGCTCTTCTCGTTCCAGGCTTCCCACAGCTCGGTAAGCTCGGCGAGTTTTTCGGGACGGTTCTTGGCCAGGTTAGTCATCTCGGTCGGATCGGCGGCAAGGTCGTAGAGTTCCCATGGCGCGTTGCCGAGGCGAACGGCTTTGAGGTCACCTTGACGGACGGCCTTCGCCTTACCGAATCTCCAGTAGAGTTCCTTGTGCGGCGTACGCTCCTTGCCGTGGAAAACCGGCAGCAGGGACTTGCCTGCCGGCGGCTTGGTCTTCTGACCGTCGGTTTGCTTGGGGTACTCGGCGCCTGTGATGTCCATGAAGGTGGGTGTGATGTCGATGATGTGGCCAACCTGGTCTGTCATCCCGGGTTTGATGACGCCGGGCCAATGGACAATGAACGGCGTGCGCGTACCGCCTTCGTAGTCGGTGGACTTGAACTTGCGGTACGGTGTGTTGCTGGCGTTCGCCCATCCCACCGAGATCGTCCGGTAACTCTCCACCGGGCCGGGCGGGATGTTTGGGGTGGTGTTGGGCTGTTCGGGACAGGCGCCGTTGTCGGTGAGGAACATGGTCAACGTGTTGTCCCACTCACCGAGTTCCCTTACCTTCTTGAAGACGCGACCGAGATTCTGGTCAACCCGATCAATCATGGCGCAGTACACGGCCATCTTTAGATCCTCGGCGTCCTTTTGCTCTTCCGACAGTTCGTCCCAGGCTTTGGACGCGCGCGGCGTGAGTTTGTGGTTCGGGCCGATGATACCCATCTCTTTCATGCGTTCGAATCGCTGCTGGCGGATGACGTCCCATCCGACTTTGTACTTGCCGCTGTACTTTGCGATGTCCTCGGGCCAAGCGTGCAGCGGGTAGTGCGGCGCGGTGTAAGGCAGGTAGAGCAGGAATGGCTTGTCTTCATCTTTGTACTCGTCCAGTCGTTCGATGGCGTACGTGGTGAAGGCATCGGTGGTGTAGAAGTTCTTGTCTGGGTTGGTGTATCCCATGATGACCTTGTCTTCGATGGCCCAACGGCGCACTCGCGTCTTCCCTTTGCGCCCGGGCGGCCCTTCTCCTTCCCTCGCCTCGAGGCCGGGGTTGAAGAAGTTGCAACAGCCGTCCGCCAATCCGTAGTAGCGATCGAAGCCGCGCGTGGTCGGTAGCGGGCTCTGATGCCACTTGCCGGCGATCAGCGTGCGGTAACCGACATTCCGCAGGACTTCCCCAAAAGTAGCGCCGCGTTCCATCCGATGGTCGCCGATCGCGTAGGCGTAGTTTCCGGTGAGCAACTCGGCCCGCGTCGTGTGGCACTTGGCGGTGTTGTAGAACTGCGTAAAGCGCAGTCCTTCGTTAGCGAGCATGTCGATATTTGGGGTTTGGACCTCGCCGCCGTAGCAGCCGATGTCCGAGTACCCCATATCATCCACCATGACCAGAATGATGTTGGGTCGAGTGTGGTCGGGCGCGGCCATTACCACGCCCGCCTCTGAAGAAAGCAAGCAAAGTAAACCGAAAAGCACGCGCCCTCGGCGGAAGATGTCGTGGTTGGTGGATTTCAACGGATAATCTCCTTCATCGTGGTATCATTTTGAATTCAAGCAACCGGTCTCGCGGCCTTTGTTCGGCGTCTTCGAGCGACCGCCGCACCGTTCGCTGTGAACGCCCTGCCTGCTGCGCAATGACTTCCGACCAACTCGGAGAGACTGACTGCACGACATCTTCCGCATCGACGCGCCGAGCCAGTCCGTCCGAGATGCGACTACGCGCCAAGCCAATCAGCCGGTTGACGTAGCGGTGAAAGATCTGAGTTGCGGCATCGGAATCGCCATCCTGGTACTGTTTCAATAGCCGAATGGAGTCGCTGTCCATAATCACTATTGTGCGGCGATGGCGGGACAGGTGCAACGGCCTGTCCTGACTGCGACTTCATGCGCAACAAAAAGCCGAAGGCATCGGCCTTCGGCTCGCGAATTTCAGACAGCATTTGCGATCTCTAGGGGGTAATCAAGACGCTGAGGGCTTCCTGAAGGATCTTCCTTGAATCGTTCGACGTTACGCGGCGGTCTCTATCCACGTCATAGTATTGGGGAAGGGGCTCAAGCCGATCGACGGACATGAGCAAGGCTCGGTAGGCGTCGAGAGCTGTCACTCCACCACGACCGCGTCCGCCGACAATTCCGCCACCATTGCTGGGATCACCGGGGATGCTGATCGTCACGCGACCGTGAACCGGAATGATCTCGATGTCACGCCCGTCTGCGTCGTTGGCCGTGGTGATCTTCAGCGTCAGGTCTGTTTTGTCCCCTGGCTTGCCGACAGCTTTGAAGTAGATTTCGGTAACCGTCTCGCCGGCTCGTCCGCTCCCGGGAGCTGCACCTTGCTTTCCAGCGAAGCCAACCCGCACGATGCCGCGGTTGCGGGCGTTCCCTGCGATCAACGTACCGCCGGGAAGTAGGTTCCCGCGTGGCAGTTCGGGCTCTTGCTCGGTTGTTGTCCAATTCGGTTTGCGCGCCGGATTTGGGTGAGGCAGAACTTGCACGACAGTCGGATCGTAGCTGACCTCAAAGTTCGCGTTGCCAATTTTTGGTGGCGATCCAGTGCCGCGATATCGCAAGTAAGCTGGAACGCTGAATGTGTCACCAGCATTTACGGTCAATCGACTAGCTTCCAGGACCAAACCGCGTTTAGCCGGTGGACTTGGGTCGGCCGGTCTTGTCCCTTTGATCCAATCGGTTTCATGATTCCGCCCATTCAATTCCCATCCGCTGCTGACGCGAGACAAGATCATGACGTCTCCCTTTCCATTGCCCCAGTCGAGCAAGTATCGATTCCCTGACTTTTTCCACTTCCCGCCGCTGCCGCCCATTCGGAATGTGCCGTCGGCCTTGACTGTCAATTCTGCCGAACCTGTCCGACCATCTCTAACGCTTGGAATGTGCTTCCATTTCCAATCCCATGTGCCCACCGCGGGATCGGCATCACTATTCTGCGCGTGGGCCGAGCGAAACTGGTTAGTCAACAGCAAGCTAACGGTTAAACAAGCCACCAAGTAGTATTGAAACTTTCTGAACATCGGATTTTCCTTTCAATTAAGAGTTGTGGTTTTCGTCTATGAGTGAATTCCCAAACGCACAGTTTCTTGACAAAGAGTTTCTTCCTTTTTCTCGTCGATAGTGGAAACTGTTGAAGCGACAAGACAAGAGCCGGAACAAGTTACGCGGCGGCACCATTCACTTGCTTCGCCCATGACACTTCGGGTGAAACGTAGTGGGTCAATTCATCGGGACTGCCGCGGCAAGCGGTGCCATGTGTGGGACGACGATTTGTTGTTCGCAACCGGGACAACGAGCGCGTTTTCCTGCCTTATTTCGTGGCGCGAGAAGTTTCTTTTGACATGCTGGGCATTGAACGCGAATGCTCAATTTCGGTGGATTTTGCGCCAGAGGCGGAGTAGGCGGCTGGTCCACCTGGATCGGCGGTGGAATTGGCGTGGTTGCTGCCGGCCGACGATTCTGACGAACGTACACAAATACGCCGCCCGTCAAGGCACTGGCCAAAAACAGCGTGACCATCCAGAACAGGGCAAATCCGCCGACGCCATTGATCGTGACAAGGCCAGCATCGGTTTCGATCAGGATCTCCGTTTCGTTGGATTGCCAGGCTTGAGCTTGCTCAATACGGATGGGGTTGCTGTTTCCAACTTCACCGATAACTTCGTAGGCGATCTTCAACAACTCTCCATCCTCAGAAATTGGCTGCATGAAGGCTCCAGCCGCACGTGTCTGGCCAGACGTGTCGGAATTAATCTCGTACATTCCATTTACGTTTTCGAGAAGTCTGCCCGGGCTTACCTCGGCAACCTTGAGGACTTTTGGATCGTGGACAACGGCAAACTGACACGCAGCAAGGCTCCTTGCACCATTGATGTTGAGGACAACATCCACCTTATCACCAACCGTGGCTTCAACTTCAGGGCAAGACAGAGTAACGGTTTCCGCGCGGCTTACCGAACCGATCCATAAACAGAAAACCATCGCAAACAGAACAGTTGTTAGACCTTGGATACGACGGGATTCAGACGAGGCAGACAAACTTGACAGAATTGTGCTTTGATTTTCCGAGTTCATGATTTCGTTCCTTTCGGGCTGCGGGAACTTGGAGCCGTTGATAGTGAATCCTCGAATCTGGGAGTATTTGACAAAAAAACCGGAATTTCCTGAGGCAGGTTCTATTTGTCGGGAGATTGCACAGTTTGAGATTGCGGTTCCGGTTGAATCCCACGAGCTTGCGCAGCCGTATCGCCCTAAGAAAACACTGCAGCCGAGCGAAAGATCTACTGAAGACTGCGGGAACAACTATCGGTGATGAAGGGCGTTGCGAGCATTAGTTCGAACAACGGATTCAACAACGAGTGTCACATTTCGCTGCGGAAGGGAATTCACATTTTGAACGACGAATCGCTGTCGTGATTTCGGCAATCTGAATTCCAATCGAACGGAGCATTCTCATGATGACACAAGTGACGAACAACACGGCAACGACATCGAAGAAGTGCATTGTAATGATCTTGCTTGCATGTGTTTTCTGTTTTTATCGGGCGAGTGATGCCGAATCTATCCGTCCTTCTCAGGTCGTATTCATCATACACGGCACCTTTGCCGGCGACGCAAGTTGGATCGACGTGGACGGATCGACTCATACTTTCGCATCAGAACTTACGCGCGGATTCGACAAAGATGTCATCATTGAATCATTTCATTGGTCGGGCCACTTAAGCCATGATGCACGCGTCAAAGCAGCAAAGCGACTTGCTCTGCGTCTCGATGCCGATCAGTATTCTCAATCCAATGTCATGATCGTTGCCCACAGTCATGGTGGCAACGTCGCACTTCATGCGATTGGCTTGACGAAACGAAATGTTCAGACGGTTGTATGCCTCGCCACTCCGCATGCCCTCTTGAAAATGAAGCGAGATGAAGACAACATCCTATTGCCCATCTATTGCACAAAAGAAGCTCGCAATCGCATCAAGAAACTCGTGACGATTTCCGCAGACAACGACGCAGTCGCAACCTCGCGCGCCACGTTATTCGGTGTTAAGGAACAAACGGCCCTCAAATTCACCAGCAGTTGGAGAGACGCAGACAATTCTCTTCGACTTCCCTCGAAACAGGGGCTCGTCAGCGGGTTCGTGCAAAGTACTATCAGAGTGCAGTTGTGGCGGACGAACCTGGATTGTCGGACTAATCTGGCGATCGCAAACGAAAACATCTCCGTATCATCAAAGTTGTCAGGCGTCCGTTCGCATAGTGCGATTCACTCAACTCGAATGGGGTACGTCGTGGGTGAGCTGTTAGGCGCAGGACCGTCGGCCGACTCAACTGTCTTCTTTAAAGCTACGGAATTGTCCTCGCAATCCGATTTGGGAATCAAGAAGTAGTGTCGAACATTAGCAATTGAATTCGCAGCTCTACAAAGTTCGACGATTGGGATGGTTGTCGTCACGGTGTGGAATTACATGATGCCACGAGCAACGCACTCACCAAAATGAAAATCGAAGAATTGTCCACGCAATAGTTTTGGACTGTGTAAACCGCGAGGCCAACCGATTCAGAGAGTCAGAGAGTTTGCGCGATCGGCAGATAGAAAGGCAAGGTTGCGCGCCTCGCCGAACAAAAGAGAGAGCGACACAAAACCCAACTTCCCCCAAATCGTTCCCACGCTAGGGGATACGACAAACGCCGAAAGCTCTCACTTCCGCCGTTCTTTGTAAACCAAAAAGCCACGTGATTTCGCGGCTATCTTTGAGCTCCCCGTACAAGACTCAAACGTGTTCCGATCCGGTTAACTGTATCCGCTTTTTTGTCGCCCTATTCCGTCGAAAGCAGCTCATGGCACCTAAAAAAACAGCAGTTTTTGCGTCAATAGAAAGTGAATAGGACTTAGCTCCGTGGAAACACGTAGTTTCCGATCAAAGGCTATCGTCCTTTAGCTCTTCGTTATTCACTTGTCCGTTGGAGTTGATGCCAATGAAGAATATCCAATCCCGAAAAGAATTTGCCACTATCGCATGCGCATGGCTCGCTGGTATTCTGATCTTTGCCGGAGTAACGCTCGCGCCTGTCATAATGCGCGCCGCGACGGTGGGCACGATCGCTACCGCAGGCGGGCTATAACGAAGGTCTCTCTTTTTTGGGGCAATGTTGCAACTTCATTCGGCTGTGGCCCGTATTGACTCACCGGCGATCCTTGAGCGGTGGTTCAAACAGCACGGGAATATTCTATCATCAATCCATCCGCGTCGTGGGGATGTTGTCGGTCCGTAGTGCAATTGTCCTCAATTATCGTGGGAACAGTTGGGACGACTGTTCTAAGCACATTCCTCGCGAATGCGTCGGGTTAGGTTATCATGGAGCATCATTCATGAGACGAATGCAAATGCTTGCCGTCCTGTGCTGGACAATAATCGTGACATCCGCTGCTCAAGCCGAGCGGCCCAATGTCTTGTTTATTGCCGTCGATGATCTACGGGTCGAACTCGGCTGTTACGGCGATAAGCACGTGAAGTCGCCCAACATCGATCGACTGGCATCGGAAGGGACTTTGTGCAAATAGAAAACGCAAGTCGAATCACCAGTAAAACCAGGAATGACGAATCATGACTGAAGATAATCAAAACGCGCGTCGGGCTTACTGGACTGAGCAGATGGAACTCGGCTACGAAATGGTCGAGCAGCTCTTGACGCACTCCGTAGAAGAATGCGGTGAAACATTTGCTTCGATTCCGGCGGCCGCTCAAGACGCCGGCGTGGAAATGCTGTTTTCCGATTCGAAGATCGTCGGCAATCTCGACCGAGTTTTTCACCTGCGCGAGAGCAACGTCAGGGACATCGTCACGATCGGCCAGGCGATGAACGAGCACGGCTGGATTCTGAAGATCGAGGACGGTTTTCGCTCGCTCGAAATGCAGGGGACGCTCGTTCGCAAACCGG
>CAYFJO010000459.1:0-8359 GCA_964343305.1 uncultured Pirellulaceae bacterium | reverse complement strand
TACATCTCATTCCCCCCTTCCCAAGCTTTCTTGGCGCAATCGATGTGACCGACGCGCGCAAAGAAGATGCGACAGTTCCTCGGTAGTGGAGACACGTAGTTCCGTGCCAGTCGAGCCCTGCAACGCTTTGGTTCAAACGCGTGATTTGATTACAACCGGACTTCGGACAATTGCTGGTGCTGCGCTTAGTCTGTTCATAGTGTTTACGATTGGGAGCGATTGCAAAACTCCTTGCGGAGAAATTGGTTCTTCAGCCTCATCGAACAACTCCGCGGCAAACGCCACTCGTTGCTGTGGCGTGAAATCTATCGCCGGATGATAATCGGCTATCTCCTCATACGAGATTTTCAGCAGCCACATGTCACCGTCAATTCCAGTATCTTTCGGAAGACGCTTTAGATTGTAGACGCGTTCGGCCAACGTATAGCTACGGTGACTATCTCCACGTGTTCTGAATGAGCGAAGCGATTTTGCGTCAGGTCCTGGATGCAGACGAACAGCAACTCGACGACATGCCCATAAATCGTGAATCGCTTCATTTACAGGAACATCGCTCGCAATGACGATTCGTAGCATCGGCTGTGATGCGGAATTCCACCATTCTTCTGGAATTGGAATTTGAACCAGCGCCATATCCGATGGACTCTCAAGTACTCCTTGCCAAACCATCACAGCAGATTGATCCAAAGGATTTCGAAGGCGCCTCGCGCTTACTTGGCCACGGCCAAGTGTACGATTGCAGAGTTCGAGCACTCTCGATGGCACGTCATCATCGTACGAAACTTGAGCAGTTAACGCGAGGAATGCTCTCGCCGTAACACCGAATGGATGAGCGCCTGGACTGCAAAACCTTTGGAGCAAATCAAGTGTCATTGCTGCTTCACGAGCAAGCATCGGCACTGCAAACGAAGTTCCCGCACGGTCTTCCCACAGTCCGGCATTGTTGCAAACCCATACGCCCAAACCCGCTTGAAAACTATGTTCAGTATTTCGATTGCCGCCAGGGGCTGAAAAACCGGGAACGGGGCAATCGCAGATTCCAGGACCGATTCTTGTAAACGGGCTCGGCCAACCAATATGTTTTACAAGACCGTTGGGACTCAAGTGGCCAACACTCGACCCGCAAACCATAGTGTTAAAAGCGCTAGCCCAATGTCCGATTTTCCAGTTTGGATCGTCGATGTGTTCTAGATAGGGCTTTTCTGGCAAAACGCCAGCCGGTGAGTTTCCCGCAGAGATCGCCACAATGACATCGTTAGCAAAGATGAAATTGTCCAGATCCTGAACCATCAGCATTCTTTCTCTGCGTTCGACCTCATCGCAATCATGAAGAGACTTTGTGGCACCAAAACTGAAATTGAACACGCGAACATCAGGGTACGCGCCGACAATGGCTTGCATTGCGTCGGCGACACTTTTGTCGTGAATAGTGCCAAATCCACCAGCCACATTGACATCCAAAAACCGACACTCTCCGACAATCTCATCGACACCGTCTAGTCCCGAGTAAAAGTCCTGCTCTCCGAATACAATTCGCGATGCGACAAGTCCGCCATGGTCTCCCGGCGCTCCAGTGACATCGGGTGCGGTAAAATGCCCGCGACAATAGGTCTTGAGCATTGGATGTTCTGTTGGAATGCCGGTATCAAAAACGGCAACGGTGGGTAAATGATCAACATCTTCTGGGATCGGTCTCGTTTGCATCGATCGGGATGTAGCAGTAGACCGCCTTCGTTTCCGTCCTGCCGCAATCGAATACAATGGCTCGTGGAGCGACTGAACGGAAAAAAAATCACGGGCGATTGCTCGCAACGATCTTGCTCCAGCCAAACCGCGTAACCATTGCCGACCTGAAAAATCAGTGCCAGTGCCCACAAGTTTTTCGCCTGATTTTGTTGCCAGCAGATCGGCTATGGCGCGAAGCACAGTTTCAATTTCAACACGCGTCAACAATGGCTGCAATTCAATCACCACATCCGACAATTCATCGCGTTGCAATGAGTGAATCCATGAATTGTCGATTCGAAGTTCCGGCGGAATCAAGTCAAATGAACCGACGGTTGCCCATCTTGATTGCTCACGTGCACCGAGATCCTCAAGCGACTCGGAGCGAGTAGTCAGTTGCTCGAATCTTGTCGGACGAGCGTGAACGACCGCGTCACCGTCGTCAGTCACTTCGATTAGATCAAGCCCCAGTCGGCTAAAAACACGTGTGTTGTCTTTCGCGAAATCCGTTTCTTCCGTATACGTGCCTGTGGGTGCTTTCTTCTTGTCAATCGAGGATTTGGTCAATTGCGGAACGGGTTTTGCCAAGAAAAAATACCGTTCGTCGCGAATCGGATCTTTTGATGACTTTAACTTCGTCCCCGTCTGCTTAAGCGACTGGCTGATTTGCTTGCCCTTTGTCGCCCAGTTGATTCCAGAATAATTGGGCAGCCGACCACCGCCTGACTTTTCGCCACGCGCCAATTCGTGCTGCTCATTGAGAAAGAACGTTTGAGCCTTCGCCGCTGTGTGTGTCTTCGCCATTTGTCACCCCTACACACTGCGTAGAATCTCACTGCGAACTTCAGCCTCAACAGCCTTCTGGGCATCGGCGTAGCACTTTGCACCTTCGACCTTTTGGCGCAGCGTATTGACGAACCGCACACCATAGTGATTCGTTAATCGCTTTGCATAACGCGTGATTTCTGTCTTTGAAGGTCTTGGAAACTCGACAACAACATCAAACCGACGCCAAAGCGCATCATCGATATGCTTAGGTAGATTCGAGGTTGCTACGATCAGTCCCAATGGTCGCGTGTGTTCCAGTTCTTGCATCAGCGCGATCGCGATTCTGTCCAACTCACCAACATCGAGGGGGTTGCCGCGTTTCTTTCCCAAGGCATCAAGTTCATCTAGTACCAAAACACATGGCGTGGTTTCCGCGAAATGAAACAATTGGCGAAGATGAATTGCCGTTTGGCCGAGATACGCACCAATAACTGCGTCAAACCGCACGATATATGTAGGCAACGACAGCTCCGCTCCCAACGCACAGGCTGTTAGGCTTTTTCCACAGCCGGGTGGTCCGCAAAAAAACAACTTGTTTCGCGGTTGAAGCCCTCGAATGTGGAGTTGTGCACGATGATTCCACTCCTGAACTACTTCGCCAAGTTCTTTGCGCCAACGTCGTTTTAGTTCCACATCGGCGAGTCGCGAGGATTCCGTAACAGCAGTTAGGGCTGACGCCGTTGGGAATAATTGTTCGTTTCGTGGTGGCTCAGTTGCCGGGTTTCCGTTTACGCTTCCGTTCGGGTGCAAAGCACCGCGAAGGATTCTCGCGGCGGTGCGATGCCCCTTCCTTTCTTCGTCAGCGCAGATCTCGACGGCGACAGATTTTGCTGACTCCCAGTCGCTTGATGCAATCGCGTGAAATAGTTTTGTCAACCGGTCAGTCGTTGCCATGATGTTCGAATTATACGCGAAAATCACTTCCAACGTCATTGCCGGTCAAGAAGGAGAACGCGGTGGTGATCGCCTATCCGGTACTGGTGGGTGTTATGCGAGCGCAATCGACCTTTCGAAACCTGCTTCGGTCCGACACCGGCTGAAATTGGCAACATGCAATTACCTGCGTCGTGGAATTGACGGCCGCAGGTTGTAGCTTGCGTACCATGCTTCGATCCGACCATATGGACGGAGTGCGCTCACTGCGTTGTGCGCACATGACGAACCGTTATTTGTAGTTTTAGTACAATCAAAACTTCAGCGGTGACAAGCGTAAGAAGAGTCAACACATGCTTTTCGATCGGGCGCAAGTTTGTGGACTCATCATTGTCCTGACTTGCTTGTACGCCAAATACTGCCCGATAACCTAATCTGCATGCGAGGCATCATGAACACACCTTCCCCCATGTATCAGCCGGTTGAGTCGCGCGCCATGATTGCGTAAGTGAGACCCAACCTTTAGCTACGTTTCAACCCAACTCCATTTCCAGGTGAACAACAAATGATTGAGAATCACTTGCGCTGGCGATGCATCATCGACCGTACTTCGATCGCGTTGATACTCGTCGCGGCTTTGTCGTCCGGCGCGATTGCCGGGCAGCCACCGTATCGCGCGCGACAAATTGAAGGTGTCGACAAGATTCGATTGTTGCCGCCGGGAGAGGGTAATCCACGCAACGCCGAAGGAGATTTTATTGAGCTCAAGGACGGCCGCATCATGTTCGTTTACAGCTACTTTACCGGCGGCGGTAGTGATCACGCGGCCGGACATTTAGCCGCCCGATTTTCCCGTGACGGCGGCAAGAACTGGACGGACAAGGACATTGTTATTGTCCACCCGGCAAGTGCGCGCTCCGCGCAACTTCTTTACGGCAACGCCGTTGAACATCGTAGCCCAGGGTAAGCGAAACGGCGCAGCCGTGAAGCGCCACCCTGGGTTCACGAACGACATACCAGTTATACGCTGAAGGCGTTACACAAGCGGACGGGATCGGTATTTGTTTAACGCTTACAGCGTACGTGACTCATCTGAAATTTGGACCTAGGGTGCGCCGCCGCGCGACGACCCTAGGCTACGATGTTCAACGGCGTTGCCGTAGATGGCGGCACGCGCACGCGATTGCCCGATGAACCATGGTCCAACGTGAAAGCAAATTCAACGTGATGTCCGCCCTGTTCTATCTGCACAAGAACTCGCTCACCGACTGCCGCCCCTTGATGCGCATCTCGGGCGACGAGGGAAAATCGTGGAGCGAACCGACCGTGTGCATTGACGCCGTCGGCTACAACGTGCTGAATAACGATCGAGCCGTGCAGCTTAAAGGCGGCCGACTGGTGCTGCCGGTATCGCTACACAACACCCCAAGTCAAAACAGGTTTGACGGCGGCGTGATCAGTTGCTACCTTTCCGATGACAATCGTCCCGAAACCCGATTCTGGTTCGCCCAGTCCCAAGGTAGACAACTTGTTTTCGTTGAACATGTAAGACAGAACACAAAACAACACTCAACCATATCCAAACAAGCCTCGATGCAAAACTCGATCGTGTATTCGGCGGTCGAGTAAGAACTGCCATGTATAAATTTCGACTACCGCTTTTGTTAGTTTTTGTTTTTTCTGGCGTAATGGTCGGGCAATCCGCCGAAGATAGTGCGAACATTGTGATCATTCTTGCGGACGACTTCGGCGTTGGGGATATTCAAGCACACTATCCCGAAAACAAGATTGCCACACCGCATCTCGATCGTCTCGTTCGTCAAGGAATGAGTATCACCGACGCACATAGTCCATCGGCAGTTTGTTCACCGACACGCTATGGTCTGCTCACCGGAAGATATTCGTGGCGGACCCGGCTTCAAGAGTGGGTCATCGCGGCTTACGAACCGCCATTGATCGCCAAGGATCGACCGACACTGCCAGGATTCCTCAGACAAAACGGTTATCACACAGCCTGTATCGGCAAATGGCATCTAGGTTGGAATTGGGCAGGCCCACAGCCGAGTCGCATGACGGAAGCTAAAAACGGCCAGAAGTCGCTTGAGTGGGACTTCACCAAACCGATCCGCGGCGGACCGACAGAGCGTGGCTTCGATTACTATTGGGGAGTTGACCTTCCCAACCTGCCGCCATTCACGTACATCGAAAACGATCGCGTCGTCACACAACCGACTGCAAAGTACGAACTCGATCCCAGCGAAGGTGTGGTTCTTCCGCGAGGATTCGTTGGTGCGCCGATGGCACCAGGTTGGCGGATGCAGGACATCTTGCCGGATATCACGACCCGCGCAGTGAAGCACATCCACGAGCGAGCCAAGCGGCGTGAGCCATTCTTCCTCTATTTCTCAATGACCTCGCCACACGAACCGATCGTACCATCGAAAAAGTTCCAAGGCAAAAGCGGCATCGCTCCGATCGCGGATTTTGTGATGGAGACCGATTGGTCCGCCGGTCAAGTGATCAAAGCCGTTGATGACGCAGGCATCGCGGACAATACGATGGTCATCTTCACGGCAGACAACGGTCACTCTCACTACACAGGCTGGGAACAGCTCGTTGAAGCGGGACACTTGCCAAGTGGCCCCTATCGCGGACACAAAGGAGACGTCTGGGAAGGCGGCCATCGCGTTCCGCTCATCGTACGTTGGCCAAATCGGATCAAACCCAACACGAGCAGCGATCAAATGGTTTCCCTGACCGACATCTTCGCAACATGCGTGGAAGTCGTCGGCGCCGAGCGTCCAGATGATGGTGCCGAAGACAGCTTGAGCTTCCTCTCATCTCTACTTGGCAAAGCCGACGACGACCGCCGCACGACGATCGTCAACCACTCCAACCACGGCGAGTTCGCCTACCGCGAAGGACCTTGGAAACTGGTCTACAAGATGAGCGGTCGCAATCTTCAAGAGTCGCGCGGCAAGCCGACCATCGCGGAACTCTACAAACTGGACACGGACATCGCTGAGCAAAGCGACTTATCCAAACAACATCCAGAGGTCACGAAACGGATGACTCACGGCCTGAAGAGCCTGATCGAACGTGGAACTAGCCGCCCTGGCCAGGATAGTGCCAACGACGGCATCGTTCGTTTTGACACGATCCAAACAAAACGCTGGGCACCGGCTCTGGAATAGGTTTCTCGGTCAACCATGCTATTTGGACACTGGGCTGATGCGACAACAAGGTCTGAATATGAAACAAAGTTTCAATGCTCCGCGCCGGCATTGACGCCGATTTTCAGTCGTAACGCTTCCAGACTCATGACGTAGTCCGGTATCACATTTCCAATGTTTGCATCGGCACCAAAACGTTCGATCAGCATTCGTGTGACTTGGTGGACGTCGCTTTGAGTGATGCCTTTGATCCACGGGCCTGGTAGCTCAAAGATCAGCGGCCCGAGACCACTACGTTCGATCACCGGATTGAGCGCCGCGTCGTTTACCTCGCCAGCAAAGAAGTCGGCAGCTTCGAGGAACACGTATTCCGAGCCGGCTTCCAAACAACGGGCTGTGTCTTCCGCGAAATCAGCCGTCGCTTCGATGCCTTCCTTCTTGCCCACTTCACCGATTACTCGCAGACCAAAGTCGTTGCGGCTCATTTTGATGAGCTGGGTTTTTTGATCGAGGTCCATCTCCAGCAGATTGTCCGAGATTTCGATACAATCGAATCCCGAATCAACAACCGCCTGCAGATATTCTCGCGTTTTACCGTGCAGCACTGCGTGCTCGATGAACATGCCGCCGATAAATGGAGTGATGTCGTTGGAGCGGTAGGTGTCGAGTTTCGCGCCGAGCACTTCTGGCGAATATAGTGAGCCGATGCCGACTGCGATCTTCGCCAGGTCGACGAACGGCCCCAACGTTGACATCAAGTCCGCTTGGTGCGCCGGCGGAATGCCCCAGTCGACCATCATCGTGATGCCCTTGATGCGTGGCTTATGACTGCGTGATTCGAAGATCATCGCCGAGAGTGGATTGTCTTTATAACTGGACATTATTTTACTCACTGTTTTCATCGCTTGTTGGATCGCGTTGACGGACGTCGCGATGCGGAAGTTGACGATTCGCTTGCCCCACTTGATTGCAAAACAATTCTGCACAACCGTCGCCGCATAAAGTCCATATTATCCGCGGTTGGTGACAAATACACCCCAATTCTCACGCCTGCCCAGCCCCAATTCAAGTCGGATGAAGTTGGTCAACTGTTGAAGTTTTAGCGTTTTCTGAATACAGAACTAACCTTCGAAGTGCGATCGGCGAAGTCTTCTTTTGAAGGTAGGACATGATACAATGCGTTGCCACCCCATAGCCTCGGAGAACCCACCATGAGAACTTCCTGCTTGCTTGTGCCGAGTTTGGTCGTGCTAAGCTCTGCCGCCATGACGACACGTGCGGAGGCCGCTGACTTCGCTATCAAGGAAAATCCCGGCAAGCATATCGACGTGAGCTGCAAGGACCGCGTCGTGTTGCGTTTGATGACTGCCAATGACACCACCGATGCGAAGACCGCGCACCAGACCTACAAGGTATACGCACACGTCATGGACCTGACCGATGCGGAGAACGAGCGGACGCTTACCAAGGGGCCCGGTAGTCAGTATACGCATCACCGCGGCATCTACATCGGTTTTTCCAAAGCGAACATCGACGGTGTCGGCGGCGTGGATACGTGGCACATGAAGGGCGGCGTTCGCCAACACTTTGGCAAGATCGTCAAGCAGGAGGCCGGCGAGGACAAGGCCACGTTGACCGTGACGGTCGACTGGGTCAAAGACAATCAGCCCCTGATGAGCGAAGAGCGCACGTTCGTCGTTCACAAGCCTGAGGAGAATGGCGCGGTCCTGATCGATACGTTTTCCAAGATTACGGCGACT
>CAYFJO010000458.1:0-8398 GCA_964343305.1 uncultured Pirellulaceae bacterium | reverse complement strand
AGTGCGTGACATCAAATCAGCCGACAACCTGGTAGCCGATGTAGAGGGTGACATTGAGGACATCGATGGTGTTCTCCGGATCACAAAGATTCGTCTGCATTACCGTTTCACGATCCCCCAGGGAAGCCAAGAGAAAGCGGACCGCGCGCTGGAATCATACGCCGAAAAATGCCCCGCCTATCAGAGCGTGACAGGCTGTATCGAATGTTCGTGGGATGCCGAAATCAAGGTGGACTGACGGCAGTGCTGAAACACACCAACCACTTCCGCGTAAAACCATGAATTCACGCGCGCTAGATGTCCGCTTCATGATGTACTGGTTAAAATGTGCGCATGTCTGATCTGAAAGGCTTTCGACTTTACGTAAATCTCAGTGCTTCACAATCCCGGCGACGCCTCAAGGGCTTCGGTCATGGCGTCAGAAAGATCCAAAGCGTTGGCAAGAATCAATGCGTTGTGATTCACACGGCGACGGGTCGACATCTCGAAGAACTCCAAGCCAAGTTCGCCGATGTGGGATCGAGTGATCAGCAACCACCGGATGAAGTCGAAAAAGAAAAATCAGGAGATTGAGATTATGATTGATGGAATCGGGCCTGACCGGCAGAGAATTGAACCTTGAGGAGTTGGTTATGACAGACTCTTGCGGTTGGCGATCTTTCGCAGTCCGTGCTCGTCTAGTGTTAACAGTGACATTGTGTCTGACGAGTTGGCTGGATGTTTTAGCGGCAGCGGCGAAGTGGAAGACCGGGAACAGCGGCGATTGGTCGGACTCGAAGAATTGGATGGATGGAAAGCTTCCGACTGACGGCGACGATGTGGTGATTGCTGGGAACGACTCACGAGTCGATTTGAAACAATCAGCGCGTGTTGGGCAATTGTCGATCGAAGGGACTCTGGTCATTCACGGGTGGGACACAGTCGTGCGGGCTCGCGAGCTGACGATCAACGGTGGCGGTGTAGTGACGTTGCCCGCTGCGTTCCAAGAACAAGCTGAGGCGAATCGCATTCAGATTGAATGCCGCGAGCGGTTGTATGTTGCGACCGGTGGAAGGATCGACACGGACAAATGCGGGTTCGCAGGTGGAGTGGGTGAGCGGCGAAATGACGATCCGACGTCGGCGGGATTCGGACCAGGCGCGGGCGGCTATCCGAAAGTTTGGGGTGCCAGCGCGGGTGGCAGTCATGGTGGGCGTGGTGGAACTGCGAATGCGGTGGCGGTGTACGATTCGCTGCGCGAGCCGTCACTTTCCGGCAGCGGCGGTGGCGGTGGCAACGGGACGGGTGGTGACGGTGGCGGGGCGATCCGCATTACCGCACGGGAAGTTGTGGTTGACGGCATCGTGTCGGCCGATGGCGGCAACATGACCACGAAGAATTATGGCGGCGGTGGTTCCGGCGGAAGCGTGTGGATCGTTTGCGAATCATTTTCCGGCGGTGGACGAATTACGGCGGACGGTGGTTGTGGTTCGATCTACGCAGGCGGCGGTGGGGGCGGACGCGTCGCGATTCACTCAATGAATGTTGCTCATGATGAAAACGCCGCTCGGCCAACCGTCTCGGCAACCGGTGGCGCAAATGGGTGTGGTCTTTTCGGAACGGAAGAGCCAAAGAGCTTTGGCGAGCCAGGGACTTTGTACTTCTCGCCGTCCGAGCTTCCCGCGCGAGTCTTGCCAAACACAGGTGTCGCGGTAGATGACGAGGCGAGTGACGAGCGCGTTGTTACCGACCGCCAGCAAACGGTGGCTTACTGGATGCCGTGGCGAGTCAACAAGCCAATTGTGACTGTTCAGAAAGAGTTGTATCGCAAACATCCCAAGCCGCGAGCCGCCGCTCGCGCTTGGCGAGATTATGTCGGACCGAATCGTGAACTGATGGAAGTGCAGAGTCTCGAAATCCTGGACGATGTGGGCGAAGACATCACCGCTCGCTGGTCGCTCGACAACGGTCGCACGTGGTCCGAGCCCATGCCGCTGCAAGCGTCGAACAATGTCAAGTATGAGGGTGTCACGGTCTGGGAAGGCGGACGTGGAACAGTCTTCGACCCGGCGTCGAAACAGCTTGTGCAAGTCTGGCTGCGGCAGATCAAGCATGCCGGCTTATATCACAATTTTTCCTATTGGCGAACGTCGAGCGATCTTGGCCGATCGTGGAGCGAGCCAAAGCTGCTGCGATACGAAGACGGCGACGAGTTCGATCCGCGCAAGCCGCTCAAGGCGTCGTTCCTCAGTCACAGCGAAGGCTATCCTGGCAACAACATCCTCGTGCATTCCAGCGGCGTGCTGATTCATTGTCTGGCTCATGCCAATGCCGCGGGCGATCCGAAGAACAATCAACGAGTGTGGCGGATGGGATCGCGGTTGATGATCGGACGTTGGCAGCCGGACAAATCCACGTACAAATGGTCGACCGGCGCGGCGACAGAAGTCACACCCGCCCAATCGGCCCGCGGTTTGATGGAACCTGAGGTCGCCGAGTTGAAAGACGGTCGCTTGCTGGTCGTTTGGCGTGGTTCCGATCAAGGATGGGACGGCACGCAGTCGACCGAGCCCGGCCGCAAGTGGTTCAGCATCTCCACCGACAATGGCCGCTCACTAGACCGCGTTCGACCTTGGCATTACGACGACGGCACGCCGTTCTATTCCCCGTCGTCGATCCATCGCTTGATCCGGCACAGCAAGACCGGTCGTTTGTACTGGTTTGGCAACCTCTGCGGAGCCCCGCCGCGCGGAAACTCACCTCGTTATCCGTTGGTGATCGCCGAGGTGGACGAGACCACCGCAACACTCAAGAAAGACACAGTTACCGTCATCGACGACCGCGATCCGAACAAGCACAGTTTCGGTTATCAGCTATCCAACTTTTCCTTGTTCGAGAATCGGGAAACACACGAATTTGAGTTGTTCCTGACAACCTACGGCCAGGAACAAAACGGAGCCGCCTGGTCGACGGCCGATTGCTATCACTATCGCGTCAGGCAGTAGCGGGAACCGACAAAGCGTTTGCTAATTCTTACGCTTGGATCATGAACTGGTCACTGAACTTCGGTCCGCCAACTTGGGATTGCTTGGTCGTTCATCATCTGTCATTGATACAGACGAACAAAAGGACAATCGCGACGACCTGATCCGCCGCCTTGTACGGGCTCAAGACCTTAGCCTCATTGACCGTCCTCGCAATAGCACAGCGGATGCGTCAGTGATTCTGCGCGAGTGGTTCCAACGACAACTCAAACGTAAAGCGAATCGTGTCAAATAGTTGGCCAGTGCACCTTTGGCGAAACCGCCGATACTGTCCGCAAAGCATCTCGTCAGAAACGTCAGATTGATTCGCAGAATCTCTATCCACCATCTAGAACACGTCTTCATCCGGGCGTTGGCCGTCGATTAATTCCAGGATGTCGGCCCAGGCGGTGCGGGCTTGGTCGTTGCTGCTGTCAGGTGGAACAGCGCGGAAGTAGCCCTGGCGAATACCCATCATTTGCTTTAGTTCCCGACTCTTTTCTTGGGGCAAGTCGAGGGTCAGCCCGTCCATTTGATAGTCTTCATCCGGTAACACCCAACTCTTGACCTCGGCGACTGCCAACTCCCACTCGTCCATCACCACACATTCCGGATCGGGCCAGTTACGTTCGGTGCCCTGCTCTTGAATGGCTTCGACGATCTGGCATCGTCGGTCCGTGTCACCTTCTTCGCTTTGCGTTGTTGTTTGTTGCATGTAGATTTCACTCTCGACACTCGTTTCCATCTGTGCGTAAATCGCCGCTACCGTGGCATCATTCAACGCCGTTCGCGTCGGTGCCGGCACGGCTTCGATCAGCAGCGGCTTGAGAACTTGAAGGAGCATTACCATCTTTTGCTGCCAAGTCAGTTGGTCAAACGAAGGAATGCCAAACTCGACAGCCACAACGTAATCCTTTTCGGCACGAATCGCGTCGACCAGTTCCCAAGCCGTGTCGCGGATCAGCCGAGCTTCCATGTCCATCAGTGTTCGTAATCCGTGCGAAGTGTTCCACATGCGAAGTCTCGTTTGATTTTTGTTGGGGAACGGCAAGGCGAAGATATCGACTATCCGTGACATTCCGATGCAGACACTCGCGGAACTCTTCGCTTACGCTTCAGTTTACCAATACTCAGAGACTCGAACGGCCGTTCTAAAAGCATCGGCTTCCCATTCATCCATTGACTGATGACGAATCATTTCGCTCGCCGCCGCATTTCCCGGCCAGATCGAGACACTCAGCAAAGTCAGGTCGCGGCTTAGACATGGTGGCATCTCTGTCGCTGGCAGACAAGAGTCGCTGCCACAAACGATTACCGAGCTAAGCGAGATTCAACCAAATACGAGAATCCATCGATACTCAGGAACGGGACTTACCTTGAACTGCCAGAATTTCGAACTGGCGTCAGTATGCCGATTCTCCATTGGAATTGGCCGTAACCTTTCCCTGACTTGTGTTTGTCCAACATCCCTTGAAACATGAACGCCAAATTGTTGGTGTCGAGCGTCAACGTCTGGTCATATCCGTCGCGGATCAATTCTCCGTGACTGACGTTGTCCGTCCATGCTTCGACGCCTCGCGCCGGCCGAATGTTCCTCCAGCCGGCGAACGGTTTCTCGGCTGTATCGGCAATCGGTTTCCACTCCCCGTCGAGGCGATCTGCAAGGTACGCTTTGTAATAGCGGCGGCCGTTTTCTTCAATAATCGTGAGGTATTTGTCCTTTCCTTTGATCTTGTACGTGTGACTCGCCTCAAAGATCTTCGCCTGCAATGCAAGTTCACAGTGGTCGAAGCCTTGCGGAAAATCTTTGAGCTTCGTCCAAAGCCGCCACATCTTGCCGTTCAGACTCGTCAGAAACAGGTAGGCACGCTCGTTGTTGCAGATGATCCAGTAGTCCAGCCCGCCAACCTTGCGCGGATCGTTCTTGCCGCCGTCGAGAATAGGTCGCGCTTTTGTCCAAGAAGCGGGATCGGAAATGTCGGTCGTCGTTGAATAGGCAACCCACATCTTGTTTGCGTCTGGCACGCCCATCTGATAAACGAGATACCACTTTTTGTGCGGCCGAAAGTAAAACACCTGAGCCGCACAGTAGTAATCGCTGTCGCTGACTTGGAGAATTGTCCGCTTCGATCGGTTGGCGTCTTCCCACTTTTCGAACGAACAGTATTCGATCGCCGAGCGGCCTGGAAGTTTGACGGTCATAAATACATGCCACTTGCCTCCATAAAACACCAGCGTTGGATCCTTTTGCGCCCGGCTGCGATCGTTCTGCCGATCCTCAGGCGAAATCAACGGCCCGGAATATTCCCACATGGATGGAAGATCGAATCCCAAATCATTGGAATCGTGCAAATCCTGCCCCCGCAACTGGGCGACGAACACGCAGACAACGACGATTGAAGATCGAAATCTGTTTTCAAGCATGTCAAGCCTCGATTAACAACTTACACACACCTCATTTGATTGGATTATTGAGTACAATTTTACAATGGAAAAAGTCACGGGGAATTGGTCGGCCTATGGCGCGGCCAATTGTTGGAGTCCAGGCTTTAGCCTGCTATTGCAGCCAAAGGCTGTACTCCAGTGGACATCTTCCACTGGTGGCGGCCTAGTTCCGATCGAATAGATCCTTGAACGGTTTTGCACTCATTCCCCAGCCAGGGAAGTGAGCAATCGATTCGCAATCTGCACGAAGCGTTTGGGTGGTTGCCAAGGTCCGCGATCATCGCAGAAAGACAACTTCAGCCATGACAGTGCCCTATGTCCTCCCCCTTATGTCCTGATTCTTGAGTCGTCGTTAAGGCTGGTATGGCCCAAGATACTGGTGATTCTTAAATCGAATTGAGTAGCCTAATGTATAATCAACATTGTTGTCGGTAAACCGAACGACGTGGTTGCTCACAAACTCCTGTTGGTATTCGGGACGTAGCGAGGGGCGCACATCCATTTTTCCCGTTGTTGTTAATACTTCCCCACTTCCCTTGGCGGCAGCCAGGTGGGCATCACGCACAGAGTCCCGCATTTGTTTGAGTTGATGACTATCCCATTTCACCTCACGGAATCCGAGAAGATCGTCGCCGTTATTCAGAGCTGGTATCTTCTTTTTCAAGTCTTCGAATGAGCGTTTTTAGGATCAGGGATTCCCGATTGATGCCGGCTTGTTGAGATTTTCAACTGTTCGGTTGCCAAGTATTTCTTCCATCCGCCGCCGGATCGCCAAGCATCGAGTTGTGTTTCCAGGTGTTGGACCGCGAGACGAAGTTGATCTCGAATGGCATCTGACGTGAGTCGATTTAATTCCGCAGGCCTTGCCACCTGGAAAGACGTACGTGAATCGGGTGCTGAGTTGCTACGGTTCGTCCTGGGAGTGTCAACACGAGGCGTCGAGCTTGGAGGAGTCGAAGGTCTTATCACCTTTCGGGTTAATACAGATTGACCTTGTGTTCCTGCGCTACGATCTGTGTAGGGGCCGGACAAACGAGCCCCGTTCGCGCTTGCCGTAAGGGTCCCGTCGCCATGCACCTGTGAATTGGGAACGTTCCAGCGAAACGAGAATGACGTCCCCTGGACGGTACCCGTCAAGGTCGCAACCGCACCGTTTGAGAAACGCAATGTGCCGCTAACTCGGTTGCCGCTTTGCCTCAGCGAAACAGATCCAAGATTTGAATCCCAGTTTCCTGACAGATTTGTTGCCGGGGTCTGAACCGTGCGGGTCGATTTCTGTTGAGACTGCTTGGGCAGGTTTGGGGTGCGCACCTGCGGAGTTCTGACCGGCTCACGATTCACCTGTGCTTCCAATCGGAGTCCGAAGAAACTCGCGGTGAAGAAACTAACGCTCAGGCAAATCCAGAGAAACTTGTGGTTTCGATTTCTCATTGGCAGGCTCCTTAAACTCATCGCAGCGGTGAGCGAAATGACGAATTACCAGACGGCTTGCGCCGTTCGGTTTATCAAGACTCATACTCGAGTCTTTCACTAGCCTGCTATGCCGCCGCCACTTTGAAATGTCCGCTGCGGTACAGCCTTTCGCCTGCGCAATGACAGGCTAAAGTCTGGACTCCAACAACAACTGGCTGCGGCATCTCTCCAAAATCTATCCAAAAACGACGATACTTGGGAAGGAAGAAGAATGAAAAGGACAGACGCATTTACTTTGATTTACTCGGTTATACTTGTTCTAGCCGCGGTCGCCAGACCGCGGAGTTTCACGCTCTGGCGAGCGTAACCACAGAGTTCCACAATGTGTCAAACTTGGCCGCGAGTGGTATAAACGAAAGGTTCATCGTGCAGATACAACGACGATTTTTCCTGTTCTTGATGGTTCTATTGTTGGTCTCTTCTGTCGCTTTTTGCGCAAACGATACCGACGTGGTTGTGATGGGCGGAACGCCTGGTGGAATTGCATCGGCACTGGCGGCGGCACGGTCGGGTCGAAGTGTGACGCTCGTTGAGTACAACAATCATGTCGGTGGAATGATGACGAGTGGACTCGGTAAGAGCGACATCGAAAATCGGGCCATGATCCGTGGGTTGTTTGCGGAGTTCATTGGCAATCTTCGCCAACACTATGTGAAGACCTATGGTTCGGATCACGAAAATGTGCGACTGTGCCGCGATGGTTATTATTTTGAACCGTCAGTCGCAGAGTCAGCATTCGAAAATATGTTGCGGGCTCAGCCGAACATCAAAGTGATAAAAGGCTGGCGATTGACGAAAGCTCACACCGTCGGTCGTCGGCTGGCAAAGATCACGATCATCAATCGCAAAACAGGTGACACGAGTGAGGTGACTGGTCGGATCTTTATCGACGCGACCTACGAAGGCGATCTTTATGCGGCCGCAGGCGCGAAATACCGGTTGGGGCGCGAGTCACGTGCGGAATACGGTGAAGCACATGCCGGAGTTGTCTACTTTGATTATCAGGAGAAGAAGTTTCTCGACGGCACAACTGGTGAAGCTGACGAGCGCCTGCCCGCCTATACGTATCGGTTGTGTCTGACGACGGATCTCGACAACTCGCACCGGCTGACAGAAGCTCCGCCGGACTATGACCGCAAGAACTATGTCGGCTATTTCGACGACCTGAAGGCTGGTCGATTGGCGGGACCGAAGACGTTTAAGCCTGGACGGGGTTACAATCCCGCTCACTTCGACACGTTGGTTCGTGCGCTCTCGGTCACCATGCTTCCCAACCGGAAAACCGATGTGAACATCAATCCGCGACCGCTCGGTTTTCCGTTTGTGGAAGAGAATCGCGGTTATGTCGAGGGAGATGAGCAGACTCGGCAACGCATCCGCCAGCGGCATCGCAACTTGACTCTTGGCCTGCTGTGGTTTTTGCAAAACGACCCCGAAGTGCCGCAGGCACACCGCAAGTTGGCAAATGAAATGCATCT
>CAYFJO010000457.1:0-8405 GCA_964343305.1 uncultured Pirellulaceae bacterium | reverse complement strand
TGGGGCACCGAAAGCATCAGTTATGAGCGTTTCGCCCAGCCGGTGCTGGACCGCTATTGCGTCAAGTGCCACCAGGGCAAAGCGCCCAATTCCGTGGAACCGAACCTCGCTTTGCGCCCCGGACACAACGTGTTTAAAGAGCCGTATCTGACGCTAGTGGGTCCGGCGGGTTGGGGAAACCCGGTCGGCGGCGGGCGGCCTGGATACGGCATCGCGGGAGCGATTCCTGTCGAAAGCATCTACCAGCAGAACGAGCCGGGCGCTTTGACGACATTACCGCCGATGAAGTACCTCTCCTACAGCAGTCGGCTCATTGAGTTGGCCGGCAGCGGCAAACACTACGACGTGAAGGTCGATCCGCAGAGCCTGCACCGGTTGATCGCCTGGGTCGACGCCTGTTGCCCCTTCATGGGCGAGGAAGAGATTCGCGCCATGGACGACCCGACGTTTCCCGGCATCGATCGATTACCCATCCGTCCGCGAGTGAAGACCGCCCCGGTGGTTGAGCGGCCGTGAGTGGGGCCTTTTGTCTCGTCGGCTGAGTTCGTACGAAAACAGATCGCCGACCAAATTGGTGTTTGCCAGTTCCGTGGACACTGACATGAAACACTCCATTAGCGTCAGCACAGTCCCGAGAGCACCCATGATGGAAACGTTGCTTCGGATTGCATGGATTGTCGTGATGACGTTCTGGCTCGCGGTTGCTGTGGCATGGGCGGCGGAATCGGACGAGTTCGGCACGAATCCGTATGAAGCTCACCAGAAAGTCTACGAGCCGGAGCTGTTGGTTGTTGGCGGGTCGAGTGGAGGCACGGCTGCGGCGTTGACCGCTGGCCGGCTTGGCGTTGATACACTCCTCGTCATGCGTAGCCCGCGTGAACTGGGTGGGCTGACCACCAACGGAGTCAACCCGGACAGCGACGTGCCCATTCGGTCGATCGGTGGACTGGCCATGGAGTTGGACGTGGTGGCGCGCTACACGACCGGCTACAACGTCGGAGCACGCCACAAGCATGGTGGGGAAGGATACTTCGCACCGTTTCACGTCTTCTTCGATTACGTGCGGCGTGAGATCGAACGCCAGAAGAGCCTGACCGTGGTGGCCGGCTACTACCCGGTCTTGGTGAGGAAGGACCCAAAGACACTACGCGTCATCGAGCTGCGATTCCGAAACCGGCGAGAAGCGGAACGGGAAATCGTCGTCCGTCCTAGAATTACGATCGATGCCGAGATTGAAGGCGATGTTGCGGTTCTCGCCGGGGTGACGATGACGCTTCGTCGCGAAGGCCGCGTCGCCTCTGAAGACCCCACGCGAAACCTCGAAACGTATGCCGGGCGAATCTTCACACCGACTCGCGATCTGGGCGGAATGATCTCGGCCGGCGGACCACTGCTCGACGCTTCGACCGGCGCGCCGGACACGAAAGCGGCAACCATGGCATGGAATGGCACCGTCACTCTGGAAGACTACGGAGAAGGCGACGACCGCAGTCCCTGGGTCCTGACCCGACCGCCAAAGGGTTACGACCCGACAGAATTCCAATGGTTGCGACGAAGCTGGTCAAACAGGAAGAACATCTACGGCGTTCGATTGGGCAACAAACATCGGCGCTGGAACTGCGACAAATACCTCTCGACTGTCGAAGGCTGGCGGCTACCCGATGGCCGGCACGTGCTGGAGTCGATGAAAATCGCCGACCGCGAGGCGAACGAACGAGAGCATCTGGCACAGGCGATTCGTGGACTGTACTTCGTGCAGCACGAGTTGGGACAGAAGCAATTCGGCTTCTGCCGGCACGATTTTCACGAAGGGCTTGAGCCGAAGTACCGGCTGAGCGAATTCGGCACGACGACCAACGAGGGCGACGCTCCGTTGCCTTCGCTGATCTACATGCGCGAAGGTCGGCGGATGGTGAACGACCTCGTCTTCGGCGGCAAACTGATGCAGGATCAGGGGCGGGACGAATACGTCCAGAAGAGCTTCTGGCACCCGCGCAGCATCTACTTCAACGCGATGGTGGTTGACATTCACGGAGTCCACCGCGAAACCGTGCCAGGCAGCGGCCCGGAAGGCATGCAGCTTCTTCGTCTGGGCGGTTATCCCAAGTTCGGCGCTGCGTGCATTCCTTTCGACGTTCTTGTTCCCCGGCCCAGCGAGGCGACTGGGTTGCTGGTTGCCGCGGCAGGAGCCTACACGCATCAGGCATACGCTGCCTTTCCTAGAATGGAGACCGGTCGCATCGTTCAGGGTCACGCCTGCGCGACCGCCGCGTGGCATGCGTTACGCGACGGAGTTCCGGTTCACAAGGTGGATACCGAGAAGGTACAGCTCACTCTGCTCGATCTGCATGGTCAGTCGTTGGTCTACTTTGAAGACTCGCTGGCAGGAACGGGGCGTCACGTCATCGACCAGATGCTGGGTTGTCGCGGTGTGCCGTTGCGTAATGACAACGGCATCTTTCAACAGGAAACTCGTGTCAGCGTCGCGGAAGTGAAGCAGTATTTGCGGCGGCTGTTCCAGGAGTACGCAGCCGATCCAATTCCCGAGGCCCGACTTCAGCGGGCGCTCGACTTGCTTGGCAGCGAGCCGAAACGAGTGGCAACGCGACAGGCCTGCGTCTTTGCCATCAGCGAGGCCGCGGGCATCGAACCGGCGTTCCATGCCGTACCGTTCTTCAAGGATGTCGGTGACTTGAAGTTTCCCGGACTGGCGGCCTTGTTGACGACATGGCAAAACCGCCGGTTTCTGACGAACACTTTCGGCCAGCAGTTTCGGCCCCAAGCCCCCATTCCATTTAGCGAGCTGCAACAGCATCTCTTCAACGTGCTGTTTGCCGACAAGCGCCGTGGCAGTCCGCTTCCGGTCGACTGCCGACCGGTTCTTGTACACGACACCTTCCATCGACCGGACGGTCCACTGGACCTGGACGAGACGGGACAAAAGTACCAACCAAGCGGAACCTGGATCATCTCCGGCGGTAAGGCCCGCGTCCGGGAAGTGGACACGACGCGGTATCTGCTCGTAGATGCCGGCCAGCCGGATGTGGACATCTCATGCGACGTGTTCCTGGAGCAGAGTCTCAAGAACGCATCAGCAGGGATCGCATATCGTGGTCTCGACATAGCCAACGCCAGCCGCTTCCTGCTTTCCGCTGAACGAGACACCATCCGACTCCGTTGGGACCGCCTGGAATCCGGCCAGCGCGTTGCCGAGGTATCGCGAGTGATTCAGACGCTGAAGCGAGGATTCACACTCCGAGTGTCCTGCCGTGGCGACAAAGTCAAGTATTTTCTGGACGGGAAAGTCGTGCGCGAGGCACAGCTTAATTCAAACGAGAACGGCACGCTGGTCGGCGTCCTGAACGGCGGCGGAATGCCCAGTTGGTTCGACAACCTGGACGTCCGGGTGGAACCGTGAGTTGCGAATGACGTGTCGGCTTCACGATCGATGCTGCTTTGCATCCGTCATGCGGAGCATGCCTTACGCAGCTCGGACTCCAACAATCTATTACTAGCCGCCGGAGGAACAAAGAAAGTGATATTAAGACACGTAATCATGAGTTCAGTTGTCGTGGCTGTTGCCGTCGTATCGCCGGTCAGTGCGGATGCTGATAAGCCGGCTAGGCCCAATTTCATTGTCATCAACTGTGACAACTTGGGTTATGGTGATGTGGGTTGCTTCGGGTCGAAAAAGCACCGCACACCACACATTGACCGGATGGCCGCCGAAGGATTGCGTTTAACCAGCTTCTATGTGTCCGCTGGCGTCTGCACGCCCTCGCGGGCCAGCCTCATGACAGCTTGTTACCCGCGCCGGGTCGGTCTGCACTGGAATCGTCACGATGGCTGGGTGCTGCGACCAGCATCGCCAACGGGGCTTCACCCCGACGAAGTGACCGTCGCCAAGGTGCTCAAGCCGCGCGGTTATGCGACGGCGTGCATCGGCAAATGGCATTTGGGCGATCAGACGGCATTCCTGCCAACACGGCAGGGATTCGACGAGTACTTCGGCATTCCTTACAGCGACAACATGGTCGGCAACAAACGTCCCGGTTGGCCGCCTTTGCCGCTGATGCGAGACGAGAAAGTCATCGAAGCTCCCGTGGAACGCAACGACCTGACGAAGCGTTATACACTCGAAGCGGTTCGGTTTATCGAAGCACATCGCGACAAGCCGTTCTTTCTCTACCTACCCCATGCCATGCCCGGCAGCACTCGGGCGCCATTTGCTAGTGAGCGTTTTCGTGGCAAGTCGGCCAACGGCCCGTACGGCGACTCGGTAGAAGAACTGGATTGGTCGATGGGTGAGATTCTCGCGGCCCTCAAGCGTTTGGGGATCGACGAGCAAACGCTGGTCGTCTGGACTTCGGACAACGGAGCGCCGCGCCACAATCCGCCACAGGGCAGTAATCTCCCCTGGAAAGGATGGGGGTACAATACGTCGGAAGGCGCCATGCGAATGCCGTGCATCATTCGCTGGCCGGGCCAAACGCCTGCCGGCACCGTCTGCGACGAGCTGATGACCTCGATGGATCTGATGCCAACGTTTGCCCGCCTCACTGGTGCAAAGATGCCCACCGATCGCATTATCGACGGAAGAGATGTTAGCGATTTGCTGTTGGGAAAACCGGATGCAAAATCGCCCCACGAGGTATTCTATTACTACCACGCTCGGCAGCTACAAGCCGTGCGCGACAGACGTTACAAGCTCTATTTGGCCTTGGAGAAGAAGCTCACTGGCTCCGGCGATCAAGGGAATTCCAGCCAGGCGCGACTCTATGACCTGGTCACAGACCCGCGGGAAACCAGGAATCTTGCCCAGGCGAAACCTCAGGTCGTCAGCCGATTGATGACCTCTGCCCAGCGGGCCCGTGAAGACCTCGGCGATCTGAATCGGCCGGGGAAAAACCAGCGGCCCGCGGGTAAGGTAGAGAATCCGAAACCACAACTTATCGGTGGATAAGCCGCCGTTGAGCGTGGAGAATGCTAAACAGTGAAACGACAACCAGGCAGGATCAAATATGACTGCGAAACAAGTCTACTTACTCAGCCTCGCCGTCTTCGCATTGGTAACGCAGACATTTGCCGAAGGCTCACCACCATTGCAAGTCGGCGCTGCCAGCAAGGTTATTAACAATCGCGTCGGCGGTTGGGTGCAGGGAGCTGGTGTTGCGCGAACTGCAACGAAGCAACGCGACGACTTGGAAGCGAACGGACTTTATCTGTCCGACAGCAGGACGCAACTGCTGCTGGTCAGTAGCGATCTGGTCGGTTTGAACTCTGCACACGTGGCCGCCATACGCGAGGCCATGGGCGAAGCGACAGGGATTCCACCGCGCAACATTCTCATTGCCTGCACGCACACGCACGGTGGTCCATCGCTCTTGAAGACCAACTATCTCATGCCGATCGATCACGCCTACCTGGATCGGCTGCAAGTCTGGCTCGTGGAGTTGGCTCAAGAGTCGGTTCAATCGGCTCGGCCCGGCAAGATCGGCTGGGGCAAGGGAAAGGCGCAGATCGGCTTCAACCGGCGTCTTTGCTGGGCCGACGGTACGCACACGATGCACGGAGATGCGTCGCGTGAGGACTTTGCCGGACTGGAAGGTCCCGATGATCCGCAGCACCTGGCAATCTTCGCCGCGGATTCCAATGGCAAGCTGATCGCGGTGTTGCACCACAACACCACTCACCCGACGATCTTCTACGCGGCCGGCATTTACTCGGCCGACTTTCCCGGCGAGGCTCGCAAGATTCTTCGGAAAGAGTTGGGCGACATCCCCGTGCTGTACCTAAACGGCGCCCAGGGTGATATCGCCATCGCCGACATGCTTCACCGCCGCAAGGAATCGCGCGAAGAAAAGCTCCAGCGAATTGCCCGCATGACCGCTGATGAAACGCTGCGGCTGTTTAAGAACGTCACGTACCACAATCATCCCGTTCTCGCTCATACGCACGAAGATCTGAAGGTCAAAGTTCGACTGCCCAAACCTGAACGACTGGTTGAAGCCCGCAAAGTGCTCGCTCGAATCGACGCAGGAGAGAGCATCCGCGGGATGAAGATGATCATGGCGTTCGGAGCAGTTCACCTGCAGGAAGTGTACGGAGAGAACCCGGTCGATGCTTTGCCCATTCATGCAGTTCGCATTGGAGAGGTGGCTTTGGTGACGCAGCCCTGCGAACTGTACTGTCAGTTCGGGCTGGACATCAAACGTCGCAGTCCTGCTCCGATTACTGCGGTCGTAGGTCTTGCGGACGGATACGGTGGCTACTGTCCAACGATCTACGGCATTCTCGGTGGTGGCTATTCCGGTCAACCGATTTACTGGACTCGCTTGGAACCGAACGCCGGCTACCAAATCGTGGAAAGTGCCGGACGCATGCTCAACCGTGTTTGGCGCAAGCAGACGCACAAACCCACACGAGGTGTGAAATGAGGTTCCCGTGTCAAGCAACGCAAGACGTAGCACAGGCTGCCAGCCTGTTTGAAAGACTGGAAAACAGGCTGGCAGCCTGTGCTACGTCTCTTTGCGTCCTTTTCATCCTGGCACTCGTCTCCGTTGGACTGACGGCCAATCTGCCTGCGCCGAATGTGTTGCTGATCACGTCCGAGGACAATGGGCCGGAGTTGGGATGTTACGGCGATCGGTTCGCTCGTACGCCGCATCTCGATCGACTGGCCGCGCAGGGAATGCGGTTCGAGCGAGCGTTCGTGGCGACGGCCAGTTGCAGTGAGTCGCGGGCGGCGCTGCTCACAGGTCTTTATCCGCACCAGAATGGGCAGATTGGTCTGGCGACGCATCACTACCGCATGTTCGGCAAGCTGCCGAACATTGCCAGTCGGTTGAAGGCCCACGGATATCGAACCGGCCTCATCGGCAAACTGCACGTCAACCCGGAGTTGGCGTTCCCGTTCGACTATCGTCCGGACGTCTCGAAGTGCAACACGTTTGCGCACCGTGATGTCGAGCGTGTTGCTGAACTGGCCGGCGAATTCTTCGTAGCGGCGGGGACGCCGTTTTTCCTGATGGTCAATTACGCGGACGCCCATCTGCCGTTCCTGCGCGAGCAGCATGGATCACCCCACTCGCCGCTGTCGGCCGACGACGTCCGCGCCCTGCCGTGGATTGGGATTGACAATCCCAGAATACGAGAAAGTCAGGCGAACTACTACAACTGCATGATGCGGTTGGATGATGGCGTTGGTCGATTGCTCGCGGCGCTCGACAACGCCGACCTGACGAAGAAGACGCTGGTCATCTACCTCGGCGATCACGGCGCTCAGTTTCCGCGCGGCAAGCTGGCGAGCTACGAGTCGAGTCTCCGTGTGCCACTGATCGTCCGGTTTCCCGGTCGTATTCCATCCGGAAAGGTGCGCAAAGAACTCGTGAGTTCGCTCGATCTGCTGCCAACCATTCTGGAGGCCGTCGGCGCGCAGGCTCGCAGCGAGTTGCCCGGGCGCTCGCTGCTGCCACTGATGGATCAACACAAAGGCAACTGGCGTGAATTCCTGTTTACCGAATACCACGGGCACTATCCGCCGATTTATTTTCCACAGCGGACGATCCGAGACGGCCGATACAAATTGATTGTCAACTTACTTCAGGACCGCGCTAATCCGGTTGCGAAATTGTGCAGCCAGATGGATCGGCCGGCCCACCCGCCTTACGTTACGGCGTCCGATGTCGCCACAGCAGAGAAGCATGTGAAGCGGGCTTACGCGACATGGCTCGATGCGCCACCGGTCGAACTGTACGACTTGCAAGCCGATCCTCATGAATGGCGAAACCGAGCCGACGACCCGTCGCTGGCGGACGTCAAGAGACGGTTGCTGGCCGAGCTTCATCGCTGGCAGAAGCGAACCGTCGATCCGCTGGCCGATCGCGTGAAGCTTGCAAAACTCACTGCGGAACACGATGCAATTGAAAGATCGTACCGTCGGCCGAAGGAATCTCGCTGGAAATACACGGACTACCTCGCACCACAGAATGTAAAAGGCTTACCATGAGGAACGCATCGATTTCCATCATCATCTTGTGTTTCCTGACAGCCTCGTCCGCGTTCGCAGACGAATCACCGAAGCTGATTGCGGTGAACAGAATAGCGAGGAAAGCGGCAGCCGGCGGCTTGCTCTTCAATCTGGCTGCCGATGGTGTGTGCGAGCATGCTCCGTTCGCGGAGAGGATCGACGAGAATTCGTCGAAGAAGATGATCCTTGACGGCTACCGCAGACTGATCGGCCGCTATGCTGTTGCGCGGACCACTCACCTGCTACTCAACGTGAATTATCAGCGGGCCTGCTACCCCAGTGAGGTTTGGGACAGCTACTGGGATGTGGACGACCCGGCGACCAATGTGACCGGCTGGCCTCGCACGATGTGGCTGATTCACAAGGCGGGCGTCGA
>CAYFJO010000456.1:0-8420 GCA_964343305.1 uncultured Pirellulaceae bacterium | reverse complement strand
TGCCAGTCGGCTTTAACTTTGTCGTCTGGCTGATGCCAGAAACAGATCACCTCTGTCGCGCCATCGCCATCGAGATCGTGAATCGCCACCGAACCCGGTCGCACTGGGTGCGTCCCGCCGCCGCCGACACTCCAAAGAACCGTGCCGTCCATGTCAAACGCGCCGAGGAAGCACGGTTTGAATCCACCAATCGCCGGTCCAGACGGGCCGCTGTGATTGCTGCGATAAACAAGCAAGTCGCAGCGTCCATCACCATTCAAATCGCCAATGCGAATGTCGCCACCGAAGCGATGTTCTTTTTCAGTAACCAGAAATGGTTTCGGGATCGGAAGTCGGCGATAGAGACTTGCCTGTGTCGATTTTCTCTTGAGGGCGGGTAAATCGTAATACCGCAGTGCGCCGTAGACGGCTTGATGGATGTGTTTGTACGCATCGCGACTCGCCATCAGCTCCCGCCATGAGGTCAGCCCATCGGTGGTGTGCACGTCGACGATGAGATCGGGTTCCAGGTATCCGGCGTGCAAAGCGGCTGCCCCAGTTTCGCCGGCGGCGTGAAGGGCCACATTTTTGCGTTGGGACGATTCGGCCAGCCAACGGGCGCTGATCAGCAAGTCCTCCGTGCGCATCGTCAGCCAACTGCGTCCCAGCATGTGGCTGATAAACGAATCCGCGCCGGGGAATCGCCAATTGCGAGTTCTGGTTTCGCCGGTGTCTCGCACTTCGACAATCAAGACCGGATGACCCTGCGCATGCCACCCGCGCGCCTGCTTGACCGCGGAATTCATCCCGTCGCCCGGCGCGATCAAAATCGGTCGCCCCTCCCCGCCCGGCCAATGCAGCGCGGGCAGGACAATGCCCGGCTCGGGGCGGATGATCAGCTTCTTTGGTCTAGCCGAATTCGTGCTACGAACGGTTTCCACCTTTGGCTTCGGCAGTTCCGTGAGCGGGCGAATCCCCGTCGCCTCTCGCACAACCTTCGCGGTGAGCGGCGGACGCTTTGCGGCCAGGTTTCGCTCTGACTCGGCATACAAATCGAATACCGATCGCGCCTCCGGCAACCAGCGCACTTGACCGTGTGGCGTGACCTGCAACTCGGCATCGGGCAGGACGCTGACTTCTTCGTTCTCGACCACCTCGATATAACGCCCCTGAAGCCAGCGCGCCATGAAGCGCACTGCGCCCTCGCGTAGCCGTTTCGAGAAGCCGTGCTTTTCATTGGCCTCGATGAGTTCGATGCGCTCGGGGTGGCCAAGCAGCGTGTAGGCGCGTTTGGCCTGGCGGAAGGCTTCCCATGCTCCTTGAATTGGAACGTAGTCCTGGGTCGCGGAGAGAATAAGGGTCGGCTTCGGGGCACGGGAGAGGATAAAGTCGGGATGGTCGAAACCCTCGCGAATCTGGGCGAAGAGGTTTTGCTCGGCATCGCCGGGGCCGGGGCGTTCGTTCTTGCGCCGATGGGTCGTCATGAAACAACCGGGCGCGGCCGCGACGATCCGCTCGTCGAAGGCCATGAGATAACTCGTGAGATTCCCGCCACCGGAGTTACCGGTGCAGCCGATGCGTTTCGCATCGACCTCGGGCCGGCTGCAGAGGTAATCGATCGCGCGCATGCCGTCCCAGACCATCATTGCGGCCAACGATCGACCGAGCAGAATTGGGGCGACGCCAAGGGGGTTGTGCTCACCGCGTGGTTTGAGAATGGGATGCGGCTCCGCACCGATGAGCTGGCGGCGCTCGCCCTGACCGAGCGGGTCGAAGTTGAGAACGACAAAGCCGTGTTGTACGAGGAGAATGCAGACTTTCTGATAGGTCGTATTCGCCTTGCCGTTCCACGAGTGGCCACAGGGAAATAGGACGCCGGGAAACGGTCCATCACCATCGGGACGATAGAGATTGGCCGTGACGTGAAAGCCAGGCAGGCTCTCAAAAAGCACGTGCTCAATCGAGTAGCCATCCCGCTGCACTCGTTTTGTGATCTGTGTGTTCAGCGGCCCACGATTCGGCAACGGACCAAACACACCCGCCAGATATTCCCTTCGTTTCTGTTGATATGCCGCGATCGCTTCCGGTGATTTCAGTGCCGCTTCAAACTCATCCAGCCGCGCATCGAGCGCGGCATGAACCTGCTCCCGCTGATACGCCCGCATCATTTGGTTGACTCTGTCCTCGTTGAAATTGGTGGGCAGTACCCCGTACTCGGTCCCGGCTTGTGCAAACGCATTCGTGGGCATGAGCAGCAGGCAAGCGAGTAGGAGCGAATGAACTGTTAGTTCGAAGCGGAGATTCATTGTTCTTTCTCTTTTAGTCGGTTTTCCGCACCAGAATCACTCGGTCGCAAACCACGACGTCTTCGCCTTTGCCGCCCCAGGATTTGCCGTCGAACTTCAGATTCACCCAGGCTTCCCAGCGGCTGGTTTCGCCGGGGAAGTGCAGCCGTGAGCCGATTGCGACCGAGGTGAGCCAGCTGCGGCCAAACCAGATGAGACTGTCGTCCGTGGTGACGTCGAACTCGCCAAGACGGTGGAGCTGGTATTCGCCGGGCGTGATGTCGGCGGGAGTGAGTTCGAGGTCCGGTCCTCGCAGCACGTTTCGCGGGGTGCGTGATTTCCATTCGGCGAAGCCGCAGCGAAAGGGTTGCCCGGGTTGATCAACAATGGTGGCCAGACCAAAGGCGGCCTCGCGATCGCGGATGTTGCGTCGGGCCTCGCCGCGGCGGCTGTTGACCGGGAGATAGCTGCGAACCCGTTCCGCCGGCAGACTGGCGAACCGCGCAGGCAATGGCTTTTCGCCGCCGGCTTCAATCAGAGTCACGAAATCCGAAACGACGTGTTCGCCGAGTTTCCACGCGGCTTTGATCCCGGCGGCGGAGCCTGCCACGTTTGCGGCGACGATGCGTTCGGCGATGGGGCGATGGTCGGTATAGGTGTCCGGGAAACTCTTCTTCAGCTCAAACCATTTCCACAGCGTGGCGATGTCGAGTTCGCGGCGGAGAACTTCGACGTTTGAACGATGGCGCGGCGAGTCCGCCGTCAGTTCAAGCATTCGCTCAAACGATTGCTGCCAGCGGTGGATGTTCGTTGTGGTGAGATACGGAAAGGTGCGGTCATCGACGTTGCGCGACTTGTAGGAGACACCCGGAGCAAAGACCTTCATCGCCTTGCGGGCGCCTTCCAGCTCGGTCAGATAACGGCGAACCAGCGCTGCAGCCGAACCATAGACGTGATCGGTGAATTCTTTAATCAATGCGTCAGTGTCGGCGTCGATGTCCTGCGAAAGTTTCAATACCAGGAAAGCCTGCAGTTCGCTCCAGCCGCTGCGCGAGTTGACACCATTGTGGTCGAGGAAGATGCCGCGCACGCCGATCTGATGCATCACTCGCATGTTGGTAATAACACGCTCGACGTTGCCGACCGGCATTACATGACCGCTGCCCCAGGGATTGGGATACATCCATGCCCAGAGATTTCCAGGAGCCGTAATGGCGGCCCAGCCCTTGAGATGCTTCAACGTCTCCTGAATCCGCGCGTCCGGGTGAGTCCAGTCGGCGAAGTAGGCGTCCTCAATCGGCGCGAAGTCGATGATGAGATTGGGCGGAAGACGTTCGCCTTCAGGCACGCTCGGCGGAATCTGCGTCTGGCTGCGGCGATAAGCCAGCGTCTTCACTCTGGCCTGCGGATGTTCGCGCAGAAGTGCGTTCGACAGCTCAATCAGATAGTCGAACAGCGGTCCGCCCGGCGACTTGTGCTTCTCTTCCAGACCAACACAGCTCTCGCAGTGACAGAATCGGCCCGGCCGATCCGCAGCGTCGACCATGATGATCTGCCGTTCGCCAGAGACGCTGATGTGCCGCTTCACCTGCGCCGTAAACTCGTCGCGTAGACCGCGGTTGCTGAAACAGAGCTGGAGATTGGGAACACGCTGACCTGCTTCGTTCAACGAGAAGAACGCGGGATTCGTCGCGAAGTAGTTGCGGTTCTTCACCCAAGAAAACTCGTTCGCATATTTGTCCTGCGGCGTGGGCGGAATGTATGAGAACGTCGTATGCACAAAGTTCTCATTCGGCATCCAGGAACGCAGGTGACCAGGAACCGGCTCGCCGCGTCTGAGCAGCTTTGTCTCCAGCCCCATGTTGACGCCATGCTGCGGGTAGAATTCGACGTTGTATCGCAGCGCCAGATGCCGCCGCCGAAAATTGAACCGGCGCTTTCGATAAAAGGGCTTGAACGTCAGCGTCGGATGCTCGGGGACAACCGGCTTCTCGAAGACCGAATACCACCGCCAGCCAAGCGAGTTCTCCAGGAACTCCATCACCGCGTAGAGACTCGCTCGATGCCCTCTACCGTACAGCAAGATGTCCTGCCCGATGCTGCGGACGACATGCTCCTGATCCTTCAGTCGCGCATGCGGATCGCCCTTCAACAGGTCCCGCGCCGGCTGACTGAGCCCGACATAGATCGCCGGCGTTCCCGGATCACTGCTTCCGGCCGCCATGATCGGAAATTTCGCCCCCGTGCTTTCCTGAAGATAACCAGCCAAAGTCTCCGCTGCGTATCGCGGCACGCCATCCGTGTCCGCAATTACAATGCGATACGTCGTCTCGCCGTTTTTGGCGATGTTAAGCTTGTCCTGTGCGCGACCAATCGAGGGCGCAATCAGAATGGCGAGAAGTAGTCGGTTCATAAGATTATTCACTCGCAGAATCCTGACCGGAAGTCGGCGACTTCTTCATCGGTCGCCGGTCGGATTGAGTTCTTTTGCCATCTCTAGCAGGTGATCAACAATCTTTTCCGAAGCTTGGGGCTCCAGGTAGTTGGTTCCTGGCCAGGTGGAGTAGCCGCCAAGTTTGAAGTGCCGTGGAGTGGGCAGGTAGCCGAGATAACCGTGATTCAGCTCAACCATGAACGTCTTTTCGAAAGGGCTGCGTTGTTGAAATGCCCGACCGATCTCCGTGTAGGTTTCACAAGGTGTTGTCCCGATGCAGATGTCTCCGATCCGCACTACCTGCAACGGAACCTTCGCCGGCTCGGTGACTTTGGCGAGCTGCTGAACGCGGCCGGCGTAGCTCAATGGCGCGATAAATTCCCGCGTCGTCGCCCAGCGAGCTGCGATCGGCAGGTTGCCTTCCCGCAAACGCGGCGCACGGGCCTCGATGTCTTTGGCCCACTCGATTAACTCCGGTTCGATGGTTCGCCAGGCAAGAGCCACCTCGCGAAAGCAAACATCAAGTCGTGCGTGAGCCTGCCACGAAACTTCAGCCAACGCGTTATCGACTTTCTCGGCCAGGTCGTCTCCCAGAAAGCGACACCGCTGGTATTTGCCCTTGGGCCCTGGCAAGTGACTGAACGAATCGAGATTCAAACCGATGTCGCCGCTCGTTGAATTCGCCATCATCGCGACGAAGGGTGGGTCCTGCTGCTCCGACGAACTGAGACGACTTTTAAGCTTATCGCAGTAGTAGCCAAAATAGTCGGCCGAGATGTGTCCCGCGCCGGTGTCGCCAGCATAATGAGCGGAGTACGCCGAGTAGACCGCGATGGGTGAGCCGCCAGGTTCGCGCACGGCGATGAAGTAGACGTTTGGATCGACGGGACCGGCGGGCCTGGTGTAGTTGTCGTTGGGCGCTGACGTCTTCCACACGCGGTTGATCCGGCCAAAGTGGTCTATTCGTTCTTTGCCTTCGCGCAAGTACCAGCGCCGGCTGCGGGTGTTTTCACCGGCGTCCGCCTTCCCGTAGGCGACTTCCGCGGGGCGCAGCAAATTCTTCGCGCGCCGCACACCGTCGGCGATCCGTCGAGCGAGGAATTGTTGGTAATCGTCAAGTTCCTGCTCGTTGGTGTACCGAGTCGTGCCCATGGCCGTTCCCGCCGAATGCGTGTGGGTGGCCGAGATCATGACATGATCTGGTGGAATGTCGCACGATTTCTCGATCAAACGACGAGCCTCGACACTGACGCTGCGATGAAAGCCGACCAGATCACATACCACCAGTGCGAGAGTGGTCTTGCCATCATTGAGCACCAGGCAGCGCGCATACAGTTCGTCATGCACATGGACGCTAGGATACGGGGCAAAGCTGCCGACCCGCAGCGTGCCCAGCGGCGGAGTGATATTGCTAGTCGAGGCTCCAGCGCGTAGCGCGTTGTCGTTGTCCGCGCCCAGTGCAGGCATTCCTGCGGCTGTAAGTGTTATGAACACGGCCACTATCAACGCCGATTTTTTCATCATCGAAATCACGAGATCAACTTTCATTTGAATCACCACTACTTAGCTTAGCATCGGCCGATCAATAAGTGTCTGATCTGCTGTCGCCGGATTCGTGAGAATTCGGATTCCACTTCACAGAAGTCTCACGACTTCTGCTACCAGAAATGAATTCCTATCTTACTCGTCTTTCACTGGCCGCGGACCATACTGCACGATTGAGAATCCAAATTCGTGCGCGCCGAGATCCGGCGACTCTCCCGAATACTTCTCGCACAAATTCGGGACAACGATCCCTGCGTCGATCGCGGCGCAGCGTGCTTTAAGGAGAAGTCTTTCGTCCGACCAGCGGCGTTTTGAATACTCCGCAAGATCGGACATTCTGAGAACGTCGGGCCGGTTCAAGACGACTCCGTGTCCCTCGATTCCGATCGTTTTGAAAAGCGACGGTAAATCGCGAAAACGATCGGGTTTGGCACCGTCCCACCAGAATGGAGATGGTCCGCGGCCTGCGCCTTCCCATGCGAAGCCGTCGTAGTCCACGTCGGTGTTCCACGACGAGCGGGTTTGACCGGCGGTGGTGAACTCGCGGTCGGGCAGTTCATCGCCGCGGCCTGACCAGAGAGCACCGGTGGGATTCGTCTTTTCATCTGCGTTGTCGTAAAGATGAATCCACAGGTTGTTTCGAGAAAAGGATCGCAGCAGCAGGTCGGCTCGTGTCTGGGCATAGCGGCCTCGCACAACGAACGTGTTGTTCAGGATCACCGTGCGGTCGAAGATGTTCGTCTTGAACGGTCGTGCTTTACGGGAGTCGCCCATGAGCACGATTTCGTTCCGCAGGATGTACCACGGCGAGCACATCATGGGCTGGAAGCTGATGCCGTGCCAACGCGGGTTGACGATGCGGTTGCGATAGATCCGGATGTGGCCGTAGCTGTAGTCAGGTTCGACTCCGTCGTCGTTCAGTTCACGCATTTCGTTGTTATAAACATCGACGTTGGTGCAATAACGCAGCGAGACCGCGTCGCCGCCTTTGTCAGTCAACGTGGTAGTAATACGATTGTGGCAGATGTCGGAGTCGGCCAGCATGTAGACGCGCGTGCCATAGAGCGCAGTCGGTCCGCCATCCACGATGTTGTCTGCGAAATACCAGCCCGTGCTGAGTTCCTTCTCGTCGCCATTCCACACGCGTGTCGAATTTGAGAGCGCGTAGCGACAGTTCCGAAACCTGTTCCGAACGACGACGATGTTGTGAACACCGTGCCCGGCAACATGTACGCCCCCGAAGTCTTCTTCGTCTGTGGACTGAAACGTCAGTCCTTCAATCCATGTATGAGAGCGATTGATGGCAATGTGGCTGTTAACAATTACCTCGCCGTCTCCGGCGGGTTTCCAGACGATGTAGCTTGTAGCTTGGCTCTTCAGAGCCGAGCGTGTTTGAGAATCCTCTGATGCTCGGCTCTGTAGAGCCAAGCTACTTCCGGTGTATTCTCCAGCATGCAGCAAAAACGTGTCACCTGGTTTGGCTGCCCTCTGTGCTTCGGCAATTCCCTTGAACGGCTTTGTTCGCGTGCCGTCTCCGCCACCAGTCCCTGGGACAACGTGAAACGTGCGGCCACGTTGTCCAGGTGTCGGCACAGGGTGTGTTGCGACGACCACCGTCTTGCAAACCTCGCCGCCGTCAGGATCGCGCCCCGTCAATTCAAATTCATAGGACGTTTCAGGCTCCAGAAACATCACGCTGCCAGACAGCATGTCGAAGTGCCGAAACGCCTGAAGCTTCTCGCCGTAATATCGCCCCCGATAGTCGATGCGTAGTAAAGGACTCGCCGGGCGCCATTCGGACTCTGCCTGCTTGCGATACCTGACCTGACACGACGCGTTGTGATTGCTGTCGCCTGTGATGTCCCACTCAATCCCGACCGAATGAATCGTCGATCGCGTTCGCAGGCCGCCGAACGTGGTTGTGCTTACGTCTTGCGCGTTGCTGGTAGTAACGCCGCAGATAAATGTGCAGATTGTGATGACGGATCGTTTCATTTTCTTAATGTAGCTGAAGTCGTGAGACTTCAGATATCCGAAGTCTCACGACTTCGGCTACGGGGCTATGAAAGAATCAGCCGGCACGCGCTAGCGTCCGGTTTTCTCCCAAGGCTCGGGAACCGTGGGCTAGCGCCCAATGCCACCTACTTTAGTCTTCTGAGTATTTTGTCGGCCGCGGG
>CAYFJO010000455.1:0-8428 GCA_964343305.1 uncultured Pirellulaceae bacterium | reverse complement strand
GTTATCTTCGAGAGCCGGCCCAAACATTACGTGACGGCTCTGATGTATCTGCCGAAAAAGGAACCGCCGTTTCCAGGCGTGCTGGTGCCTTGTGGGCATTCCGTAAATGGAAAGCTCTATGGGGCGTATCAGGCGGCGTGCATCCTGCTGGTTAAACATGGCCATGCAGTACTGTGCTTCGATCCGATCGAACAGGGCGAGCGTTATCAGTTGTTCAAGCCGGAAGGAGACATTCACGGCACGCCCGTGATGAACCATTGCCTGTTGGGGTTGGGCAGCACGTTGGTGGGGCGGGACGCGGCGCATTACGAGATCTGGGACGGGATGAGGGCGATCGACTATCTGCAGTCGCGTCCGGAAGTGGACGCAGAGCGGATCGGCTGCACGGGCAATTCCGGCGGCGGCAATCAGACCGGATACTTGATGGCATTGGACGACCGCATTGACTGTGCCGCGCCGAGTTGTTTTTTGACAAACTTCCACTGGTTGCTCGACACGTTCGGACCACCTGACGCCGAGCAGCATATCCACGGCCAACTTGCTTTTGGGATGGACCATCCCGATTACGTCATCATGCGTGCCCCCAAGCCAACTCGCATGCTGGTCGCCACAAAGGACAACTGTGCCGGCATCGACGGCGCGCGGGATTGCTACCAGCAGGCAAAGCAGATTTACGGCTTGCTGGGTAAGCCGGAGCGATTGACGATCGTCGAGGCCGATGCGCCTCACGGGTTTTCGCGCACGTTACGCGTCGGAGCGGTCGATTGGATGCAGCGCTGGTTATTGAAACGCGATGAACCGGTCGTCGAACCGAACCTGGGTCGTTTTTATCTTCGTCCGGAAGAAGGTACATGCACAGACGAAGGCCAGGTGATGCGGATCACCGGCGCGCGAAGCACCTATGCATTCAATATCGATTTGGAGAACCAACTGCGCCAGCAGCGCCGCAAACTGTGGCAGACGACCGATCGGGCGAAACTGCTTGAAACAGTTCGGCGGGTTGCGGACATCAGCGAGCTTTCCGATTTGAGCGAGCCTGAAGTGCAGAACACGGACCGAGTCGAGCGGGATGACTGCCGGATCGAGAAGCTGATCTTTAAAGTGGCCGACGATCTCTGGTTGCCCGCGCTGATGTTCGTGCCACCGGAACTCAAAGGACCGTCATGCCTGTTCGTCTGCGACTATGGTAAACATCATTTTCACGGGAAGAACAGCCTCATCGGACAGCGTGTGAAGGCGGGCCAACTGGTCCTTGCGGTCGATCTACCGGACCTGGGTGAGACAAAGACTCGCGGCGACAATAAGACACTACGGCGGGGCTATTTGCCGATGCTCTTGGGGCGTTCGTTTCTGGCATTGCGTGCCGATGAGATTCTTCGCGCCGCGCGCTGGCTCGCGAAACACGGGCCGTCCGCTGTGGAACAACCAGTCGAACTGGTGGCCGTGGGCTACGAAGTCGGCCCGCCGGCGCTGCACGCCACTGTACTCGAGCCTCAATTGTTCGTGTCAACGAGTCTCGACCGTTCTCCGCTGACTTGGACGGACATGGTCACGACGCAGCTTCCATTTGGGCACTACCGAATCAATACCTGGTACGTGAATCTGGTACATGGGGCACTGAAGACGTACGACCTCGCCGATCTGATCGGTTGCCTGCCCAACGACAAACTAACGGTCAGTAACCCCGTCGACTGCTGGAACAGACCGCCAAAAGAGGCGCAGAAGAAATAGAGTTGAGGTCTTAGGCGAGAGCCAGATGAGAATAACTGTAGTGGAATTCGCCAGAATTCCTTTTCAGAGGGAAGGAACTCTGGCGAGTTCCACTACGGCAGGGAAGAACTCATCCGCCGCTTGCGTAAGAGGATTGAAGTGGCAAACCAGACAAAACTATATATAATGAGTCCAGTTTACTGCATCACGCGGTTGGCGGCTGAGGAAGCCGATCGTCACGGCGTCCCGAACACCGTTGGAGACACTCATTATGAACCTACTTTCTCAATGGCTTGTGAGTTCCGCGAGACAGAAGGCTCTTGGCCGCAGCGCTGCAATCTGCTTGCTCGGGGTGGCCACCGCTTCACTGTTCACGCTTCGGGTTCACGCCGCCGGGCCTGGGGGAATTAGCAAAATCTTGCACATCGACTGCGGCGCCTTCTGTCCTGGTGGCAGCAAGCCATGGGATTCTCGCTGGGACGATTCCATGTTGGCCAAGGGGTATGGCTACTCGGTGGTTGGAGAAACCTACATGGGAGGCGCTGCGGATTCCTATTGTTGGTTCTTCACGAGCCGAGGCAGCATAACCATCGAATGCCCGTCGAAGGTTGCCGGTTCGCTGCACCTGTTCTTCCTTGACATCGACAACGGCGGTCGGCGGCAAGAGGTTATCGTCGAGGGAGGCAGACGTGACGAGATAACGGAGTTCGGACGGCCGTCTGGAGCGTGGCGCCGATACGAGTTGTCAGCGAGCGATACAGAGGACAGCAAGATATTGATCGAATTGACCAGAACTGCCGGAGCTAACGCGGTCATTTCGCGAATCGACTTTGTGCCGAAGGGAGCCAAGAATGCGCTACTGCCGGAACAGGGTGCTTTTCCCCAAACGGTCAAGGGACTAATTCAATGGGATTGGCGACGGCAAGAGCGGCTGAAACGTCGCTATCCGGGCAGCCGGTCGGCCGTTGCCGATGCAATCATGCGAGGCGAGGCGCTGTTGCGTGACCTGCGGCGTTTGGGTCTGCAAAATGCCGATGTGGCAGCCGCCAAGCTCGACATCTTTCGCAAGCGGTACGACGAACTTGCCAAACGCGAGCAAGACGAAGAAGACGTTCTTAGCGATTGGAACGAGTTGTATTTTGAGACTCGTTGGGCGGTGCGAGATCTCAGCTTTCAGAATCCATTGCTCGACTTCGAAGAACTGCTCTTCGTCAAACGGCACACGCCGCGATTTGGGCATCAGTGTTCGCACCATGTTGGCTCGGCACAGCTCCGCGGCGGTGACTTATGCGTCCTCAAAGGCCTGTCGCCCGATGGAGAAGTACGCAGTGTGATCGGCGATCAGCTCGCAAGCGGCGCTATCGGGCGTCCCGACTTGTCTTTTGACGCCAAGAGGATCGTTTTTCCCTACGCTGCCCCACGAGCAACTTCCACGCCTTATCCCATCGGCAAGCCAGGGCAAGTCGGCGGTGATTGCATGGACTACCAACTCTATCAGATCAATGCGGATGGCACCGGCCTGCATCAATTAACGGACGGCCCTGGGGAAAACACCGAACCTTGCTACCTGCCCAATGGACGGATCTGTTTCACCTCGTCGCGCTGTGACCGGTTCGTGCAGTGTGGCGACTGGGCAATCGTGTTTTCGATGTTCACCATGAACGGCGATGGTTCGGACGTGCGGGCCATCACCGAAGCCAAGGAAGGCGAATGGTTCCCCAGCGTGTTGGACGACGGGCGAATCATTTACATGCGTTGGGAATATGTCCTCAAGGCCTTCAATAACATCCAGTATCTGTGGACGGTCAATCCGGATGGGACGGGGGCGAAGTTGGCGTACGGCGACCACTACGCTTTCAGTCCGGGCCCCCGATCGTTTATCGAAGCTCGACAGATTCCCGGCACAAGCAAGATCATCACGACCGGCGCTGCACACCACAATTGCGGCGTCGGTCCCATCTGCATCGTTGACTTGGACAAGAATCGAGGTGAACCAAGCGGTCTTGTGCGAGTGACGCCCGAAGTGCGTTATCCCGAGACGCCGGAACCGCAATCCGAGGAACATACTGCTGGTTGGTACAACGCTCCCTATCCGTTGTCAGAAAGGTTCTACCTGGCCTGCTACAGCTTCGAAGGAGCCCATAATGCTGCTGCAGGCTACGGCATTTACTTGTTGGATGTCCACGGCAACAAGGAACTGATCTACCGCGACCCCGAGCTATCCTGTTACAGCCCGATCCCGCTGCGGCGACGCAAGAGTCCGTCGCAATTGGGGTCGCAAACCGCGTCTGGCCAGACGGATGCCAAGACGGGCACCGCTCTGATGGTGGATGTCTATCGTGGCTTGCCGGGCGTCAAGAGAGGCGCGGTGAAGTACCTTCGCGTTTTGGAGACGATTCCCAAGTTGGCGCATTCGAACCCGCAGCGACTCGATATGGGCGTCGGCTCGGGCTGGGACCCGCGCGCCATCCTGGGGACCGTCCCCGTGGAGAAGGACGGCTCGGCACATTTCGAACTTCCTGCCGGGAAGTCACTCTTCCTACAGGCGCTCGATGAAAACCACATGAACATCCGCGGAATGCGGAGTTTCATGAATCTGCAGCCCAATGAAAGGGTCAGTTGCATTGGCTGCCACGAGACTTACGGCAGCGCACCACCCAACCTGTCAGCCATGGCGTTCTTAAGAGGACCTTCGAAGATCTCGCCGCCGCCCTGGGGCGCTGTTCCGGTGAGTTTTCCGAAACTCGTGCAGCCCGTTCTCGATCGGCACTGCGTGAGTTGCCACGACGGGAGCAAGGGTGCGGAGAAGAGTTTCGATTTGACAAGCAATCACTTGGTCGTGGCGAAGGGAGCCAACAACGAGCATCCTGGTAATCCTTGGCCACTGCGCACATTCGAGGTCACCGCGTCGTTCATGCATCTGCTCAAGCACGTCCACTACACTCGGCTCGGCGGCTACGAGGGCGAGAATGTGCCGCTCGGGCAATATGCCGTCGGTTCCCACCGCAGCTCGTTGCTGAAGACCCTCGACGCCGGGCACTACGAAGTGAAGCTCTCGGCAAACGAACGGCGAGCCTTTGCCGCCTGGATCGATTGCAACGCGCCCTACCTGGGTGGTTGGGATGAGTACTTCGTGAGCAAGAAGTAGGAGCGAATAAGTTCGTATGTTCGACAAACGCATGGCCCGTTGGTGCTGTTTGGCCGTTGTGTTATCGCTCATTGCGTTGGGCCATGCACACGGCGAGGAGAAAGACGCGCCGCGGGGCACGGCGGCGCTGTCCCAGCTTCTGGGCTCGGTGCAAGCTGAGGACTTTGTACAACAGCAAGGATCGAGCGGCGTGGCCGACGTGGCCTCAGCCGTTGGCGGCCTGTGCGTACGCGAAGTGATGACAATGCTCGGAGTTCAATCGTGAGTAAGGCAATATCATCCATGCTGGCTGGCATGCTTCTTGTCTCAGTCCTCCTCTTTGCTGCAACAGGCCCCCTCTTTGTTGCAGCAGGCACTGCTGAGGGTGCATCGATTGCATGGGTCCGTTTCGAGAACGCGGGATTCAAGTATGCCGGTAAGCCGTATCATTGGCTGGGGCATGGGGATATCGAACTGGTCATCGATGCGAAGCCGAGACCGGACCATGTGCTCGAGTTGCTTTGGGGCTCGAAGAACGACACCCGCGACGCCGTGGCAACCGTAGACGGCCATGAGGTGAAACTGCGAAGCGGCCCCTACGACGGTTTCCCCTGGCTGCAAGTTCCACTGCCGGAAAAGATCGATTCCGATCAGTACAGAATCACTCTCAAGCAGGTGTCGCAGCCGCAGGCGTTTATTGCGGAAGTCCGATTACTCGGAAAGGCGGAGGGCGGAGCGTTGCCCGATGCCAAACAATCGTCCCATCGAATCACATTCACGACGGCCAAGGTTCCTGCGGCAGTCGCAGGTTCCTCAGCGTTCCCCGAAATGCGTGCGCTGTGGAATCGCAATTTGGCGCCGTTTGCCAAGCCGCCGTCCGATCCCCATCAAGAAGCAGCCTTCCGCCGAGCCGCCCGTAACGGCTTGTTGGCAAACCAAGCATTCTTCCGTAGCCGCCGGTTCATTGACGGCTGGCTCAAACACGCCGATCCGAAAACCGGTCTGATCCCGCGGAATCTCGGCCGGAACCGGGATTTCTGGAACGCCAAGGACGCGGCGGCGGACAACTATCCATTCATGGTCATCACTTCCGCCATGACCGATCGGCCGTTGTTCGCAGGGCGGATGCACGAGATGCTCCGGACCGAAACGACACTGACCCGGCGGATTGGCAACATGCCGGATGATTACTCCTTCGTGAAGCAAGGTTTCCTGCGCGACAAGCCGAATCTCGATGCGATCATCTTTGGCAGCAGCGAGTATATGAAAGACGGGCTGATCTCAATTACCGAATGGCTCGGGCGGTGCCCTTGGACCGAACGGCTGCAGGGTATTCTGGATGACGTCTGGAAACACGCCCCGGTCGAGACGCCGCGCGGTAAGATCCCGTCGACGAACACCGAGGTCAACGGCGAGATGTTGCAGGTGACTTGCCGTATGTACTGGATGACCGGCGAGAAGAAGTACCTCAACTACGCCCTGCGACTCGGCGATTACTATCTGCTGGGAAATCACCACCCAACCCGCGACGCCGACCGGCTTCGACTAATCGCCCACGGCGGCGAGATCGTTTCGGGGCTTTGCGAGTTGTACGTCACGTGCCACTTCGCCTCGCCCGAGAAAAAGAAGGCGTACGAGAAGCCGCTGCACGAGATGCTCGATCGTATTCTGGAGGTCGGCATCAACGAGCACGGCATGGTCTTTACGTCGATCAACCCCAAGATCGGCCAGCACGAGAAGCGAATCTGCGACACCTGGGGCTACACGTACAACGCGTACTACATGGTCTACATGGTCGACAAGACCGAGGCGTATCGTAATGCCGTTCTGAAGGCAATGCGCTCGATGAACGAACATTATCGCGACTACGGTTGGGAGGGCGGCAGCAACGACGGCTACGCCGATTCGATCGAAAGTTGCCTGAATCTCTACAACCGCGAGCCGGTCGCCTCGGCCGCCGAGTGGATGGACCACGAGATCCAGTACACGTTCCGCCGCCAAAAGCCGGACGGCGTGATCGAAGGCTGGCACGGCGACGGCAATTCCGCCCGGACGTGGCTGCTATATGCATTGTGGAAGACCCGCGGCCTGACGATCGAACCGTGGCGCCGGGACATTCGCTTCGGGGCGGTCGAGCAGAACGGGAAACTCTACGTGTCGTTGATAGCCGACAAACCATGGAGCGGCCGGCTGATCTTCGACAAGACACGCCACAAGGTCTATCTCCACCTGCCGATCGACTACCCGCGGCTGAACCAGTTTCCGGAGTGGTTCACGGTGAACTCGCAGTCGCGTTACACAATTCACGACGTTGCCGCCGACAAGCGCACCACACTCACGGGGAAACAGTTGCTTGACGGCATGCCCATTGAATTGAAACCTGGCGTCGAGGTGCGATTGATCGTAACGCCCATCAAGAAATCCGTTCTGAATAACCGTTGAAAGCATTCGACATAACGCCGACCGTTCGCCGACTCGCCCTATCCGCCGCGCATGAAGAACACGCCGATGGTGCATCGCGCCTATTGCCAGGACGAATTTCCAACGCGCGCGCATCGGCTGTCCGGAAACGGGGAAGATCATGGCACACGACGCGGCGATAAGTAGACCAGAGGATGGAGACCAACGCATGTGCTTGCGAAGTACCTTGCTTGCGGTCCTGACATTCGCGACCTTGGCGCTGGGCGGACAAGTTGCGACAGGCGAGGAGGTGACCATCGCCGCCAAGGACCTGTCGGCATCGTCCAAGAACGTGTTCCCCGTTTACAGCCAGTTCGGTGGCCTCACGCTGGCCGAAGGCCAAGGCGGATTCGCTGAGTGGACGTTCGAGTTAAAGTCGCCCTATTCTGATACGTTCCGCGGCTATCTTCATATCTTGTATGCGTCGGGCCAACGTCGCGGGTGCCGGCTTACTGTCAATGGCAGCGTCCACCCGAAGGAGGTCCTGGCAGATACGACAGGAGGATTCCTGCCGGCGCATCTCGAGTGGGCGACTCTCGGGCCGCTAGACTTTCGACGGGGCAAGAATATGATCCGCGTCGATGCACCAGGCTACATGCCCCACTTCAAGGGGCTTTACATTTCGCCCAACAAGCCGCCTCCCGAGAAATCCATCTTTCAAGATCCCGAATCCGCATCTGCTGCGTTGGTTGAGAAGCTCAATCTAAAGGCTTTGCGGCAGGCGATCGTCTATTTGTCGAAACAGTATGGCGACGAGTATCCGCGCGCCGAAGACTTCCTCACGCGTCTGGCCACGATCGAGCAGGAACTCGCGGACGTGTTGGAAGAGAAGACGGATAGGGTGAAGCGTCTCCGCTCATTGGCCGCACGCACCGGGCAACTTCGCCGCGACGCGCTGGTGGCCGACAACCCGCTGATGCGATTCGAGAAGCTGCTGTTGGTGAAACGCAACACCTACCAGTCGTCCCATTACTACACCGATTTCATCGACGGCTGCAAACACCTCGGCGGTAGCCTGTGCGTGCTCTCGCTTTCCGATGGGCAGGTCACCGAGTTGGCGCCGGACCTGAAAGAGGGAATCTTCGGCCGCTACGATCTCTCGTGGGACGGCAAGCGCATCGTTTTCGGTTA
>CAYFJO010000454.1:0-8455 GCA_964343305.1 uncultured Pirellulaceae bacterium | reverse complement strand
GGCGAGAGTCGAACTCGCACGCCCTCGCGGGCACGACGTTCTGAGCGTCGCGCGTATACCAGTTTCGCCACTTGGCTATTTCAGCAGCCCGTACGGGAGTCGAACCCGTATCACGAGATTGAGGGTCTCGTATCCTGAACCGTTAGAAGAACGGGCCAAATTGTCAGTGCGCCGGGACGGAGTCGAACCGCCACAGCCCGAAGGCGGGTGGGTTACAGCCACTGGGGCTCACCAATGCCCAGCCGACGCATGTTGTTCAAGTAGCACGGGAGGGAGTCGAACCCACAGACAGTCACGAAGGTTTGAGCTTCGCCGCTTTACCGGTTTGAGTACCGTGCCATTCGATTTCGGATTTGGGATCGCGGATTGCGGATTGATCGACCAACAAAATCCGAAATCCGAAATCAACAATCCGCAATTCAAAAGCACCCCCGATCGGATTTGAACCGACGGCCTCCACCGTGACAGGGTGGCGAGCACTCCAGACTGCTCCACGAGGGCGTGTGTGAAAGGATGAAGGCGGAAAGATGAAGGGTGAATCTGATTCGTCGTCTCTTTCATCCTTCTGCCTTCCTCTTTCATCCTTCCGAAAGTACCCAGAGCAGGACTCGAACCTGCAAACATCCGGGTTTAAGCCGGACCGCTCCGCCGATTGGCGTATCTGGGCATCGCGTCGTTGAAGTAGTCCTGGATGGAATCGAACCATCGTTTCCTGTTTGTAAGACAGGTGTCGTCGCCGTTGGACCACAGGACTGTTTGTAAAAGTGGACCCACCGGGAATTGCACCCGGATCTTCGGCATGCGACGCCGACATCTTCCTATTGGACGATGAGCCCATCTTGCGGAGCGGAAGCCGTGAGACTCGAACTCACAAACGACGTTTCGTCGCCACCTGCTTTCAAAACAGACTCCTCATCCAGCCGGATGACTTCCGTCCTCTGAGCTGCGGAAGTCGGAATCGAACCAACGGCCTCCTGGTTCAGAGCCAGGCGTCACTACCAACAGCAACTATTCCGCATCGCATCTTTTCAACGACAGGCACGCTTGTGCATAGTTCGCTGAAAGCTGCGGGGGCAGGAATCGAACCTGCGTCGCGACGGTTAACAGCCGCCTTCCCGTACCAGCACAGGACCCACCGCATCAATTCATGTCAGTGCAACTCGCACAGTCAGGATGGTTGGATTTGAACCAGCGATCTCGCGCTCCCGCGACCAATCCAATCACGCTGGCGCGAGATTGATCGGTGCCCACCAGAATGCCAGACTTCTCCACACCCTGAGTTATAGAGCGCCTAGCGGGACTTGAACCCACACACCTTGCATGGCAAGCAAGTACGCTACCTTTACGTCATAGGCGCTTGAGCGATTACCAAATTGTCAATGAACAAGTTTGAGAGCACCGGGTCGGACTCGAACCGACGTTGCCGCTGTACGAGAGCGGTGTCTTGGCCACTAGACGACCAGTGCAGGAAAAATCCGAAATCCGAAACAAAGTCCAAAATGTTTCGGTCATTTCTGTTCCGCATTTTGAATTTGTTTCGCATTTCGGACTTCGTATTTCGAGATTCATCCAGTAGGGCCGGAGGGAATCGAACCCACTCAGGCAGATTAAAAGTCTGCTGTGCAGCCTTTACACCACGACCCTAAAAGTTGGTCGGGTGTATGCGTTTCAATCGCCGAGTGCGTGCCATCGTTGTTCTCCTTGTCGTTTCAGTTATTAAGTGGTAGTCCTGGGAATCGAACTCAGCACGACTCGGTTATCAGCCGAGTACGGGCGACCAGCCCTCGACTACCTTTTCAGGCGTGAGGTTTGAGTAGTGAGGCTTGAGGTTTTTTTTCCTCAAGCCTGTGGCCTCAAGTCTCAAGCCTCTTCAAAGTCGGGCACTTCGGAGTCGAACCGAAACCCTCTTGCTCCCAAAGCAAGCGTGCTACCATCTGCACCTCTGCCCGATTGGCAGTAGTCAGAACGGCCGGATTCGAACCGACGATCTCTTGCCCCCCAGTCAAGCGCGATGCCAGACTTCACCACGTTCTGATTGATCAAATTGTCAAAGTACCCCGTAGGGAAATCGAACCCCTATCTGCGGATTGAAAGCCCGCGGTCCTTTCCGTTAGACGAACGGGGCGTCTTGATTGCGGATTTCGGATTGGCGATTTCGGATTGACGGACATCAAATCCGCAATCCGAATTCTGCAATCCGAAATCACAAGTGGGCCTGACGGTGCTCGAACCCGTGTCTCCTGGGCTTCAACCAGGCGCTTTACCATCTAAGCTACCAACCCGAATTGTCTCTTTTCCGACACGAAAAAACCCGATGCCGCTTTGCGACACCGGGTTTATGATTCCCGAAGGCTGTGGCCAAGTGTCACGAGCGCAAACGCGTCGAGGGCATAGTATTCGCTTGTTGATAAGCGAATCCCCTATCGGATTTGCGTTCGATTGCGAGACTTGACCATAAACTCATCATTATTCCGGTTCCCATAATCGTGCGGTTTGATTGCCGCGTGAATTGCGTTGTCGCTGTTGTGTAAGAGGTTAGACGACCACGCCGCCAAAAGGTTCACTGAGTTTTTCGTCGAGGCCAACTCGATCTTGGAAGTGTGCTAGAAGAATGTCTCGCGTAAGTGATCCGCTAGTCGCTGAAGAACTTGACCGCGTTTTCGAAAATTGGCTGACCGCCGCCGCCCTCTTCGCCGCGCGTCCAGCGAGGATGATTGGTTGGATCAAGGTGCCGTTCAGGATGAGGCATCAAGCCGAGAACCCGCCCCGTTTCGTCGCAGACGCCGGCGACGTTGCCCATCGATCCGTTGGGGTTCAGCGGATATGGCACGTTGCCATTGACCGCTCCGTTTGCGGCTGTGTATCGAAGCGTCAATTGGCCGCGGACAAACAAATCGTTGAATGTTGCTTGGTCGCGCGTTACAAACTTACCTTCGGCGTGCGCGATCGGCAAATACATCTGCTCAACGCCGTCCAAAAACACGCACTTCATGTTGTCCGTCGCAAGGTTGACCCAGCGGTCTTCGAATTTGCCGGAATCGTTCCATGTGAGCGTGGCGGCGGCTTGACCGTTTTCTTCCGCCAGCAGGATGCCTGATTTGATCAGTACTTGAAATCCGTTACAGATGCCAAGGATGAGCTTTTCGGATGCTTTGAATTCGAACAGCGCGTCGCGCAAGTGGTTGCGGATTTGCGAGGCGAGGATGCGGCCGGCAGCGATGTCGTCGCCGTAACTGAACCCGCCAGGAATGCAAAGGATTTGACACTCGCCAGCCAGCCGCGGATTCTCCAGCAGGCGGTTGATGTGCATCCGCTCTGATTGACCACCGGCCTGGTCGAACGCAAACGCGGTTTCTTCGTCGCAGTTGGTTCCTGGGGCCCGCAGAATTAAAACACGTGGCGTTGGCATTTTGAATCTACTTCCATTGTAGAGGCGATTGCCAGGCTTGCTTGAGTGTGGCGAGATCGACGTTGATCAACTCGCCTGTTTCGGATCGAATGACGACCTTGTCGCACTCCGTCACCGTGCCAATGCGTCCGTGCGGAACGTGGGCATCCATCAGGATTTTTTCAAACTCCTCGGCACACTCGGGAGTGACTTCGCAAACAAACCGGCTGTTCGATTCGGCGAACAGTTTTGTGATGTTCCAATCGGTGCCGTCGCTTCGCAGCGGACACGGCACTCCTTTCAAATCGACGTCCACGCCAAACCCGCCGGCGAATGCCATCTCGGCGATGGCGACCGCCAGCCCGCCTTCGCTAAGGTCGTGGCACGCGCGAATGAAACCAGATTGAATCGCGGCGTGAACGGACTTGAATGTGCGACGCGCGGTGCGTGCATCGACTTGCGGAACATGACCGCCGCTGCCGTTTTCCACAAGGCAAAAATGAGACCCGCCCAATTCGATGTGCGTCGCACCGACTTGATAGAGCAGGTTGCCGGTCGACTTAAGGTCCATCGTCACACACTTGCCGACATCGTCGACCTGTCCCATCGCGCTGATCAACAACGACGGCGGAATCGAAATCGTGTGTCGCTCGCCGCCCGCATCTTCGTAGCTGAATTCGTTGTTCAGGCTGTCCTTGCCGCTGATGAACGGCGTCTTGAATTCGACGGCCATTTCTTGGCACGCCAGCGCCGCTCGAACCAGTGTGCCGAGCGTTTCGGGGCGATCCGTGTAACCCCAGCAAAAATTGTCGAGGATCGCGATTCGATCGGGATCGGCACCGACGGCAACGCAATTGCGAATCGCTTCGTCGATCGCGCTGGCGGCCATGTGGAACGGATCGAGTTCGCCGAAATGGGGATTCATGCCGCAACTGATGACCAGCCCGCGGCGCGAGTTGAGTTTTGGGCGAACCACCGCCGCGTCGCTGGGCCCGTCGTTGTTGATGCCAACCAGCGGTTTGATGACGCTGCCGCCCTGAACTTCGTGGTCATATTGGCGGATCACCCACTCCTTGCTGCACACGTTTGGCGAGCCGAGGATCTTCAGCAGCGTGTTTGTGAGACTGGCGGGTTCATCCGGCGAGACTTTGAACTCGGCTGATTGCGTTGGTTTGTAGACGGCCTGACGAACGATCGGCGGGCGACCGTCGTGCAAGAATTCCATGCTCAAATCGGCGACTTGCGTGTCGTGATATTTCAACTGCAACCGGCCGGTCGGTTCGAATCGTCCGATGACCGTCGCTTCGACACTTTCCGACTCGCACAATTCGCGAAACGCGTCCCAATTTTCTTCCGGCACGGCGAAGACCATCCGCTCTTGTGCTTCGGAAATCCAGATTTCGGTGTATGACAGACCGTCGTATTTCAGCGGCGCTTTGTCGAGCCAGACTTCAGCACCAATCTTTTCGCCCATCTCGCCCACTGCGCTGGAAAATCCGCCGGCGCCGCAATCGGTCACGGCGTTGTAGAGGCCGCGGTCGCGGGCGGCGATCAAAACGTCGAGCAACATTTTCTCGGTAATCGCGTTGCCGATTTGAACCGCGCCGCCGGACGTCACGTCGCTGTCGCTGGTTAGTTCGGCGGAACTGAACGTCGCTCCGTGGATGCCGTCCCGGCCGGTCCGGCCGCCGATCGACACGACCATGTCGCCGGGCTTAGGCTCTTTGAACGACTTGTCGCGTGGCAGGATGCCGACGTTGCCGCAGTATACCAACGGGTTGCCGACGTAGCGCGGGTCGAAACAGATCGCGCCGTTGACAGTCGGGATTCCCATCCGATTGCCGTAATCGCGAACGCCCGATACGACGCCTTTCATCAAACGGCGCGGATGCAGAACACCCGGCGGAAGTTCGTGGGCGGGCGTGTCGGGCGGAGCGAAACAAAACACGTCGGTGCTGCAAATCGGTTTCGCCCCCATGCCTGTGCCGAGCGTATCGCGAATGACACCGCCAATGCCCGTGTTCGCGCCGCCGTACGGTTCGAGCGCGGAAGGCCGGTTGTGTGTTTCGACTTTGAACGCGACATTGTGCTCGTCGTCGAAACGAACGACGCCGGCGTTGTCTTCAAACACGCTGACGCACCAGTCGTCGTCGCCCAGCCCTTTTCGAATCGTCTGCGTCGCGGCGAAAATCGTTTCCTTCAACATGTTGTTGAACTGCCGCTCGCCATTTTCATCGTGGTAGGCGATTCGGCCGGCCAGCGTCTTGTGGCTGCAATGTTCGCTCCACGTTTGAGCCAGAGTTTCGAGTTCGACGTCGGTCGGGTCGCGACCGAGTTCGACAAAGTGTTGCTGGATCGTTCGCATCTCGACCAGCGTCAGGCTGAGTTGCCACTCGGTGCTGATGCTGGCCAGTTGCTCGTCGTTGGCGTCGCGTATGGAAACGGTTCGCAGCTCAAACTGGTACGGCGAGCCTAGATGCAGTTGCTCAAGATCCAGTGGGCCAACCACGACTTGCTCGATCGAATCGTTGGACAGGATTTTTGAACACAACAGTTCGATCTGCTGGGGCGATGCGTTTTCAATCCAGTACTTGTGCAGCGTGCAAACGGCGTCGGCCTTGATGTCGAAGTCGTTCATCGCGCGGCGGGCGCTTTCGGCGACGGGATCGGTGACGCCAGGTTTGGGCATGACGTGGACGACTTGCGGTTGTCCCGATGGAGGGTGATTCAAAAGGTCGTCGCCGACCTGGGCCGCGACCGTTCGCTCGACCACATCGTCGGACAACAAAGATTGGCACAGTCGCTGGACGTGGTCCGCGGAGATTTGGCCTTCCACGAGATAGCCGTACGCGGCCGAGATCGAGATGCTTTCGTCCAGACCAAGATCAACGGCGTCGGATGCGACGGACTGGGCCATGCGATCGGGCTGGCCGTCGACCGGGTAGATGTCAATTTCCCACAGCGTCACGGTTTTGCTTCCCTGCTTGTAAAAGTTTGGCGACTCTGGTTTGGTCGTTGCTTTCTAGAGCCTTGCGAAATCGTGCCAACCATTTTTCAAACACACCAAGAGACTCAAGGACATTGTCTTTGTTTTGACCGAGAATATCCCGCCACAATTCGACGTCACCACTTGCCACACGAGTTGTGTCTCGCCATCCGGTCGCAGCCAACGGGAGAAGCTGCTCAGGTGTCGCACCTGCAAGCGCACTTGCGACGAGATGTGGCAAATGGCTGACTATTGCTATCGCTCCATCATGTGCTTTCGGCAGCATTCGGCGAACATCCGCGCCCAACGATTGCCAAAACACTTCAACTTCTTCAATTGACTTTTGTTTGGTTCGTCTGGTGGGGGTGACGATAACGAGACGATTATCGAACAAATCTTCGCGCGCGGACAGGGGGCCAGTTTTCTCGCTTCCTGTCATCGGGTGGCTACCGACGAACGTCGAATTCTTCGGCAGCGACGTTTCGAGCGCAGCGACGATTCTTGACTTCGTGCTGCCCGCGTCCGTAATCAAGCATTCATCGGGACACGACTCGGCCGCCTGCTGGACATGTTCGATAATTTGTCCAACGGGTGTGCAGACCACGACCAGGTCCGCATCACGTACACCGCGCTGGATGTTTGTCGTGGTCGCATCGACAGCCTCGCACTTTTTTGCGGCTCGCAAGCTGGAAGTTCGCCGCCCGATCCCAATGATCTTGCTTGCCAATCCACCTCGACGCAGGGCAAGCCCGATGGAACCGCCAATCAAGCCGACACCGATAATTGCGATCGTATCCCAGTGTTTCATCTTATCCAGCCCACGAACGATTTGTTTGCGGCGTGAATTGTAACAAAACCTCATCGAATCGGCGCGTGGGCCAACCCTGGGCGCTACCATTGCAGGCGTTGAATTCGTAAGCTAGACACGAAGGCGAAGATTGTCGTCGAAAGGGTCGATTCGCATGCTTGGAAAAATTGGTGAAAATCAACTTGCGAATCTCTGTTACCGGTTGGGCACTGGTTTGAGGGCTGGCGTCGACATGCGGCGAGTTTGGGAGCAAGAGGCCAGTCGAAGCATGGGCGCTGCGATCCATCATATGAAGCAAGTGCATTGTCGCGTTGATCAAGGCGATACGCTGGCGAGTTCGATGCGAGGATGTGGCGGGTACTTTCCACCATTGGTACTCGAAATGATCGAGGTTGGCGAAACGGCGGGCAGACTCGATGAGATACTATTGGAACTGTCCGAACATTACAAAATGCGCGTTGAATTGCGACGCCAGTTCTTGTCACAGATCACTTGGCCAGTCATACAACTTCTCTTGGCGATTTGCATGATTGCACTCTTAATTGTGGTGATGGGCATACTCGGATTGAAATTCATTTTTGGGTTGTCTGGTTTCGGCGGAGCCATCAAGTTTTTGATGTTCGTGGCATTCGTCGTTTCGGGGATTGGCATGGCTGTGTTTGCGGTGATTCGAGGCTGGGCAGGACCGTTGCCGCTGATCTTTGCAATGAAGATTCCGTATTTGGGCGCATGCATGCAAGATTTTGCATTAGCACGATTAGCGCGGGTACTTTCGATGGCACTCGATTCCGGGGTCGATGCGAGACGATCTATCCGACTCGCAATTCGTGCGAGTCAAAATCCATATTATGTCGCACAGACTCAACGTGTAGATGATGCAATTCTCGATGGGGCCGAGTTTCACGTCGCGCTCCAACAAACGCGTGCGTTTCCGTCTGAATTTCTCCACGATTTGTCCACCGCCGAGGTTTCGGGGACGCACAGCGAGTCCATGAATCACGTTGCCAGCATGTACCACGAACGTGCCAAAGCTGCGTCAAAGGTGTTAACCACCATTGCATCGTTTTTGATTTGGATGATGATCGCCGGGCTAATGATTTTTATGATCTACTATATGTTCCAGGAGATGATCATGGCCCCGATGCGGGGGATGACGGAAGACTTGGACCTACCAGAGTTTTAGGTGACCCCAGCACAGCGGTCACTCGGCTGCGGCCGTCGACCACAAACCCGCCTTTTCGTTTTGCGCCCGAAATTGCGACGCGGTGAAAAG
>CAYFJO010000453.1:0-8458 GCA_964343305.1 uncultured Pirellulaceae bacterium | reverse complement strand
GCTAGCACTCAAACAAAACCACCCCTTGTTCTTGGGACTGCGCAGATCGCACCCTTTCGACTTTGCCCATCGCGGCAAGCGTTTTGACTTCCCGCTCGGACAGCGCGCGATTGTAAATTCGCACGTCGTCAAGCGATCCCTTAAAAAAATGTTTGCGGTCGCTGTTGTCGACGATGAGGCCGAGATGCAGGTGTTCCGGTCCGCTGACCGAGGCATCGGATGTTGGCTTCTGGACTTCTTTGGTGACACGCGTGCCGTTGAGCCAGGCTTCGATCGCTTCGCCACGGCGGACCAGTGCGATATGGTCCCAGCGTTTCGCTTCCCAGTCGGCAGTGATCACTCGCGCGCGTCCTTCGTGCGACCTTTGGCCAAAGTCCCAGCGAAGGATCGGCCGGTCATGCTCGATCGTTTGGTAGAGGCCGTAACCGGGTCGAGCGGGACGCAACGAACCGGCAGCGCCTTTGTTGATGAACGGACCGTAGGATCGCGTCAACTCTTCCTTCAAGCTCGCATTGAACCAGAGGGCGACCGTGAAGTCGTCTGTGCCAAGATTCAGACTGTCGTCGTTGCCACAGTCGAGGAAATCGTTCGCCCCGTCGAGTTCGATCGCACCGCCGAGATGCCCGTCCTTGTTCCAAGTTGTCCCGTGAAGCTTGGCATTGTTGCCATGATCACTCTCGTCCGGCTCCACTTCGTCCATTCGTGGCCGATCAAACGTATAGTGCAATACCATCGCTTGCTCAACGGACACAATCGCGTCGTCAGATTTTACCGGCGTGGCCAGTGTGCTTGCAATTAATATGACCAGAAGAAAGGTTGACGAATTCAATAAGCTTTGCATCTCTTCTCGAATTCAATTGTGCGTTGGTGAACTGGGGCCTGCTGCGATTCTATCATGTTCGCGGGTCGCCTTAGCACGTCAATACGTAACACGTGCGTAACGCCCAGACGCCTTTCGTTTCACTCTTCGCAATTTGCTTTCTTTGCGTGAACGGTCATGAACGACCACAAGCATCATGAGGGCCCTTGTTATTGCATCGGGTGGATCCGGCGCAATGACAGATGTGGTAATTAACTTTCGTAACTCACGCGCCGTTCAGAATTGATCACGTCCAAAACACGAGCCGCTCGCTGATGACGAAGCACTTCGCCTTGACTCCTGGTCTCGGTTTCAAATTTCTTCAAAATGGCGTTGAGGCGGAAGCGAGCTTCGTTCGACGTATCATCCTTAAGCGCACGGCCAACGATGGGTTCGATCCCGATACCGAGCCGAATGAGTTGCTTGGTGGCGCGCTCGCGTGTTCGAAAATCGTCATCATCGAGGTCGTTCAAATGCGCCCTGATCTTGTCCGTTTCTTTGACGGTCGGAACGCGCAGCTTGCGATCTAGAAATGCAACCGCCTGCCCGCCGCCGGCGACCATTTGCCAGATCGACTTAAACGCCACGACAGGATCATCTGAAGCGAGAGAAGCCCAACATTGATTTATCTCCTCGTCGGTAAGTGGCGTTGAGGAAACGACGGTTTCGACTCGGACATTGTCCAAACCCCACGATTGATCTTCTTTCGTATCTTCGCAATGCGATTGGAAATTGAGTTTTAGCGATGCAGCCGTGTGTGGAAAGATCACGTTGATCCGATAGACGCCGTCGGTCACATAGCCCTTGCCGTTATTACGAGTGAGAAACCACTTGTAGCCCAGCGATTGTTTTTCGCTCGCGCCTGTCCAGCCTTTGTGCGTTGTCGATGGATGATCGTCGGGAAACGACTGGGCGTTGTTATCGCTGTAGTAGCCACAGTTCGTGAATGTCGCGTAAATGAGCCGAGGCCCATTCTCAACGGACATCTCCCAAATATCCGGCCCCCAGTTGCGACTACTCCCATCCCAGGATTGGATCAGAAAAAGATCGAACGACACGCGCACGAATCGATGCTCCGACAATTCGGCCAAGGAAAGCGTGACTTTTTCAGGACCGAAGTTGCCCAAAAACTTTCTCTCGCCGATCGGAGTGACTCTGGTATCGGTTTGCGACCACTCGTCGCCGACAACGTTCTCAACGTCATTCGCGTAGATAACTCGGGTCGCAGGTGGAACATCATCACCGAAACAACTCGACGCAACAACACAAAGCGCTACAAACGCTGTTTGAAGAGAACGGGATTGCATTTCATGAGTCCCACTTGTGTCGATTTAACGTAAGAATGCAGAGATGGCAAGTGTTCCGCCTGCATTCTAACGTCTGGCCGTTCCGTAATTAGTTCCTGTCTTTGTCCAGACGATGTTTTTGTCGGGCGTCACTTCGATGAATCGAGAGCCCCCCGTTATCAAAGTGTTGCCGTTGGGAAGTCGAAATGCGTCAACGGCACCTTGCTCGGCAAACTCCCAAGCAACTTGTTTATCGCGAGACACTTCGATCACGCGACCGCCGATGTCGGCAATCAAGACACTGCCGTTCGGCAACGGTTGGCATCCGTAACAATTGTTGGCCGGATAGTCCCAGACGGTTTTCCCGTCCGGCGTGACTTCGAATACTCCGCGCCCGTAGACACCGAGCAACGTGTTTCCATTTTCCAAGCGATGAACATCAGCGCAACTGCCTGGTGTCTTGTACTGCCAGATGACGTTTTTTTCGGGATCTACCTCGATCGCTCGATGGCCAGCCCATTCGGCAATCAAGTAGTTTCCGTTTAGAAGTTGTTTGGCATTGAGCGGATAGCTCGATTTCATTTGCCAGACAACCGTTCCCTTGCGGTCGACTTCGATCACTTGTTGTCGCGAATGATCCGAGATCAGAACATTTCCATTGGCCAGTTTTTCGGCGCTCCACACATTGGATGCAGATGCGTACGACCAGACTTCTTTGCCAGACGGATCGATTTCGACGACTTTATTCAGATTGCGATACGCCAGCAAAGTATTGCCGCCGAGATAACTGACGCCCGTGCCAAACGGTTGAAGTGGGAATTTCAATTCGGCCGTCTTTCCCTCACCAGCGATCCACGCTGTCCACTCGGCCACTGCTTCCTTTCGTTTGCCTGCTTTGTCGTAGGCGGAAAAACCGAAACGCTCGCCCGTCAATCCGCGCAGAGCCAAGGCGCTAGACGTCTGCACAAGTTTGTCACTCGAGGAAAGCAGTTTCTCGAGCGCTGCGAGCGACTTTCGGTCGCCGAGGTTCACGAGGGCACGTGCGCCTGCTAGTTTCACACGGTCCTCGGAATCGTTCAAAAGTCTGTACAACTCTTCCGAAGCTTTTTCTTCGAGCGCTTTGCCAAGTGCCGCCGCGACGGCGATGCGGACTTCGACGTTTTCGTTTTTCAACTCGCGCATCAATAAATGTGCGTCACTGGGCCGAGCCGATGACTTGAGCGCCTGTCGGGCAGCGCATCTCAGATGAGTTTTGTCGCACAATGGAATCGCACGCAACAACTCCGCACTGACTCCGGTAATCGCATTTTCCTCAATGGTCTTGAAGGCTGCGTAAAGAACCCGGTCACTCTCCGGTTTGCCAAGGAGCAGGATCATTTTGGCTCGCCAACGGATCTCCGGATCTTTGCCATTGGACGCCGCGATAAGTTCTTCGTTGGGAAGCACGGGCAAGACAAGCAGCTTTGCCATGGCGTCTTCTCGTTTGGCAAAACTGTCTGTGGTGCCGAGCGCCTTGATCAATTGAATCGCGCGCTCGCGTTGCTGCTCGTTGGGATGCAGTCCGCTGAGGTACTCATTCAAACCGGCCGAGTTGGCTTTGATGTTCTTCTCGGTCAACGTCCTTTCGTAATAGGACAATTCGTCGGCGACGAGCGTGCCGCCTAGCAGAACTGCCGATACCAAAACGAAACAGGCTGTCAATCGAATAAGTTTGTTTAGTCGCAGCGAGATGACCAGGCCCACAAAAGCAACAATCAATAGCGAGACGGCCCAGGTTGTGGACGAGCCACGTAACGAGCCGTCGTGATTAGATGCCACCGCGTCGCGTTGGCGAGGTGAAAGTGCACCGAGTTTTAGGACGCCTTCTTTCTTTGGCGATGGTCCGTTTATTTTCGCATCGTACCATGCCGGACGGTTCCGTCTCGACGGCATTTTATATTCGGCAAACGTCAAGTTCTGTTTGCCGAGGACCTCTCGCGGGAAGTCGCCATCGACCACGGTTAGCGTCATATCTTTGAGACCACTGAGCGATTTTTCAACCGTCTTTCTTCGCTCTTCGCTAAGTGACTGATTATTGAGCTTATCAATGTTCGACCCTCGTAGTCCGAGACGTTCGCCAATTCGCAGCAGTTCCTTCTCACGCTCTTCGTGAAGCAGCGCAAGCCGGCCAGACCCGATCGCCAACAGGTCGGAAGCAAACAGCTCGCCAGCCGCACCATTTTTCGGAATTGGATTTCGTTGCTGAGCCAGTTCTTTGCGTTGAGATTCCGATATATCCGCTTCGGTGCCACCAATGATTCGCAGCGGCAATAACTCGGTGAGGTTGTTGTAAAGCTGTTCGCCTGAGATTTGTCGCACGACATACTCTTCAGGAATCGAGCGAATCTTGCGAGGACCATCGGTGAGCAGGTAGACCACGTTACGCAGCTCGCCTTTGTTGAAGGCCGACAGCCGCATTGGCACGACTAGCTCGTCAGATTTGAAACGAAATCCCATGCCTTGCACATGGCCGTCGAAGGTCGAGCCTTTAGGAAGCTTCGCGTCAACGGTTCGCTGCCCTGGTTTCGGATCGACGCCGTCTTTCTGACCAACCTTTGTCTTGATGGCGACAAAGCACCAGCCAGCGTCCACGTAATCGTCACATGGCTTGTCCATCCCCTTTGGATACTTGTAACCGTGATCGTCCATCCATCGCTTTAGCGCAGCGGCACTGCCCGCTTCCAATACCGCAACCTCGTACATGCCGACGGCCTCTTGCTTCAGCACTTTGACTTTTTCTTTGAGCGTGAGGCTGAGATTGTCGCGACGTTCTTCGAGCCTTCTTTTCGCGCTACCCTTTCCGGAAAATCGCCCCCAATACTGAACTCGCAAATCAATGACCACTTCAGGCGGATCGACTGCGGCCGCGATGTGCCCAAAGATGTGATCCGGCACCTTGCGAATTGCTGGCGGAGTTGGGAATGGGATGAGCATCCCGAACTGAACCACTTTACCAGTGAAACCGGGACGGATCACAAATGTCTCCACGCCGTCTTTGTACGAGACATATGTCTGTTGCAATCCGACTCGCGCCAGCGGAATCTCCTGGCCCGGATAGATCGGCGGGACCATTCCACACGGATCGGCCAAAGCTCGTTGAGTCAAAACAGAAAGGCTTACGGCAAAAGCAAATAACGCGAGAAGAATTCTCGTCCGCATGGCAACGCTCCTTGCTGATTAAAGTCACAATGACCGAACGTGCTCAACGGCGCAAACGATTCGTCAGTCGAACGGTCAGCACAAGCCCCAGTAGCCCGACCGACAATAGTGCAAATACCATGATCGAAAAAGAAGAGGTACCAGAGTTCCGCTCTTCGTTCACGGCCACGCCTTCGACTTGCGTGATCGGTGAAAGTGCACCGATCTTCAAGACGCCCTTTTTCTTCGGCGCCGGAGCATTTAACTTTGCGCCGTACGTCTCCGGGCGGTTGCGTTTGCCCGGCATTTTGTATTCGGCGAAGGTGAGATTCTGGCGCCCCAGCAACTCGCGTGGGAAATCACCGTCAACGACACTCAGCGTCATACCCTTGAGCTTGCTGAGCGATCGCTCGACGGCCTTCTTGCGCTCTTCGTCGAGTGATTGGTTGTTCAGCTTGTCGATGTCAGCTCCTCGCAAGCCGAAGCGTTCGCCGATGCGCAACAGTTCCTTTTCGCGTTCTTCGTGAGGGAGTGCAAGGTCGCCCGTGCTGGCCGCCAACAAGTCGGAAGCAAACAACTCGCCAGCCGCGCCGTTCTTTGGAACTGGGTTTCGCTCCGCTGGTAACTGCTTACGACGGTAATCGGGAATGTCCGCTTCCGTGCCGCCAATGATCCGCAGCGGCAATGGCTGGGTCAAGTTCTTAATCAACTGCTCGCCGGAGATCTGTCGCACGACATACTCTTCAGGAATCGAGCGAATCTTGCGCGGGCCATCAGTTACGAGGTAAACGATGTTTCGCAATTCGCCCTTGTTGAACGCGGACAGTCGCATCGGCACGACCAACTCGTCGACCTTAAATCGAAACCCCATTCCCTGAACATGGCCATCGAACGTGGAGCCTTTAGGTAACTTGGAGTTGACGGTTCGCTGACCTGGCTTGGGATTAACACCGTCTTTCTGGCCAACCTTGGTCTTGATTGCGACGAAACACCAGCCGTCTTTGACGTAATCGCTAACGGGTTGATCCATGCCAGCGGGATACTTGTACTCGTGTTCGTCCAGCCAGCGCTTGAGGGCCGCCGAACTGCCCGCTTCTAACACCGCGACTTCATACATCCCCACCGCTTCCTGGCGAAGAACCTTGACGCCATCGTCAAAGTCGAGCGCCGTTTCCTCGACCGAACTCAGATTCGCACTCAGTGCACGTCGCAAAACAGGTCGCGGAGTCAAATCTACGACCACTTCCGGCGGATCGACTGCGGCCGCGATGTGTCCAAAAATGTGATCCGGTACTTTGCGGATGGCTGGCGGAGTTGGAAAGGGAATCAACATTCCAAACTCGTCGACCTTGCCCGTGAATCCAGGCCGGATGACGAACGTCTCGACGCCGTCTTTGTAGAACACGTAAGTTTGTTGAAGGCCGACACGAGCGAGTGGAATCGGCTGGCCCGATGGATAGATCGGCGGCACCATCCCACACGGATCAGCGCCGGCTGGCTTGGAGATTGCAAGGCCGGCCACAATAAACATCAAGGCGGTCAGGCTGCGAAAACAGTTGTTGTGCATAACGTGTTCTCCGTTTAATTTCCGAAGGATTATTTTCGTCGATATCGTACGAAACCAACTACGACCGCCGAAATTGCCAGTATTGCCAAGATGACCGATGACCAGGCAAAACGACTGCCATTCTCATTGGAAAGTGATGTGGCAATTTGTTCGTCGGGCGCTCTCGTCAGTGAATCAAGACTACCAAGGTGAAGGACGCCCGGTTGTTTTGCCGCAGGGCCCTTTACTTTGGCGTCGTAGTTGCTGGCCTTGTTTCGCCGCGACGGCATTTTGTATTGGCCGAATGTCAGGTTTTGCTTTGCCAGCAATTCGCGTGGGAAGTCGCCGTCGATCACGGTTAGCGTCATTTTCTTCAACTCGTCGAGTGGACCGTTGACGGCCGATTTGCGGATGTCGACCATTGCTTGCTCGTTCAATTTGTCAATCTCTGGTCCTCGTAGGCCGAATCGTTCACCGATGCGAAGCAACTCCTTTTCTCTTTCTTCATGAGGCAGAGCAAGCCTGTTTGAGCCGACCGACAACAAATCGGATGCGAACAGGTCTTTCGCGGCCCCGTTGTGTGGAACTGGATCGCGCTCTTTAACGAGAGTCTTGCGACGATAATCGGGAATGTCGGCCGCCTTCCCGCCGATGATTCGAATTGGCAGCGGCTTCGTGATGTTGTGAATCAGTTGTTCGCCGCTGACTTGTCGAACGACGTATTCTTCCGGAATCATTCGAATCTTTTTCGGCTCGTCCGTTAACAGGTAAACGATGTTTCGCAGTTCACCTTTATTAAACGCTGACAATCGCATCGGCACGACCAGGTCGTCGACCTTGAAACGAAAGCCCATCCCTTGGACATGCCCATCGAACGCAGAGCCAGCCGGCAGTTTTGTGTTGACCGTTCGTTGTCCAGGCTTTGGATCAACGCCCTGTTTCTCGCCCACCTGCGTCTTTACCGCGACGAAGCACCAACCTTCGTCGATGTAGTCATTGCACGGTTTGTCCATGCCGTCGGGATACTTGTAACCGTGATCGTCCATCCAACGCTTCAGTGCCGCCGAACTGCCAGCCGCGAGCACTGCCACCTCGTACATGCCGACCGCTTCCTCGCGCAGCACACGAACTTCGTTTTCTTTTATGACTCCAAGGTCGAAAAAGTCATCGATCTTGGCCCCGCCACCTAGTCCGCCCCCTTGACCACGCCCAAAGAATTGTGGACGCAGGTCGACAATCACTTCCGGTGGATCAACGGCTGCGGCAAGGTGGCCGAAAATGTGATCGGGCACCTTGCGAATCGCCGGCGGCGAGGGGAACGGAATCAGCATTCCAAATTCCTCGACCTTGCCGGTGAAACCGGGGCGGATCACGAACGTCTCGATGCCGTCCTTGTAAAAGACATAGGTCTGTTGCTCACCGATGCGTGCCAACGGAATTGGTTGACCTGATGGATAGATTGGCGGAACCATGCCGCATGGATCAGTTTGCGAGTTACTCGGAAGGTAAAGTAGAAGGGCAAACAACCATACGGCCTGTAGCTGTCCCTTCTATGAATTCGCATGTCCGGAGGTTGTTATTTTTGCTATT
>CAYFJO010000452.1:0-8476 GCA_964343305.1 uncultured Pirellulaceae bacterium | reverse complement strand
AGCCTCCATTGAACTAAGCGAACGCGTCTCCACGTACTTAGCTCGAAGGGCAAGCGCAAGGAAGTTAGCGAAACTCCAGTCCTTATCCCTGGTTGATGAAACCAAGATTCCTGGACCCGCTTCACCCCAACAGAAGACGTCAGCTCGTCACCTTATGCCCGGCTTTATATCGCGCCGAGTTTCAGCGACTACGTTGTGCGTGAGCATAACGACTGCCGTCGGCTGAACATGCCGACAGGCTTTGTCTTGATAGCGTATTTTGCGGTTTTCGCCAAATTGTGATATTTCCGTCACAGAATGTTAATCACCGTTGATGAAAAGAGGTGCGCAGTATGACAACGGAAACGAACAAGCAGGAGACAAAACGAGAGAAAGCGAATGGTAACGTCGCTCAACCATTGAAAGTTTTTCGGCGCGGCGCGATTGCGGCCAGCGTCTGGCCACGTCAGACGTCGACCGGATATCGATACCTGGAATTCTCGCTCAGCCGCTCGTGGAAAACCAAAAGCGGCGATAAGGAAGGATACTCACAAAACTACTTTGAGTCGAACGAAGACGCTTTATTCGAGGTCATCCAAGAGGCTTCTGAGTTTATTCGTATCACCACGATCGACCGCAAGCCGACAGACCAACAAGATTCGATTCAAGACAGCAAAGACGAAGTGTCATCAGCCGCGTAGCAATTGCCATGTCGATGACAAACGAAAGGCTGGTCTTTATTGACCTGGAGACGGGCGGCCTCGAATTGACGCGGCCGATCATTCAGATCGCCGCCGTCGCTGTCGATCGTTCGCTGAAAGAATTGGAAACATTCGAGGTCAAAATACGATTCAACGAATTCGAGGTCGCTCGCGAGGTGTTGCGCAAGAACCATTACGATCGAGCCGTTTGGTTGTTCCAAGAACACCAACACCTGACGGCGCCGCATGATTACCGACTGACAACCTTGTGCGAGTACTTCGGTGTGCCGCTACGGAAATGTGACGCTCACGATGCATTGGTTGATGTTCGAGCGACAGTACAATTGTATCGGGTGATCTCTGAACACAGCCTGATTCGACGCAAGACGAAAGTTGCATAACGATGGTGGACTTCGCGTCACGTTTTTCGGGTCGAGTTGGTGGACCTGGCGTTACCTTTTGCCATGTACTGGTGGATTCCGCGTCACCTTTTCTCGTGGATGCCGCCAACGGTATCACTGCCAAGCTACTGGTTTAACTGCAGAATTCAGGTTGGCCACGGTTGCAGACTCGGCCCGCCAAAGTACTTGTACAAAGTAGTACCTGTAAACAAAACAATCTTGCCTGTGGATAAGATTGTGGATAATTCCGTGGTGAAGCTCGAATGGCTATTTGCGAATTATGACGTTCGAGTGGCGCGCGACGCGATGCGCATTGTGTCGCGCTTTATCCTCGGATTGGCCGACGGCGCGGAATCGCGAAAAAACCTCTTCCACCAATTGCTCGTGTTGCGTGCGATTATTGGCAGACTTTACGTTTATCGCACGTGTAAGCTGCGCGTCTGATGCTCCGTCTCGCCGAGAACTACTGTTGGTTGTGTTCTCTTGCTTTTGGATTTCAAGAAACCAATCTGGCGGCGTTCGACGGCCTTGGGCGGCGTTTTGAATGTTGTCCATGAAGAATGCTTCGGGACTCACGCGAAAGAACGCTCGACCCTTTCGTTCCAGAGCGGCCAGCGTTACATCAGTCCACATTTGAATGTCTCGATATTTGAAACTGGTGACAATGCGCCCAATCGAACGGCTATCGAAGCCGACGGCGTGAAGTGGGTCGTACAAAGGCGAGTCAATGATACCCGGTGGCTTGGACGGGCGATTCGGGCGATCAAAATATCTCCCGCGGTGAAAACAGATTGAATAGGTGCCTTTTGCGCGCTTGTCAAACAAACTGCCAATCCCTGCGTCGTTTGGAATCTTGATGATGTCGTGTTGTATCAAGATTTGTGTGCAACGTTTTACCTTCGCTTTGAGCGTTTTGGTGTCGAGATCACGAGAGTATCCTAGGACGTTGGTGGCTAAATGACGAACGTCGAACGTGGGTGATTTCCTGCGACGCCAAAAGATCTTTTTGAGAAGTAGAAATAGTCGGCGACTGCCAGCGTCAAGTCGGCGATACAAGTCCAGGTCAAACGACAAGTGTCCGCTTGTTGCCTGCGTGAACTCAAAGAACAACGGATCCCATACAATGCGCCAGGCGCGCGACGAATCTGCGTCGATGGGCAGACTGTAGCTCAATATCCCGAAGCTGACTTCACGATGCTCACAACGAACTGGATCGTAAAACGCATCATTTTGGTAAGTAGCGGATGCGAGACGCTCAAGCGACTGTCGAAATTGCGCATAGTTCTTCCCGCCTTTGGACGTGCTTGAGATACATCCGAGCTGTTTCAAACAATAGTGGCTCGTCGCACAAAACTGAAAAGTTGGCGCGGCTTGCCTGAATGTGAGTCCTAGCAGGCCCCAGAGAAAGAACTCGTCGGTTCCTGACAATCCGTTCGGGCAGCGCACGCGCACTTGTGCTTTTCGACGATTCTTGGCGCCGTCCGTATAGAAATATTCGAATTTGTGAGTGTGGTCGTTGGAATCGACGGCGTTTACATGCAGAGGGCAAAGGCAATGCTCGACAAAACTCAGTTGCCCTCTCGCTAGGATTGGCTCAGTCGATCGATTGGCTGTCGTCCGTTGTTTCGACAAGGATTCCGTTGAGTTACGCCCTGCAGTTTAAACTCACTTAAACTTGTAGCATTCCCGTCGGATTCTCGAAACAAAAAAGGTGGGCGTCTTGTTTAGTTCTGTGATATTGTCAGCCTGGATGATGAGTTGATGACCTTGGTGTTGTTGTCGCTTGAAATCAGCAGAGATTTCAGGAAGTTGTAAAGAATTTCCACTGGCAATTCGACATCAACAAGGCAAAGCATAACGGGAATGAAATGAGACCGATTTCCATTTGCGTGACCAATCCCAAGGGCGGTGCCGGAAAGTCGACAACCTGTTTTCATTTGTCTGGTTTTTTTGCCAAGGCTGGGATGCGGGTGTTACTCGTTGATGCTGATCCGCAAGCATCGCTCAGTCAGGCATTCTTCGGGTCGGCGGAGATCGAGTCACTTAATCCATCAGCAACGCTTGCCGGCATCTTTGATGATGAACTTTGCGTACCAGGCGCCGAATTGCCGATCGCTACGCCGTACGAAGGGATCTGGATGATTCGTTCCAATCTCCGGTTGGTTCCACACAACTTGCCAGCACCAGAAAACTCCGGGCTCAAACAGTATGTCATTCGCAACCTGCTCGATGAAATGAGTGACTACGACATCGTGCTGATCGATTGCCCACCGAATCTTTATCTCACCGCCTGGAGTTCGATCATTGCGGCGTCGCATGTTCTAGTACCTGTGCCGCCGGAAGATTTTTCGGTGCAGACACTTCACGTCGTTGATACGGCAATCCAGAACGCCCGTGTCTTGAACCCCAATCTCGCACTGCTTGGCTATTTGGTCACCAGGGCGAATTCCCGACTATTGGTGCACCAGTTCTTTGAGCAAAAACTTCGCAAGCTCTATGGCAATGACATTTTGCGAACAGTGCTGTCCGAATTATCCGCGTACAAGGTCGCGCTAGCGTGTCGACAGCCAGTTTCGTATTTCAAACGTCGATCTAAAGCTGGTGATTTGACATTACAACTAGGACATGAGATTCTGCACCAACTAAATGAGAAAACGCAAAAAAGAATCGTCGCGTAAGGATTGTGAGTACTCGTAGCACATTGGAGAACATTGACTCCCATCTCAACGAATCGATTGGAGTCCGCCGACAAGGGTCATCAGCAACATTGACTCCGTTGCCAAGTGAGAAGGACATCCGCCGCCGCGCAATTCGCGATTACGGTACCATCGACATTGACCAGGTCGTACCCGATCCGAATCAGCCACGCGAGAACTTTTCAGACGAGGAACTCGATCAGCTCGCCCAAAGTATTCTCAAACAGGGGCAGCTCAGTCCAATTCGAGTTCGCTGGTCGGAAGAACTAGGGAAGTGGGGCATCGTGTTCGGCCAGAGAAGATGGGAAGCAACCAAGCGAGCTGGTCTTCGGGAGATAACCTGCCATTTTTACGAGGGCGAGCTTTCTGAAACCGAGACGCTCGTCGCGCAACTTGCAGAAAATTTGCTCCGAAGTGACCTCAATCCTGTCGAGGAAGCGCGTGCATTTCGTCGTTTGATGGATCTTAATGGCTGGTCCGGAAAACAACTCGGCGCGGAACTGAGTGTCGCACCAGCGAAAGTCAGTCGCTCGTTGGCATTGTTAGAGCTTCCCGATGATGTGGTGCAATTCGTCGAAGAGAAACAGCTCTCAGCACGATCGGCATACGAGATTTCGAAACTCAAGGATGACGATAAACGGCGCACGATCGCTGGCCGCGCGGTTTCTCGCTCGCTCTCACATGATCAAACCGCCAAACTCGTTCGGCAAACCAAGGGCAAAGCGAAAGCGTTACCCAAAGGCACTCACTTGACATTTGTCACGGAAAGCGGCTGGAGCGTCACTGTCACTGCCAAGAGAAAGGGCGTCTACGCCGAAGTTGAAGATGCGTTGCAGTACGCGTTGCAAGAAGTGCAGCTCCGTCGCAACAACAACGTCCAACTCTTTTAACATCACCATCAGAATCTTCTCGTTTGCGACGTTCATCAAATCAAACGTATGATCTGAATTAACGCTGCTGGTGCAGCTCGAAACGGCTGGTGATGAAAAGTCGTCTTTTAGAGTTCATCTGTAGTCCAACGTTTCTGATTCCAACTGGGATCGGAACGCTTGTGACCGTTGTCATTTGCTCGATGGCGCCGATTGCCATGCAACTGGCATTGATTGGCGTTTTCGCGAGCCTTTGTATCGGAATTCTTGTCACGGCGATTGACCACTCAAGTCGTTATCTCCACAACGTGGGCGTCATTGAAATACCTTTTACGCTGGCAAGGCATCAATCCTTGTATGATGTGTACACATCCATTGGTGCGTCTCTCATCGATATCGGTGAAAACAACGACGAAGTTTTTCGAGATCTGGCGATGGAAAGAACGTCGTCGCTTGACAAACAACTCGCCGGCATCGCCCAGGGACGAATTGAATTTGTTGGCACCGAAACATGGAGAACAGCATATGAACAAATATTGCGCAGTCCGGGGCTTCATCGATATCGGTCGATTTCGTTTGCCAGGACCGCGAATTACTGGCAAAACGAGCCGGGCCGGCAGAGCATGCAGGTCAACTACGATGCCCACGACGGCGTCACGTTGAAAATCGAGCGCATTGTAATTCTTCCCGATCATTATTGGCCGAAGGACGAACGTTTTCCCATTGAACCGCTTGATACTTGGATTCGAGAGCAGTTCGAACGCGGAATTAACGTTAAGCTGGTGCGCCAATCCGACATCTCCGCCGAGGCAGATCTTCTTGTTGATTTAGGGATTTACGGAAACCGCGCCGTCGGCGTCCAGGAGCTTGACGAACGAGGCGAGACTTTGCGATTTACGCTGTCGTTTGATTTTGCGGAAGTGTTGGCTGCCGAGAAGCGTTGGGACCGTCTTTCGGTTTATGCAATTTGCTACGAAAAAACTGTAGATCAGATCGGCATTCGCGCGTAAGATCGAATGATTGGAGTCTTTGCGTGCCAAGAAGCCTATACCTGGACATGGCCAGGCTGGGGGCCATCACACCAATTGCCCAGCAAGTCTACACTGAACTGCTCCGATTCGCCGGCGCCGAACCTGCTTCCCTGTACGGTGAAAATTTCTTAACCACCGGCGCGAGTCAATGGCCAAGACGTCTGCTACGTCGGTTTCCCAAACTCGCTCTTTGGCGCGGCATCTCGCATCTCAAGAATCGCCTCAAGCGACTAATCGGCGTTAGTGTTGACACACCGATCTGGTTGACAAACCGGACGGCTCAATTGATGAAGTTGGCCGCCACGGTAACAAGCCGCGTTTGCCAAAATGTCTTAGTTGCCGACCTCAATTGGCCGAATTATCAAAGGATTCTCGAAAACATTCGTAGTCCTCACCCAATCGCTCTTACGCGCGCGAATATTCGCCATCAAATTCTTGAGCAAGGGATGGGAAGAGATGAACTGGTTAATAACATCAGCCAAACATACTTCGCGAACTGTTGCGACGGGTTGTTTCTACCGGCCGTCGATAACCTCGGCATTCGCCTGCCGATTCCAGAAATTGTCCAATCCATTGAGCGGGAAGCCGAAATCCGATTCATTTTAGTTGATGGTGCGCAGGCATTATGTCATGTGCCCTTGGAGAGTCTAGCAACCCACATGGACTTCTTTATTGCTGGTTCACACAAGTGGCTTGGCGGTCATCATCCAATGGGGATCGGAGTTTGCGGAAGGCAGCGCTGGACGACATATATCGACGATGTCAAGCGCGACATGACTGCGAGCTACGACCTTGACGATCCGTTGCTTGCACTTATCGATGAATTTGAACAGGATTCGCCGAAGCCGTTTGGGGAGACGGTCATGGTTGCTCCGTTATTCACCTGTCAAGGTGCCATAACTGATGCACAGGAGATCGACGCAAGCCGCCAGCTTTCGAGACGCATACAAAATGCCGACGCGTTGATAAAGACGATACCAAAAACAAGATGGCAGCCGCTTATTCCGGATCAGGCATTTCGGTCGGGAATCATGTTGGTTCGGTCAAAGGAAAAGAGTGTCCGCAATACATCGACAAGAGACATTCGGGCCAAATTCAACAAGGCTGGACTCGCCGTAACCGCCTATGCCCGCGGTCTCGTGAGGCTTTCAATTCCTTCCTCTCGGTTTTCGACGACAGATCTTGACCGCATTAGTGCTGCATTTGAAATGTGCTCGTCTTTATCTGGATGAAAAACCCAGCTTTGACATTTCCGCATCGCATTTTCAACAAATTGAAAAAAATTCCTACTATTTTTTAAGACCTAATTTGGAAGTAATGCGCGCGATAAGCCTACTCGTTAACGACAAATACCCTAGAGTTTTCAATGGTTTAGAAGAACGGACGTCAATTGAGCGCCATTTCAATCATCGGCATTCTGGCTGCTTTTGAGAGCATTCTACTCGTTTAAAAAAGCTGTACTTTTTTTACCAACCTCCCTACGCTAGGAATACGCCCCGCGTGCTCATACGAACAACGGGGTAACAAATTCGAAACCTCATGTGAAGTCGGTTCACCCGCTTTTGAGGAAGTAGAATCCGACACATACGGCCCAATTGCGCCGTACGACGCTCAACCCTGACGAAGGTTGACGGCAAATACCGAAAAGGTAGCCACACAAATATCGTCACGTTTTCGAAATACTGCTCAAAGCGCGAATAACACCTGCCACAATTTGGTGTCGGTATTCGTGTCCACTCACACTCACGCACCCGTTGGTCGTGCGCTTTGGGCTTGTGGCGGTGTTGACCGTAAATGACGGTGATCAAGTTACCGTAGACGGGTAATTGGAGTGGATTGATGATTACCGCATCTTTCGCCAAACGTTCTACCAACCGACTCGGGCGCTTTTCCTAGCCTCGTTCTCCAATGGCGACACTTGAGGTCGCCCTGGTGACGATGGCAAGGAGCCGTGCGACCGTGTATTGGATGTGACCTCATCCATGCGCTTTTGCGCAGCAAAACCATGGTTGATGGACGGAACCTAATTGTCACCAGGGCTGACCTCAATTGCCGCCGGCATCATTACGACATGACAAAAAATATGTGTCAAGAACGAACATCGGCTATTGAAAAATCAAATAGGCATGTTATCATCGCCTTTGGTCACATCCAATTCAAGCAAATAGAAACGGTCGCAAAAGAGTCCACGGACTTTTTTGGCGGCCTTTTTTTCGTTGATAGCCCAACCCATCACTAAATGAAAACAAAAAAGACTCGGGCCAGCGCGAACTAATCCGAGTCCCACCATTGCAAAATCGAGCCCAGGCTCGCCCGGCCTCGACAGGTGTAAGTAGCAGTTGCCAGTCTAATGCCGGCGAGCCGCCAATTCAACACAGGGACCAACGATGGCGGCCCAAAAGCCAAATGATGGGGAGCCAAGAATCCGCATCATTTACCGACCGAAATATCTAAAATTCCTTCTTCGCCTCGATCGCCAGGTACGAGACAATCTAGTTCCGATCCTCACAGGCATCGCCGTTGGGGTATGCCTATCCATCGCTATCGCCTTCGCGATGTGGTGGTTTTCGCCAAACGACGAAACGTCTGATGCGCGAAGTCGCCTGAGAGCGCGTACGGCCGACCGACTCTTTGTCCTCGCGTTATTCGCAGAACATACCACGAAAACCCGGCAGATGATTGAAGATTGCCGCGAGGCTGGCAATCCCGAAGGCGCGGACCGGCTCGAAAGAATTCTCGACGAACTTACGATCGACAAGTTCATCGAGATCACACCGAGCCTTCATCCGATCGACGGAA
>CAYFJO010000451.1:0-8491 GCA_964343305.1 uncultured Pirellulaceae bacterium | reverse complement strand
AGTTGGCAGACGCCAAACGATCGAAAACTGGTTGGCTTCCGGCGATCGGTATCATGCAGATCGACGCCGCAATAAAATTCGTGTTGCCGTTCGTAAAATCTCATCATGGTCCTCCTTGGGAAGTTGCTCTTGAGCCTCTGAACCATTCAAAGGACCAAGTTGCCTTGTAGGACAAGACAGCCTCTCAAGCGAGGCCATAATGAGAATCCGTCCGGGTGCAGAAATTGCATCGTGCTAACTGACACAGGACAAAACGTCATGAGTCACGAACGTGAAACTGCCGAGCTGACTGCGGAGTTGTCGACCGATGCGCGCAGCGAGGTCGATCCGCGAGTGCCGTTGACGCACAGGTCGCGATCCCCGAGTGCACGAAGCAAATCGTGGATGTATCATTGTGACTGCGCGCTTCGAGCAACTTTCCGCGACCGTGCAAATCGAATTGACGAGCAGCGTCGTTCGAACAAGTAAGTTGGCCAAAAGTGCAATTTATGTAAACCAGTTGGGCTCACATTCGAGTCCCATTCGGGGAGGTGATGCGCAATCTCAAGCCTCGTCAAGCCTCACCAAAACGCCAGGAACTCAAGCGGGCGCTGGCCGAAGACAGCGAGTAAATCGCAATCCTATTTGGCCGTCCGACTCTCCGGCGATCAGGTGTTTTGGACTGCCTCGGGCTCGGTCGTCCTACCGACAGCAGTTCACTGCGCCAAACGATGGGCCTGGCGACAGGAAAGAAGGTGATTTGGCGTGGAAGTGACAGTAGCCGTCAGTGTCGACGTAGGGCCTTGCCGCGCTCATACGAGTCGAGCTGCTCTTGAAGGAGAACTCGCTTGTTTTCGGGTGCCAGCAACAACGCCCGCTTGATCCATTCTTTTGCTTTTTCAAAACTCCCTTGCTCTGCGTAGGCGGCGGCGAGCGTGTCGAGGGTGTAGAAGACTTTCCAGTCGGTTAGCTCGCAGGCTCGTTGTGCGTTCCGCTGTGCGATCTCGCCGTTTCGGAGTTCGTCCAACGGGCAGGTCGCGCGAAGCCATGCGATCGAATTGTGAGCATCCGCGTTTTCCGCATCAAATCGAAGTGCCAATTCATATTGGTCCAGGGCAGCTTGATATTCCTTCACCTGGTGATGGAAGTTGCCCAAGTGAACGTGCGCTTGCGCGTACGTAGGGTCTATCTCAAGTGCCTGTTCGTATTCCGCCTTGGCGGCGAGCTTGCCCTGGCGGAGGTAAGCATCGCCACGCTCCTTGTAGGCCCAAGCAAACAAGGGCTCTCGCCGGATCGCTTCGTTGAACGCCTCAACAGCGGTGTCGAGGTCGCCTTGTTTCAGCGCATCTTTCCCGCCCCGGAAAGCCCGATCGGCCTCCGAGTCGAAAGGTCCGTAGAACCTCATCAGTTCGACCATGGCATCCGGCCCTGTCGTGTCGACGAACAGCACGACGCTGCCGACGGTGTAGCGCCGTGCATACCATTTGTCGCTGAGCGGACCTCCGATGAGTGCGCCTGGGGGAAGTTGATGCTCATCAAGGAACTCTCCCAGCCGAAAAACTTGCTCGGCTTTTCTGACGGAAACACCTTTCGGTAAGGTCACATCGATAGTTTGCACGACACCATTGCGCAGGGCGATCACCACATTTTGATAGCCGGACACCTCATACGACAAAAACTCAATCCCAGTTCTTGTAGCAGTTTGGACGGATGGCTTTCCCCACGACAGATCATTCAAAAGCGATTCTTTCGTGGTTTCCCCGGGCGTGAGGCCGCGGAATGTGAAAGGCCGTACGTCTGCTTCCCCATCATGAGCTGCAGCATGCATGAAGGCGGCACCAAAGCCGATGAGCCACAACGTTTGTTTCATGGATTCTCTCCAGAGATTGAGGGGGACTGGTGAGTAGCGTGCCCAGCATGAGCAGCAAACAGCAACAACCATACGTTTGCTGGGTGATCAAACTTTCCATTGATGAGTCTCAACAAATCTGCTTCCTCAACGTTCTGTCACTCGACGTAAGTGACTTTGTCGTCCGGCAAGAAAAACCCCTGGCCAAAACTAAAATATGATCCGTCCGCCTGCAAGAACACACCCTCGCGGAGCGCTCCCCTTTTGGCCTCGTAGGTTAGCTTGCCATCGTCCATCTTCCCGGTAGACTTCAGTGACCAAACGGAACCACCGGACATCGTTGCTCGATAGCCGCCTACCGACTTCGCAATCACCACGTAACTTAATGGTCCCGGATCAACCCCGAGGAAGTCTCGTTGCTTCTTCCGATCGTACACGTACTTGCCTCCACCGTTTTTCTTATACAGGGCAAGTGCCAGGGGCCCGCCAATACCCCACCATTTGCCAACAATCTTGTCAGCCTCAACCGGTTTGCCTTCGGACGTCGTGAAATCGACAGTTTGGCCTCGGCCCTTGTGCTCGTAGTCACTCCAGCCGTTGTTCGCAATCACTGCGATGGTACCTGGGTCTTCGTCGAGCGGCATGACGGCCTTCGTTCCCACAGGATGTGCCTGGGCGTTGACTAATACGCGGTGCGAATCGCCTGGTCCCAGCAAGCGTACCGGCAAGTCACCTTGCCACGTCGTGCCACCGTCTGTGGATTTCAGGTCGACGTCTACCGCGCCATCGACCGTGCAGATAGGCTGAGAGGGAATTTCATTCACGGGCTGTGAGAAAGTCAACTGAATGCGTGTGTTGCCGACGGACCGGTCCACGGGCCCTTTTTCCACGGTTTCCCTGGCCCGACCGGTGGGCCGGCCGTCGGCGTCGCGGGCTTCTTTCCAGATCTCGTGATAAACGATCCTGTTTCCTTGCTGGATGGACAACTCGGCCAGGACTGGCGGGTTGGCCATTGCGATCTGGATGGGATAGACCTTTCCCTCGTAGCTATCGGCGTAGCGAGTGAGCAGGATGTAGATTTCCTGTGTCGCGCGGTCGACTCGCGGGATGTGCAGACGCTGACGCCCGCCGTTCGGTTCCGGGCTCCCCTCAATGACTTCCCAGGGGGCTGAAGGATCGCGCCGGATCAAGCCTTGCAGGGAAACCTCATGCTCAGCGCCCTCCACGAGAACTTGCAGGGGCGTATTGGGGGCCAGTCCCGCCACTGTGGGAAGCTGAAAGCATCGCGCTCCAACACCACCGATTGAGCCGTCCGCTTCCTGGTCCGGCGGCGTCGAGGACGCGAATGCGAACTGTAAGGAGGACGAATCAGGGCCGCGAAACCGACCCGTGTAGAATCGATTCCAGGCGTCTGTCAGGTTCGTGATGCGACCGCGGTCGTACAAGCCGGCTAGTCCCCTGGTCGGGTCCTGCCTCTGTTTCTCAAACTGGTCCACATCGGGGAGCAGACACGCTGGAGACGCTTGACCCATGAGGACGCAGCCAACGGCAAACCGGTCGTGGAGGCGACGAAAGGCCTGCGTGTCTGCCGGTGCGTTACTGTCGAAAGCTTTCACCGCAGGCCGAGCGGAGATGTCGATGTCGGAAATCGCGCTGGGATTGCTGGCGGAACGATCTACCTTCAGGCCCAGATATCCTACGGTCCCGCGTGTTGGTGAGTCCCGCTCGACCAGTTGCGTTAGAAGGAGGAGAACCTGCTGGTCACGCCTTACGGTCAGGTTTACCCATTGATCCTGCACCCCTTTCCGGATCTGCTTGAGCAGTCCCTCGGGGCTGTCGATGGGTAGCCCGTTATAGGTGACGATTACATCTCCAGCTTGCAGCCCAGCGTCGACGGCTGGACTACCCGTTTTCACGCCAATGATCGGCGCCCCTTTTCCAACAAACGTAGGCGGCCCGGGAGTATCGCCCGCCAAGACGCGTACGATGGCATCCATCGCATTGGGCCCCTCGTGTGCCGCACAGTACTCCCAGATTCGGCGGACCAGATCCTTGTCATGGTGCTTGGTCAAATAGCGAAAGAAGAGAGAAGTGCCGTATCCGCGTCCCCTTCTCCAATAGTCCGTATCGTCATCTGCCAGCTTCCTGGGATGGTGCAGCGAGAGCTGCGTAAAACGAAGGAACCACCATTCCCCATCAACAATGTCGTGATTATCGGGAAAGACCTGAGCCGCCACCCAATTCGCTGTTCCTTCTCTCAGCCAACTCTCCTCTTGCGGGTCGTAGGCCAATTGCACCAAATGGAAAAGTTCATGCGCCACGGTCCCCTGCATCACGCGCTGCGTCCTTCGTTGCGGTAACGGGTTGCTCGCGCGGAAGAAGCGGAGGTTCAAGCTGATCACGCCGCTCATGAGATTGGTTTCGGCATAAACCTTGTCGCGCTCCGACGACTCTCCGAAGTCCTCCAACTTGACGAGCAGCCTTCCATTTGCCCGAAAGCCCCAGGGCTCCCGAAACTTCAAGTCGGTGACGATCACCCGGTACGACGTCTCGAGCCAACCCCCGCATTCCCGGAAATCCCGCTCGATGATGCCGTATTTGTCGAGTTGCTCTGGCTGTCCGCCAATTACGAAATGTTGAGTTTCGAATAGTCGGAGGTCCGCAGCCATTACCCGCGTATTTGACCGCGATAGATCTTCGGCGACGACCAGCAGCAACAGAATCAATAGGAGGCGAAATTTCATGGCTTCTCCCTTTCAATACTGGCTTCGGCTTCTGGTAACACCCCATGGAACCAGACGAGCACTTCCGTAGTGAATGTGATATCGCCGTGATTCTGTGCTGGCAGGAAATCTTGCGGAAGTTGAGGGCGTGAAACATTAATGTACTCCACGGCCTCCGATGGTATCGCCGTTTCCGTCACTTCGATGGTGGATTCCACCCTGGACATCGGTGCCACGGTCCCAGCCTCTAGGCCCTTGGCCATTTCGCCCAATCGGACTTCAACTTTGTTCCCCGGCCGTTCCGCGAACTGGATCTGGTACGCCGGAAGGCCCACTCCACGAATCTGTTGTATTGCTGCCCAAAATGCCACGGGCTCTCGTGCCCGATCATACACCCATTCAGATTGATTCAAGAAAGGAGGCTTGGGAATTTCGACCGTGAGTGGCAAGTCTGGATAGGCGATGTATGACTTTTGCAGACCTTCCCGACCGGTGCCGGCGTAGCGTCTGGTGTAGATGACCAGAGCCCGACATTGCGATAGCGGCGTGCCACGTTCGGCCAGCTTCAAGTTCCAGGAATCCAGCTTGGCTTCGTCAGTTTCTCCCGCTGCATCGCTCTGGAGAACAATCTCACCATCGACCAGCGAGAAAGGCGGCTCCTCGATTGACGGGCGAAAATCGGAGAGGGGGCGTGAAAACGTATCCACGTTCCGTTCGACGATCTCGCAGAGCCAGATGAGTCTGGTGGATTTGCTGAGTACCACGGGAAAACGCGCGCTACCTTCTTCTATTTCACTTGCGGTGCCGACTAGTCGGTCGTCTCGAAACTGCAGCTCGAACGACATGTTGTCACCATCACCTGCTGCATCTCCGACGGGAACCAGGAACGTCAATTTGCCGTGGGACCATGTCGGCCGAACAATTCCTCGCCTGCCCTTTTCAACGCCTCGGTCTGCGACAGCGAGAATCTCGAATTCTCCAATGACGCCACCACCCGAGGGTTTCAGTCGCAGCTTCAGGGTAAGGGTAAGCCCCTTTTCTCCTTTGGTAATGGTTCCGCGCCAAGTTCCTTCGAGATGGGCATAAGACCCCAACTCCTTTCGACTGGTTTCGCGTTCGGTAGGGGTGACCACGTCGCCCCCTAACGCCGAAATGTCCGGCTCACGGCCTTTGCCACAAATGACCAACAGCAGCACTCCCCCACAGACGGCTGCGGCGGTCAGCAGGCCCGAAACGGTACGAAACGAGCTGGCACCTGTACGGCCAAAGTAGACGGCAAACATGTTCGTATCTCCCTGAGGACTTGTGTTCGAGTTAACCAGGCTTACTGGCCCTGTCGGATCCTGTTACGTAACTCGCGGACTCGTTTCATGTCCGATTGATACAACGAAGTGCGGCCGGCGTTTCGCCAATAATCGGCGCGTGTTTCCCAGAGATCGGGATTATTTGGGTCGAGACGGAGTGCCTCGTTGTGTTCGGCCAATGCCGATTTGTCTTGGCGGAGATTGCTGTATGCGACCGCGCGCGCGCTGTGAACCCGAGCTCGAAAGGAATTGTTCAGGTTTTCACTGGCCAACAATCGATTTGCGATGGCCAACACTTTGCGCATTTCGTCCTTGTCCTTGGTCAAATAGGTCGTGTTATTCATCACGGTCGCCATGTGAAGAACTCCGACCGGATCGGCTGGTGCCATTTGGATGTACTTGAGTGCGTCGCGACGAGCGTAACTGAGTTGCTTCATCGACAAAGACTTCGCAATGCGACGATGATTGTCGAACGCGTACATCAAGTAGCCGTTGGATTTAATGAGATACGGAAGTGGATAGTAGGGTGCCAGATTGGTTGCTTCTCTCGCCTTATCTACTGCGTCTTTGTACTTGCGGTCAAAGACTAGTCGATTCGCTTCGGCGGCGAGTGTAATCGCACTGCGATACCGATCGCCCGCCTCATCGGGCTCGAGCCAGCGAGCGATATCGAGCGACGAACGATTAACAGGAATTGCGACTTTGTCGTCCAGCCGGTGGTGATACAATAGTTCGAAAAGGCAATCGACGCGAACGCCATGAGCGATCGATTTGACGTTTCCAGCAGTACCTTGATGGTATCGAGCCATGTTGTGAATTGCGACGATGCGACCGCTAGGTAAAAAGACCGGCGAACCGCTGAAGCCACCCCAGGTCGACATCGTGTATTGAACAAATTGCTTCGTCCCGCGTGAGGCACCGCCATTGAGATTGAAATCGGTCAAACGACTCACGACGCCGTCGTGATAGGTGGCGGCCGCTTCGCTGCCGATCGCTGGCCACGTTCGATTGTCATGTCCAGGATAACCCATCAAGCCGACCGGTTGCCCGAACAACGCGTCCAAATCTCGTTGCCCTGCAAATTGCACTTCCTTCGGTAGATCCGGGCCAGCGGCACCGAGTTGCAAAACGGCTAGATCGGGTGACGTTGGGTCAACGGGACCATCACGTGGGTCGGTTGATCGAATCACGAGCGAGCGTTCGCCGAGCAGTTTTCGTTTGACGCCAGGGTGATACCACGCTTTTTCGACGGCGTAGACTTGCGCGGTGCCGTTCGTTATTGCTACGATTTTTCCGCTGTGGTGTGCGATGTCAGCGACGTGCGCATTGGTGGCAACGAGTCGACTTGCCTTGGAAATGACAAAACCGGTTCCGTGGCCGGCACGCGGATTTCCAATGATCATGACCGCTTGATTGGACGACCGGACAAAGTTGCCTAGCTCACGCTTCGCATTGTCTGGGGCATTTGTCCAAACTGGCAACGCGTTGCGATCAGGAACGAGCCCAAGGCTTTCTGCGACTTCGTCAAACGGCTGGGCGTAGGCAGCACTCTCGACGAACATGAACAAACCTAACAGAATTCTCGTGATAGATTGCATGGCAATTTTTCTCCTCAACAATAAATCGCGAAGACAGTTCGACGCCCGATCGTACTCAAGATTGATGCCTTCACAGCAAAAAGAATACCGCCCGTGTGGGGCGATGACACTAAAGCGAGACTTTTGTCGGAACAATTAATTAACATTGTGCTTGTACAAAAACAAAATGTTGAGAAGGAGCCGTGCGAATGTGCACGACGTCCGTCTTGTTTTGCCTCAGATGTGAGTTTAGCTGAGGTGTCGTTGGCCGCTGTGACGGTGTCGTCGGCCAACATTATCAATAAGTCATCGAATTTGCACGTTGCATGCCAATCGCAGCGAATTGCTTGAGCAGAAGCTGACTCGAGATACTCCGTGCCAGTCCTGGACAAGATGGCGAAAAACACATGTTTTGGAATGGCACGATCGACGAAATCCGTATTTCCAACATCGCTCGTCACTCGAAAGCAAACCCGCCCCAGTCAAACGAGCGATTTGAGTCCGCGACCACACCCTAGCCCTGTACCACTTCGACGAAGGCCTTGGCAGCAAGACTGCTCGCGACACAACTGGAAAGCATGACGGAAAGATACACAGTTGCATGTACACATTCTCGCTGACAGCCAATCGGCGAACTCCACCGCGAGGCCAATTCTTCCTAGAGATGTCATCCGATTGATGACACGAGATTGCGGTTGAGCGGTCCCACTTTGGCCGCCGCAAATCTTCGCAGGTCGAACTGTCTGGGTGCAGAAGCATCGGGCCGCTTGCGCGCTCAGGACAAAACGTGCTGAGTCGCGAACGCGATTCACCGAGATGACCAATGCGGGCGTGTCATGAGCGCGCAAGCGAATTGTATTGATGGCTGCTGTTCCCCCTTTTGCTGGTGGCAAATCGGTGGCAGTATTGGCAATTCATCCCCAATGTAGATACAATGTGCCATCAACATTGAATTTGGGACCGCCGGCGGATTCGCGTGCGCTTCGATCACCTTGGCTTCGCGAGCTCTGTTGTTCGGCGAAGAGTCGTTTGGGTCATGGCGTAGTTTCACGCTCCTCG
>CAYFJO010000450.1:0-8525 GCA_964343305.1 uncultured Pirellulaceae bacterium | reverse complement strand
GTTTTCGGGAGCGGCACGGCGCGGGACGAAGTCGGATGGGTCCGCACTCTTGGGCGTTTCTTCTGGCTCGGGCGACCGCTCGATTGGTTGCGCTGGTTGTTGGATTTGCGGTGCAGGTGCCGGCGTGAAACTAGTGGAAGGAGTCGCCTCATCAGCTCGCACTCTTTGCAAAAGACGCGCCATGTACTCTTCGATAGAGTCGTCTTCCGAGTCCGCGGGTTTGGGTGCATCCGCCACCGGCATCTCGGGCGAGTGACGAAGCGAATCGTCGGCTGGAGTTGGCGTCGGCGGGGACATCTGAGCCGGAAAGAATTCAGCATCCTGTGGCGGCTCTTCTGCTACGTGTGCCATATTGGCAAGGACATCCGCGGTGCTCAGCGGCGATTCGTCCGACGTCGGTTCAAACAAAACCTCGTCTTTCTGTTCGACTGGTTGGTGGTCGTCAACGGCGAAGGGTTCGACATCGGATGGTGCTGTTATCGGCACTTGTTGTGCGAGTGAACCGGTGACCTCGTCGTGCACCGCCGTAGCGTCAGGTGACCATTGGATTGTGCTTGTATTGCGCTGGTTCTCTATGGCGCTTCCCTGGCGAACCAGTTCTTCCGCCGCGTCGGACAATTGCGATTCGATTTGCTCGCGTTGCTGATCAAAGGCGTCACGGTCGGACTGGAGCCGTCCGGCGGCCTCATCTAATTCGTGAGCGCGATCTTCCAACGCCGCGACCTTTTCGATCAATTCGCCTTCCCGCGTGGCCAGCTTTGCCCGTGTCTCCTCAAGCTCGCGGTCGAGTTGCTCAACGCGGGCACTGAACTCTTCTTCCGACTTCAGCTTTTGCTCTTCAAATCGGCGCTGCTGTTCCGCGAATTCCTCGCGCTCTTGGTGAAGCTTGCTGTTGGCGTTGTCGATTTGCGTGGCGCGTTCGTCCAGCACTGCCTCGGCCCGGCGCATCTCCGTCTGTTGGCTGAAACTTCGTGTTTGACGCTGCTCGTTGGCTCGTTCAACTTCACTCAGTTTGTTGCGAAGTTGATCCGCTTCGTCACGGACATTCGCCAAATCCGATTCGAGCTGGTGGATGCGTGCAGAATCTTCGCTGGTCGCTGGTTCGGCGAGCGCGGTGAGTTGTTGATTTAGGTGCTCGACTTTTTCTTCCCAGCGACGACGGTCGTCCTCGGCCTGTTGTCTGGTGGTCTGGGCAATGTCTTCGTGTGTTTGCGCCGAATTCTCGTACTCACGCACCTTGCTTTCTAATTCTTCACGCTCTTGGTCCCATTGTTCACGGTCACGCTCGTACGCCTGTTTGGCTTCGAGCAATTCGTCGGACCACTGCGGCTGGCGATCGTCTGCTTGAACATCGTTCAGGCAAATCGTCTGCGACGGATTGATAGCGTCCGCGATCGAAGACGCCTGTTCATCAAGCTGCTGCTGGTACTGCTGGATGTCTTCCAACAAGCGATCGCGCTCCTCCCGCCACTGCTCGCGATCCGTTTGGTAAGCCAGCGTGGCATCGACGGGCAGTTGCTCGTATTGTTGCGTCTGGTCGAGTTGTTGGTCCGCGGTGGAAAGCTGGTCTCGTAACTGGCCACGCTCTTCATCTGCTTGGGCCAGCAGCGACTCCAACTCGTCCAAACGCGATTCCAATTGTTGATGCTCGCTGCCCTGCTGCTGGACAGTATCCTGCAACTCTTCAACGCGCTGCCGAGCGGATCGCAGTTCGCCGGCTAGATCCCGCACACGCCGGCGATTGAGGCGACGCGCTTCGCGCAATCGCTCGTCGTTCTGTCGGTCGCCGCGTGTGTCGCCCGACTCGATCGCTGCCGGCCGTGGCGTGTCTTCGAGAACTTCCAGCTCGATCGGTCCGATGGCAAGCCGGTCGCCGACGCGAAGCTGTTCATCAGAAAACGTGCGACCATTCAAGCGGGTGTTTGGCGACCATTGTCGAACGATCGTTTTCGATTGACCGCGCAGGATGACGCAATGCAACGGATCGACACCTTTCGCCCGCAGCCTCAGCGTGCATCCCGTGCCCGCTCCGATAGAACATTTGGTGCCGGCGATGCGAATCACCTGGCCATCATATTGCGTTCCACAAATTCGCAGCGTCAAGTCACTCGTCGCGCCACCTAACAAACCGGTTCGTGATCGATTCGATGGGCAGATTGCAGTTTCCGTCATGACTTCCTCGTTGAACGATTGGTTGAAGTCCCTTTGAAGTGCGTAAGTCTGAAGCTCCAAAAGGGATGTACCTTATGAATCGCGGGGGGGCAAAACGTAGCTAACCAACTGGAGTCGGCAAAACTTGCGAGTTTGTCAAAGAACGGCTGTATGTTCGGGCAAATTTTGCCGATTATCCGTATGCTGCTAATGACGTGGGGTTTAACGATCAATGGACTTTTCGAAGATCCACAGTTGTCATTCTCAGCAAATGGAAGTGTCGCTAGCGGAAAATCCAGGGACGGAGATTTCCGTGAAGCACAAGGGGGGATTGTACGTAAGATGCCTCGTACCAGCAGGTTAGAGGTGGTTCTGCGAGCAGTTCTTTTGGGCGGTAGGTAACGGCAGAAATCGTAAAAGGGTATCGCCCACCTGCGTACTATTCTCTGTGCTTCACCCTTGTCGTTCGACGAGGCGTTGGAAAATGACGCCGCCGTCACGGACCAACTCGCGAACAAAGGGCGAATTTCGACGTCTTTTATTTGACGTCGGTACAAACAGGACCAAGGTTTTCTGAACCGCACGAAAAAACCGTTTCAAAAAAGGGGTCTAGTACCTTTTGCCGGTACGGCCCGAAGGGTGCTTCGCACAAAAGGGGTGTTTGACCCCTTTTTTGAACACAAAACACGTTTGAATGAGGCGCATAAACATGGCACGAAAAGATTCCATCAAAAACTTGAAAGAGATTCTCGTCCGACGACGCGATGCCCTTCGCAAGGCGCTGGCGGGCGACTTGAGTCTGCTGAAAGAGCTTCGTGAGCAGTCCGGCGGCGACGTGGTCGACGTAGCGCTGGATTCGGCCCAGGACGAAATCAGTTCGCAATTGGCCGAAGTCGAAAGCCGTGAATTGGCCTACATCGAAAACGCTTTGGAGCGAATGCGCAACGGCGAATACGGTCTTTGCGAAGCTTGTGAGGTTAACATCCCGTTGGCACGCTTGCAGGCTTTGCCTTACGCAACGCTGTGCATCGGCTGCCAGCGGGAAGCGGAAAAGAACGGCGAAGTTGGCAGCAACGCGGCGGATTGGTCGAAATTGATCGACACCAATACAATGGACACAGACATCAAGCTGTCGGACATCGAACTGGATGTTTCGTAACAACGCTGGGCGTCGGTGGCATCGTACCACCGTTTGGCGGCAAGATGCCACCGATACGAAGAACGCAAAATGCACCCGCGTGCCGACAATGTCGGATTTCGCGGGTGCTTTTTTTTCTGGTAAACTTTAGCGACACCACTGTCTAGCCCAACGCTTGCCGAATCCCGACTTAGGAGTACCAAGATGGTTCGTCACATCTCGCACCGCACTTCGAACTGTGTGGCTACGGCACTCGCGTGCGTTTTATCCTTTCTCGCCGTTGGAAACGCTGTTTCTCAGGAGACCGCTGCCGATCCCACCGCCAGCCGCCAGCAGTTGTACGAAGAATTGGCCCGTGAAGCAGACGCGTTAGATCGCTATTTCGGCTTGCTTAAAAAGGTCGCCCGGGTCGTCAAACCAACCGTCGTCCATATCGAAGCCCGGCGGCAGGAAGTTGACAATTTCAGCCGGCGGCGAGAAGTCGAAGAAGCCGGCTCAGGTGTGATCATCGAGTTCCAAGAAAAATTCTACGTGCTCACCAATCGCCACGTGGTCAAACGAACCGCATTGAACAAAATCAATATTCAACTCGCCGATGGCCGCCTGGTGCATCCCGCCAAGGTGATGACGGATCCGGGCACCGACGTCGCGATTATGGCCATCGCGGTGAAGGATGTCGTGCCGGCGAAGATCGGCGACAGCGACAAACTGGAAATCGGCGAATTTGTGCTGGCTGTCGGCAGTCCGTTTGGATTGAGTCACTCCATTACGTACGGAATCGTCAGCGCCAAAGGCCGGCGCGATTTGGAACTTGGCGACGACGGCGTTCGCTATCAGGATTTTCTGCAAACCGACGCGGCCATCAATCCCGGAAACAGTGGCGGTCCATTGATCAACTTGCGCGGCGAACTGGTCGGCATCAACACGGCCATCGCCAGTAGTTCGGGCGGCAACGAAGGCATCGGTTTTACGATTCCGATCAACATGTCGATTGCCATTGCCAAACAACTGATCACAAATGGACGAGTCGTTCGCGCGTTTCTTGGCGTTCATTTGGACGCGGATTTCGGCCCCGAGGATGCCGCGAGTATTGGCTTGCCCAGCGTCCAGGGTGCCAAGATTTCCGGGATCACACCCAATTCGCCCGCACAAGCATCGAATTTGAAGACGGGCGATGTCATCCTGCGCTTCAATGGCTTCGTTATTGAAGACGACGGCGACCTCGTCAATCGCGTAAGTTTGACGCCCGTCAACAAAGAAGTGACCGTGATGATCTACCGCAACCGCCAGACGATGACAATCAAAGTCAAAGTTGGCGACCGCGCCGACTTCGACCGCCAACGCTAGGATGCGTAGGTCAGGCCATGCCTGACCTACGCAAGTTTCTGCTGTACGATGCCCGTCGCGAACCCCAACAAGTCGTCGTGTTCTTTGCACTGCTCGATAAACCGCTCGTAACTCCCCGCACTTTGGGACAATTCAAACAGCGACGGCGCTTGCCCATAGGTCTGTGTCCCCGGTGGAATCATCTCAATCGTCGCGACAATCGCGTCGTCATACCGGCCTAGTCGTGCCAACAATTCGATGTAAGTTTCAATGGCAATGGTGCCAATCTCATTGATATCAACTGTTTCGGCCTTTTCCCGGAAATAGGCGATCGCTTCATCGACTTGCTCGCCAATCAGCGCACTCAAATACAACGCGTGGCTTGGATAAATATCCGCGAACGGCTCGTCGCCTTGATACTGAAACTGGCCGCTCAAACGGTGGCCATACTCGGTCAAATCGAGCGCCAGTCGCAAACACGCTTCGTCCTCCAGAATCTTGGCAAACCGCACGGTCGAAGCCAGATGCGTGGTGTCGATGTGGTAAGAGTTCTCGTTGAACATCCACTCGCGATCAGCGACCAGTTCCTTCAAAGTCTTCTCAGGCGACTCGTTGCCCTCTTGTTGTGCGATGTCGGCGATGACGGCCGCGGTCAATTCTTCATGAACGTGGCGAACCAACAACTCTACCGCGTCTCGTTGCTCTTCCTTGCCGCGGCCGGCAATCTGCGATTCGAACGTGGTGATCGCGTTGCACGTGCCAAAGTGATCGAGCACCAATTGATAACCGACTCTTGTATTGACACCTTCCTGCAAGGCAACTTCGACGATTTCATCGATGTTGTCGTCGTTGGGTTCAATCTCGGCGAGGATATTCGCCGCTTCTTGCTTGTCGCCCACGGGTCGCAGATACATCCAACCTTCGCGAATCTTGCCATCCTTGAGCAATAGCAAACCGACTTCGCGACATGCTTCGATCAGACCATCTTCCAACTTCTCCCGCTGCGGCGGCGCCAGGTCATCGCCCGCATCGCTATACATGACCGGCAATCCAATGTCGTGACGAAGCTGCATCTTCAATGCCTCGAACAGCTCATGATACTTCTTCTGTTCACGAAGCCGATTGACCAAGGTCGAGAGCGCTGCCGACACGCCGTCGACATTAAGTTCTTCTTGCAACTGTTCGAAATCCGCGGTTGTTGTTGACATCAATTCACCTTCAAGATCTAGGATTCATTGGCCTCCATCCTAGCAGGCAGCACCAGCCGCGCGTAGAACCGATGAAAACCCAATTTCCAAAGTTTTCTTCAACTTTGGAAGTCTCGATTCAGGTGCAAACTTCCGAAGTCGAAGAAGACTTCGGAAGTTGCCACTTTCTGGAATTCGCACGCTCAAGTAGCATTGAGCTTATGAGCAATCCCCCCAGTTTCAATGGTCTGTCTGTCGCTGCCTTCGAAAGCCGCAACGCCGAAGAAATCACGAGGATGATCGAGCGTTTTGGCGGCCGGCCGTTCGTCAGCCCATCGATGCGCGAAGTCGCTCTCGAAGAAAACACGCCGGCCATCGATTTCGCTCATCGGCTGATCACCGCCGAGGTTGACACCGTCATCTTTTTAACAGGCGTTGGATTCCGGCATTTGCTGGCGGCCGTCGAGCGGCACGTCGAACGCGATCGTTATCTTGACGCCCTCTCGGACATCACGACGATTGCCCGCGGACCGAAGGCCGTGGCGGCGATGAAAAAGGCCGGTCTGGCACCGACGATCCAGGTTCCTGAGCCAAACACCTGGCGCGACATCCTCACAACAATCGACGCCCAAATGTCGATCGCCAACCAAACCATCGCCGTCCAGGAATACGGCAAATCCAATCCAAGCCTCGTCGCCGGACTCGAAGCACGTGGGGCACGCGTAATGAGTGTCCCCGTCTATCGATGGGATCTGCCCGACGACTCGGGACCACTGGATGCGAACGTGCGTCGTTTGGCCGACGGCGACATCGACGTGGTGATGTTCACGTCCGCCAACCAGGTGACCAACGTCTTGGGCATGGCCGAGCGGTTGGGCATCGTCGACACAGTGCGAGAAGCGCTTCGAGAAACCGTCGTCGCCTCCGTCGGACCCACAACAAGCGAAATGCTGCGCGACCAGCAGTTGCCTGTCGACCTGGAACCCGAACATCCCAAAATGGGCCAACTCGTCGCCGCCGCGGCGGACCGAAGCGAGCAGCTTTTGAAACGAAAGAAGCGAGTCAACGTCATGTTGTCCGGCCCCGCGTCCGACGTCATGGACCAAGACGCCCCCTGGTACAACAGCCGGTTCATGAAAGCCTGCCGCCTCGAACCAACCGACGTGACACCCGTCTGGTTGATGCGACAGGCCGGCCGTTACATGGCCGAGTATCGCGAGGTCCGCGCAAAGACAACCTTCCTGGAATTGTGCAAGAATCCGGCGCTGTGTAGCGAAGTCATGTGCACGGCCGTCAACAAACTTGGCGTCGACGCGGCGATCATTTTCTCTGACTTGCTCCCAATCCTCGAACCAATGGGCCTCGACCTCGAATTCGCCAAAGGCGAAGGCCCTGTCATCCACAACCCCGTGCGAGAAGGCACGGACGTCGATCGCGTGTTGGAACTGGAAAGCGTTGACTCGCTACACTTCGTCATCGAAACCGTTCGCCAAACCCGCAACGATCTGCCCGCCGACATGCCGCTCATCGGTTTCTCCGGCGCGCCGTTCACGCTGGCAAGCTACGTCATCGAAGGCGGCGCGAGTCGCAATTATCTGCACACAAAAACGCTGATGTTCCGCGACGAAGGAGCCTGGCGATCGTTGATGGAACGCTTCGTCCGCGCGATCACAATCTACCTGAACGCCCAAATCACCGCCGGTGCCCAGTGTGTGCAACTGTTCGACTCGTGGGTGGGCTGCCTCGGCCCCGACGACTATCGCCGCTATGTGTTGCCCTACATGCAAGAGATCATCGCCGGCATCATCCCCGGCGTCCCGGTCATCAATTTCGGCACAGGCAATCCAGCCTTGCTGCCGCTGTACGCCGAAGGCGGCAGCGCCGTAGTCGGCGTCGACTGGAGAATCCGCCTGGACGAAGCCTGGTCAACCATCGGCCACGACAAGGCCGTGCAAGGGAACCTCGAACCGTTGGTCCTACTAGCGAACCGCGATGAAATCCGTTCACGTGCGAAAGAAGTCCTAACTCAAGCCGCCAACCGGCCCGGCCACATTTTCAACCTGGGCCACGGCGTCCTTCAGCAAACGCCCGTCGACAATGCGATCGCGCTGGTCGACGCTGTTCACGAGTTGAGCCAATCATAGCGCTCATACACGGTTGACCTTCAAGCCCACTAATGAGAACTGCTGGCAACGTTAACTTCTATGCCGCCGCCAGTTCCCAATTGGATGTCTTCAGATCCTGCGCCAAATCATTCCATGGTTTAAACGCCGGTTTCCACGACCAATAGTTGCACAGCGCGATACGCGTGATCGCACCTCAATCGAGGTCTTGCGAAACAAACGAGGCAAGTCCTTGACACACACTATTACACAATATACTGTAATTGATATGACAAATCAACACTCTGCTCTCACTGTCGCGGAAATACCGCAAGTCGGTCCCGTCGAGGATCAACCGCTCCTCAACCAGCAACAAGCCGAACAACTAATGCGCTTGTTCAAAGTCTTCGCCAACGACACGCGTCTGCGACTTCTTCATGCGCTGGTGCGCGAAGGCGAGCTGCGCGTAACGGCGTTGGCCGAGGCGGTCGGAATGAAACCGCAAGCTGTGTCGAACCAACTCCAGCGTTTGGTCGATCGCAGCATCCTCGCGACTCGGCGCGACGGCAACAACATTTTCTATCGTGTGGACGATCCATGCGTGCAAGTGTTGCTCGAACG
>CAYFJO010000449.1:0-8571 GCA_964343305.1 uncultured Pirellulaceae bacterium | reverse complement strand
GCTGTTGGCGCTGGTGTCGCCGAAATCCTGCGGTTGCCGGCCTGGTAACCTTGGTGGCGATCTTGCTGGTCAGTGTAGCGATCGTGGCAACTGTGGGTTACGTGAATACTTCACGTGCTCTCGGTCAGGCGCAGCGTGCTCAGCACGAAACTTCAACTGCTCTGGGCAAAGCTCGGCGTGCCCAGAAAACCGCCGAAGAAGCGACCGAGGGAGAACGGCGGGCACGTGCTCAAGTCGACCAGGCGCTGGCGACCGCACAAACGGAAAAAGCCAATGCACTTAAGAACCTCTACGTCAGTCAGATTGCCCTGATGGACCGGGAATGGCAATCCGGTGATTACGCGCGAGCCAGCGCGCGTCTGTACGATTGCCCAAGTGAGTTGCGTGGTTGGGAATGGTATTATTTGAAACGAATCTGCAATGTCGAGCCACTCGTCCTGCGTCACCACACCAATCAGGTGTGGTCGTTGTCCGTCAGCCCGGATGGCAAGCGGGTCGCGTCGGCTGGCACGGATGGCGTGAGGATCGCGGACACCGAGAATGGCGAGTTACTGCAAACTTTCAAAGGGCACTTGGGCCCGGTTTCGGCCGTCACATTCTCACCCGATGGCCAATCGGTCGTCAGCGCGGGCGAACAGCACTTTTTGCGTGGGCCACGCAACTTTGGCGACCCGACCATCCGTATTTGGGATGCTGACACGGGCAAAGAGCTCGCCGTACTGCGAGGACACACTGGCCAGGTCAAGGATTTAGCCGTCAGTCCGGACGGTCAGACAATCGTGTCGGCATCTTATGACAAGACAGTGAGACTTTGGAACGCACAAACTGGCGTCGAGCGGTTGGCGCTGCGCCCGGGCTCTGGACCTGTCGGCAGCGTGGCCATGTCTCCCGACGGTCAGCGCATCGCCGCAGCGGGGGATGATCGAACCGTGGTCTGGGACGGTCAATCAGGTACTGAAGTGTTGCGATTGACAGGGCACGAGGGGCCCATACTCTGTGTCCGTTTTAGCAGGGATGGCCGGCGGATCGTTTCGTGCGGTGTTGATCAAAACATTTGCCTTTGGGACGCAGAGACCGGCGAACGTATCCGTATAATCAAGCAGGCGCACGATCGTTCGGTCACAAGCGTTGATTTTGACACCGACGCTCAGAAAATCGTCTCCGTGGGCTATGACGGAATCGTGAAGCTCTGGGATACGGGCACCGGTTTGAAAATCGATACGTTCCGAGGACATAGGTCCTATGTTACGGATGTCGAGTTTGGTCCGGATGGGCGGCAGGTTTTCTCCTGCGGTGACGACCGGTCGGTTCGGATTTGGGATCCGCTTGCGGGACGACAGGCCGTGAATCTTGGCGGTTATGACGGGCTTCCAGAGAGAATCAAACCCGCCGTGGCCTTGAGTTTCGACGGCACGCTCGTCGCTGCCGGTCAAAGGCCCGTGACAGTGTGGAACACAATCACGCACGAAAAAGTTCTGACTTTCGACGAACACTTTACGTTTGTCCTGGGCCTGGCATTCGGACCTGATCGACAAGTTGCTTCGATCAGTCACGACGGTGTAATGAAGGTTTGGGACAGCACGACCGGCAATGTCTCGATCAGCCTTAATGCACACGACACAAGGGCCAAGACGATCGCATTTAGTCCAACTGGTCAGCACATCGTCTCGGCCGATAAGTCGGGTACCGTGAAACTCTGGGATGCATCGACTGGCAAGCTGCAATTTGTGTTGAGCGATCTCCAGCGGAAGAAAACTAAGTCGCCAACCGTCGTGACCGGACTGGGATTCAGTCCTGACGGTAAATGGTTGGTGAGCGGCAATCTGGCAGGCTGGGTTATGGTGCAGCAATGTGCAACTGGACGGCTCGTTCACCGGGTTGGTGGTAAAGAGGTTGCGATTTTGCATGTCGCGGTCAGTCACGACGGTCAGTGGATCGCCGCCGCGGACCGTGATGGAACGGTATTTCTTTGGGATGCAAATGACGGGCAGGAGTTGCAAACGATTGCGGCAACGCACGGAAGGATCACGGGCCTGGCGTTTTGCGACGATCGCCACCGCGTCGTAACCGGTGGCGCCGATGGTACGGTCAAGGTGTGGGACGCGGAGACCGGAGATGAGATTCTCGGTCTCCGCGGCCACACCGGTCGCGTGTTTGGCCTGGCAGTCCGTTGCGATCATGTTATCGCTGTTACCGACGACAAGAAAATCTGGATGTGGGCCGCGTCGTCACAGTGAATTGTTGACATTGCACTCGCCCGCCTTAACGCCATCTCATGCGTCTTGCTGCGGGCTTGACCTGCTGCGATTTCGGCGCATCCGTCCAGTCCACTTGATCGTTTTGCAACTTGTCGCTGAAACGTCAGTCACGACGTTGTGGGAACTGCCCTTTTTAGGTGGCGATTCGCGACCCTAGCAGCGCTGCTCGGAGTTGCCGCGCTGCTGCCTTCAGTCCCAATCCAATCCGAGTTCGTCCAATTGCTCACGGATCTGCTGCAGGTCCCAGATTTGAATACGATGGGTCGAGCAAGCAACGGAGAGTTTCCCGCTGTCTGGCGAGAAGCACATCCAATGGATCGGATCGGGGCGCTGGGGCTCCAGAGTCGCCAGTTCGTGACCGGTTTCGCGATCAATGAGCTTGATCAGATAGCGAGAGTAGGGGATGGCTACAGTTTTCCCGTCATGTGTGAAAGCCACCTGCCGATTGACCGGGCTTTCCATCGAGATGGCATGGACGAGTTGCCACGTGCGTGTGTCCCAGAATCGATATTCGTTTCCCGCGCCGGTGACCAACAACAATCCATCGGGACTGAAGCTCGCATCGCCACGAGAGCCATCGCCGTGCGACAACTCCTCGATGAGTTTTCCTGACGTGACTTCCCATACGTGGAATGTCCGCCCCGTATCCGAATTGGCGACGACCCAATTGCCGTCAGGGCTGATACCAACGTGTGCCAACCGTGTCTCTCCTTTTGCCTCGATCACAAAATCCGTTCCGTTCCCGTCGGTGACGTGGATTGTTTTGCGACCGCCGAGAAAGGCAAGCCGGTTGGAATTACAGCTTACTGAAACGCGGAATATGTCCTGTCGAAACAAATTCGGACGAGTGCTGATTCTGCGACCCGGACCCGCTTTAACCGATCCATCATCATTGTCCGTTATGGGCCAGTGATAAATGCCAATATCGCTGGCCGTGTAAAACCCTTCACCGTCCGGACGAAAGGCGACCGAACGACAGTAGCCGACCTCTAATGGTCCGCCAGACGAAGCCAGCGGGATCTCCTGTAAGGTCTGCAAGTTCCATAGCCTGACCCCGTCGCTGCCGGCGGAAATCATTTGTTGTCCATCGGCAGCGATATCGACACACCAGGGTCCCTTGCCACCATCGTGAGCATTGAGGTTGCGACATTCCCGACCCGTTGCCACGTGCAAGATGCCGGCTTCCTCATTGTTGCGATAGCCCATTCGCTCGTCCCCTGGCGCGAAATGAATCACTTCCCCAATGGAAGTCTTGAGCAGTGCATGCCCGCTTCGCGGATCCCAAAACCGGCTGGTGTTGTCCCATGCATACGAGGCTAACAAGTCGCCCTTGTGGCTGAAACAAACCCTCATCACTTCTGCCTGGTGCCCGCGAAGCACCTGGACGAGGTGGCCTGTGTCCGCATCCCACACATAGATATTAAAGTCGGCGCACGCACATGCCACGAGTTTTCCGTCAGGGCTCCAATCAAGGAGATAGGCTCCACTTGGTGTGCGATACTGCCATTTCATTTGACTTGACTTCACGTCCCATACACGGACTAGACTGCTCGTGCTACTGACCGCCAACCGTTGGCCATTGGGTGAGAATCGGACCGTGTCAGGCAGCGGTCCGGGAGTCAACGATTTGATCGCCTCGCCGGTTGGCAAATCGTAAAGCTGAATTGATCCATCCCGTTGGCCGATGGCGACGCTCTGGCCATCCGGACGGAAATCTACGGCCTTTCTGGAATGGCGGTCGTCCTCAAGGATGACTTCGCGCGTACTCAAATCCCAGACCTGGCACTTGCGGTTGTGCAGATACATGGCGAGCTGCTGACCACTACCATTGAAGCGAAAGCCGACCGTAGGGTCACCCAATTTGGGAAGTTTGAAAAGTACCCGATCGTCCTTTGTGCTACGGACGGTAATCTGCTGCCCATCGTCTTCTGTGTACCGTTTCAATCCGGCATCAAAGGCGACCGTTGAGCGACGGTTGCTGTAACGCTGGACGACCTTCTTCTGCCACTGGACGTCAAGGTCGACCAATGTCAACGCGGAAATCGCTTCGTTGCGCAGGGCCAAGACATCGTCATCCGTCACTTGCACCGACGAGTGCAAGTCGGCAGCCTTCCGGATGGCTTCCAAAGTGTCACCTCGCTGCCCCATCGTACCCGTTCGACGATTCGCGCGTGCCTGAGCCAGATACGCCTGCCAGAGGTTTTGCGTCGCTTGTCGTTCGTTGGCGAGCGCTTTCTGTTCGTTCTCTCTCGCCGCTTCTTCCTTTCGACTTGCCTCACGCTCCGCTCGGACCGCGCGATCCAAACTGGCACTCAACTGCAAGTTCCCCACAAATAAAAGCGTTGCAATCACAACAGGGAAAACCACCAAACACAGGATTAAGGTCGCGGCAGCCGGGTTTCGTCGGCACCAACGCCACAGTCGTTCGGCAATGCTGATCGGACGTGCCAGGATCGGATCGCCTTTGAGCCAACGAAACAGGTCGTCGGCCAGTTCGCCTGCCGAGGCGTAACGGTGGCCGGGCTCCTTGCTCAAACATTTGAGTGTGATGGTTTCCAGATCAAGCGGGATGCTTCGATCCAAGCTTCGAGGCCGGCGCGGTTCCACATTCAACAGGCGGTGGAAAACCAATTGCTTGTCACCTGGATTAGGCAGGTCTCCGGTCAACAGCTCATACAACACAACACCCAAGCTGTAAACGTCGCTCTGCGCGTCGACTTTTTCCTGGTCGCCCAGGGCTTGCTCCGGCGGCATGTAGGCAGGTGTGCCAACGATCTGGCCATCCATGGTGAGCGTCGCGTCGACTTCCTTTCGCCGAGCCAAACCAAAGTCGGTTAGTTGCGGTTCGCCGGCGTCATCGATCAAAATGTTACCGGGTTTAACGTCGCGGTGAATAATGCCGTGCTGATGTGCGTAGTCCAGCGCCACGGCCACGCAGGCAACAAGCTTGGTGGCGTCGCGAAAATCGCACCGCCCATGGTCTTCGAGTTGTTCGGTTAGCGTCCGCCCGTTGATGTAGCCACTGACGATGTAAGGTAGCGAGCCGTCATGGCCTGTTTCGTAGACAGGCACGATACCCGGATGGCGAAGCTGGGCCGCACTGCGGGCCTCGCGCACGAACCGCTCTTCTTCCTGGGCCGTGGAAAGACGACCGTGAGGCAATTTCACGGCGACCATTCGGTCCAGCTTAGGATCGTAGGCCTTAAAAACGCTGCCGAACCCGCCAGATCCCAGTAGTTCGAGGATTTAAAAGCGACCGATTTGTGTGGGAATTTCACCCGCAGAACGTACGACCTTTGCCAAGGTATCCCGAACCGAACCTTGAGCGGTCACCAGGTTGCGATCTTGCAGTGCCGACACGATCAAGGTGGAGAACGCGGGAAAGCGGCGAGTGTATTCTTCGTGTTTGGGCGTTTCGCCAATGGCACGACGGTACTCCACCTCGACACGAATAAGATGATTGAACAGGGTGGCATTTTCGCTCGACGGCGCATTGGCAAGGTAGGACTCCAACTTCGGATGTTGACCCCCTCGGAGCGCCAATTCAAACTGGTCGCAGAGTTGATCGATGCGAAGTAAACCCGAAATGTTCGGCTTTTCATCGCCACCGGCCGGATCATCGACCTTGTCCTCACTCAGCGGATCGCTCATTTTCGGACTGGTCCTGCAAGTCTCGGGGATAATATCGATCAGTATCACGTGACCGTCGATCGCACACAAGGATCTCGCGATTCTTTTCTGTGTACTTCGGGCCGCGCGTTGACCTTCCCAGCTCTAAGCATGAACCTAGCTCGATTTATCCGGGATACCGCGCTGGTGGTCGTGGGACAGCCGGCGAGTGCCAACCAATCTTAGGGTTAGGGTTGATTTTGGTGGGAACGGGAACTAACATTCGCCGAATTCTCCAATCAATGTAACCCGTTGAATGAAAGATAAGCCAGTGTAGATAGTCTCGGGCGGATGCGTTGGTCCGGAAGGTGCCAAGCGTTACCCAGTTTCCTGTATTGGATCGTTTGCCTTGCACTTGGTATCGAGTTTGAAATTGGATCCATGGTTTTGCCATTGCTAATGAGGAAGTGTTCGCGACGACAAAAACTGCGAATAACGTTAAGTAGAGGAAGTTTTTCATGTTCAAGTTCCTTGTTCAGTGAGAGTTTCCAAAGTCGAATGTGCGTCTTTATTGGCGCTGGATGCAACTATTATAGAACTCCACATCTCGCAGCACGGCGCCTCAACTTCAGGGAGAAAGACGCTGAATTCCAAAGGTGATCTCTTCAGGGTGGCTGACGCCTTCCTGGCGCGCAAACAAACCCGGTTTCATTTTGAAACCGGGTTTGTCATAGTTTCATATCGGTCGTTGTCAACGACACATTTGCCAATCGCGTGTTGCGCACGCTAGGCCTCACTGAATAGGTACATAGAAAACCTGTGAGGTCACGGAAAACCCAAGATTCGTCAAGATCTGCCGAAAACGTCGAGCGTCCGCTTTGTTATCGAAGCTCCGAGTACGCTTCGGGAAATAGTAGTACACACAATATACGCCGCGTTGGATGCGACGCGTGACGGCTCTATATCCAGACTGTATCCTTGCAACCTCATATCGGCGCGCGTCAGCTTCGTTCCTGAAACACCGTTTCGCCCCGGCCGAAAAATAAGTAACGACATAACGCGTTCGACCCACAGGGATGTTGGCACCTGGTGGAAGCTGGGGATTCGCGTCAATGCGACGGTTCCCCTGTGGAAAGGGGAATCCAGCTGCTTGCACTGACGGTGTCGTGAGCGCGAGACCCAAAAACAATGTTAACGAGGCAATTGATAGAGTTTTCATCGTACCATCTCCGTGTTAAGAGTGTTGTCAAATTAGTTTGCAACTAAAACATTCGTTGGCTGGCTTGCTGCTTAGCAACGGCGCCATTACCACTACCCTTTAATTCCACATCCGGTCCTGTTGCGCCTCAAACTAGCGTTGAAGATGTCGTGGCGATTCGCGTTGTCGAAACCAACAGCGCAAGCCGTGTTTATCCCAAACGTGCGAGTGAACGAACCAGTTGCAACTTGCTCTGCGAAGCAGCGCGCAAAAAGAAACCCAGTTTCATTAGGAAACTGGGTTTCGGTTACAAACCGGGCGTGATGCAGTATTAGCGCCACAACATCCACTCGCCGCCCGTGTTATCCAAAACGTTGACCCACAAGCCTCGGATGCTTCGGCCATCCGCTGCGATCGTCAACTGACCTTGTCCGGCGCCGTTCGGGTTTTGACTCACCCAGGTATAGGCGATCGTGTTTCCATTCACGGTACCGTTGATCTGGGCACTGCCCGCAAACGGATAGTCAATCATGCCGCTGATCGAATCGTTATTGCGGGTCAGCGTTGTCGTGCCGAGCGTCGAATGCCACACGCCGTTTAAGTCCGGGACCGGTTCCGGGCCATTACGACCGGCAAGCGCCAACTCAACATCAACCAGAGCTCCGTTTCCACCGGGCTTGACGGCAAGATGAATCGTATCAGCCGCTACGTCGTCGAGTACCCTCAGAAGAGTGTCTACATCTTTTATGGGCGCGGAGAAACCCGTGTTGGAGTTGATCACACCGACGATCAGGTCGCCACGTTCGAGATCCGCGTCGTCCGCGTGGCTACCGCGGTCGACCTTTTTGATCTTAACACCCTTTGTGGGAAGGAATTGGTTAGAAATGGTCAAACCACTGCCCCGATGATAGTTCGCGGCAAATGTGGTCGCACCCAAGGTAACTGAAATCGCCATTGCCAAAACCAAACTTCGCTGCGCCAATTGGTAAGTCTTCATGGCATTCTCCTTTCAATCTTTACTGAAGTAATGTGAAACTGAAAAATCACGACCGCAATCTGGAAAGCAGCCAGAAAACGTATCTGCTTGCTACTGGCGATCGCTTCTACTGGGAAACTCCGCAAATCTCCCCGAAGCGCCTCACGGATTCGGACAAAAGATCGGAGTTGGATCGACTGGGCGGGACTGACGGAGCCCGTAAGTGACGCTCGGAGCGAAACGTGGACTTTCCGTGGTCAAGAGTAAATCTGTTAGACGAAAGAAGTTAGGGCGTCGATGAGGCGCGAGCCAGCATGGCCGCCGGCTTCAATTCTTCGGTGTGCGGAGCGGTTCGGTGATCTCGTAAACTCGCTGTTTCGAAATCCCCTGATCCTCGTCCAACTCGCGAGCCAGAACCGAAACGATGGAAAACAATAGAGTCTCCTCGAATTCCCCAGCGCTGTACTGCCACGGCGGGTGCGATCTGTTGAGTCCTAAGGTTTACTGGTAGTTTTTCTCTGTTTCATTAT
>CAYFJO010000448.1:0-8638 GCA_964343305.1 uncultured Pirellulaceae bacterium | reverse complement strand
ACCCAACTGGAACTCGGCAAGATCGGCATGTCCGACGCCACGCTCAAGCGTTTTCGCAACATGATTCAACAGCCCAACGGCATCGTCCTGATGGCCGGACCGACGGGCAGCGGCAAAACGTCGACGTTATATGCCGCGCTCGAAGAGTTGAACGAGTTGCACCGAAACATTGTCACCGTCGAGGATCCGGTCGAATATGTTGTGCCCGGTTTGTCGCAGGTGCCGATCGACGGCAGCGACAAGATGACGTTTGCCAAGGCATTGCGATCGTTGTTGCGGCACGATCCCGACGTGTTGATGATCGGCGAAATTCGCGACGAAGAAACGGCCGAAATCGCGCTGCACGCCTCGATGACCGGTCACTTTGTGTTCTCGACGATTCACACCAACACGGCCTGTGGCGCGGTGTCGCGGCTGGTCGAAATGGGCTGTCCGGCGTACATGGTCGGCTCGACATTGCGAGGCGTGATTTCCCAGCGATTGGTCCGCCGGCTGTGTGAAAACTGCAAACGTTCGCGCGAGCCATACGCGGGCGAAGTGGCTTGGCTTGGCCAGCCATGTGCACAGTTGTTTGAACCGGTGGGCTGTGCGCGTTGCATGGGAACTGGATTTCGCGGACGGCTCGGTTTGTTCGAAACATTGTGGGTCGACCAATCAATTCGAATGTTGATCAATGAAAACGTCAGCGAAGCGGAATTGTTCGATCGTGCGGGTTCGCAACTGGTCACACTGCGCGGCGACGCGGCGCTGAAGGTGCTCGACGGCATCACCACAATCGATGAAGTGATGACCGTGCTGGACGTGGACGTCGAGGACTTTGCCAAGCTGGACGCCGGTCCCGATGCCGAAGCGTTGCAACAAGTTCAAGAACTACGGCAAGAAGTCTACGCCGCGCTAGCGACGGGCGAAGTCAAAACACCAACCCGCAGTACAAACGAGGCGGCTCCCGCCTTGTCATCCGTGGGGCAAAAGATGTCATGACGAGAATCGGCTCCAGAATCGAAAAACAAAAGTCGGGCGTGGGCGGTCCCATGGCGTTGCGCTCGCATGAGCCAAAGAACCGCTTGTCAGCCAAGGTGGCGTCCGGCTCGCTCTCCGAGCTGCCGGCCCAAACTGGCGGTGGTTTTCTGTCGCGCATGTTGCCGGTGCGCAATCAAGATCGGATCATGTTTTTGCAGCAATTAGGCCTGACTTTGCGAGCGGGTTTGTCGTTGACCGAGTCGCTGGGCATTTGTCGCGAGCAATGTGCCAAAGCTTGTTTGTCCAACGCCATCGGCCGCATGATCAAGAAGATCGAGCGCGGTGCAAGTTTGTCGCAGGCAATGCAGGACGAGTCTCGTTTGTTCACGCCGCTTGTCGTGCGATTGATCGAAACGGCCGAGGCCAGCGGCGAAATGGATTCGTCGGTCGAACACATCGTCAAATACTTGGAACAACGAAATCAAACCCAAAGCAAGTTACTGACGAGCTTGATGTATCCCGTGGTCATCGTGTTGGCCGCGGTCGGTGTGACGGCGTTTTTGGTGATGAAAGTTCTGCCGAAATTCGCCGAGTTTCTCGCCCGGCGCGAAGCGGCCCTGCCGTGGACCACGCAATTGCTGCTGGACGTCGCTTCGTTTCTCGGCAACTATGGGCTGTTGATCTTGGGCGGGATGTTCGCTGGTTTCATCGCCGTGGTCGTCACCTACTTAACTCCGCGCGGGCGTTTGGCGATCGATCGAGCGATGTTGACCATTCCGGTGATCGGCAGCCTCGTGATGATCGCCAACATGACGCTGCTGTGCCGCACACTGTCGATGCTGTTGCGCAGCGGCATCACGCTGATGCAATGTTTGCCGATCTCGGCGGCCGTGCTCAGCAACCACGCGATCGCTCGACGTGTCAAAGGCGCGCCGGACGATTTGTTGTCGGGCCGGTCGTTGTCGGAAAGTCTCCGCGATCGCGTGATGCCAAAGATGTTTTTGCAAATCGTGGCGGTCGGCGAACGCACGGGCAACTTGAGCCTCGTGCTCGACGAACTGGGCGACCACTATGCAATGGTGCTACAAGACCGACTGCAACGGCTCGTGTCGATGATCGAACCCGGCTTGCTGATCACGATCGGCGTGGTCGTAGGCTTCGTCTATCAAGCGTTCTTTCACGCAGTCTTTCAAATCTCAACGGGTGGAAGAGGTTGAAAAAGGGGACAGGTCCCATTTGCCGGAACGGCCCCAAGGGTGCTTTGCACAAATTGGACCTGTCCCCTTTTTTAAGTCACGAAAGGAAAATGAAATGAAAACGAAGTCACACCTCGGGACACTCACCGTGCTGTTAGTTTGCACGGTCGCGGGAAAGAGCTTTGCCGAAGTTCCACAAGACAACAAGATACCGTGGCCTTCCAAGGCCGCCAAAGCGATTCTTGCCCCGCTGAAAAGTCTGTCACAATGGTTGCCGACGACGAATGCCACGGATTCCGCCGACTCGGTCGATCCGTTCAGCTCCAATCCACCGATCGACACGAGCCCGCGCGATCCTTTCACGACAACCGAAACGATGCGCAAGCTGGCACTCGAAGGAAACGTCGCACCGCAAGCGAATACAACGTCGGTCGATCCACCAAAACCTACGCCGATCCCCAAGATCCAAGTCCGCGGCGTAACGATCGGCCAGCGTGGTGGTATTGCATTGGTCGAAATTGGAAACACTTCGTACCTCATCCATCCTGGCGATCAACTGAGTGTCAGTAACAGCAATGGCATCATCCCGGTGCATGTTCGCGAAGTCTCGGTTCACGGAATCTTGCTCGAATTCAGTAATCCCCAGCGTTTGGTCATCGCCAGGTAGCGTCACAACGTCAACGCCGCCACGCGAGTTCGAATTGTCGATCACTCTGCGTAAATCGAGCGCACTGGTTTGAAACACCGAGGGTTTGCAATTAGAGTAGCACGTATTGATGAATGCACTTGTTCACGATACTTCTCTCCATGCAGATTTTCTTCATTTCCGCACTATTGGGTGCAGTGTTTGTTGTGGAAACGTCGGCAACACAGCCGGTCGACGAGCTTTGGTTGCGGATCTTGTTGACGGCCCTCACTTGCGCCACCGTCATCGCATTTGCGATTTTTGGCACCCTATGGTTATTACGACGGCAACACCCACGTGCTTGCCAGATCGAGCGGCTGAAGCGATTCCATGCATGGGTCTGGATCGCGGCGAGTGGAGCGATTTTGTGTTCGTTTCAATGGCCGGCGATCGTTAGGTATAACCTTGGATTGGATCGGCTCATTTTGATCGACGAGTTGGTCATTTATTTGCCGGTTGTGCTGCCGCTGTTGGGATCTTGGGCGGCATTTAGCGAGTTGCATGGGCGGGCAAATTCATCGCGGCGACGACGAGTGGACTTTGTCGTGCACCATGCACGGATGTATTTGGCGATCGTGCTGATTCCGCTGTTTGCCGTGTTTGTGGTCGAAGATCTAATTCGGCTGTGCTCCCTTGATTTAGGAATTCGCGGTGTTGGCCATGTGTTGACGGTGAGTGCGTTGTTGGTGTTCTTGCCTTGGTTTTTGAAGGGTGCGTGGGATGCGGAACGGCTTCCAGGCGGACGGCTGCGCGGGCGGCTGGAGTCGATCAGTGATGCACAGAATCTGCGTTGCCGTGACTTCTTGTTGTGGAAGACGAACCAGCGAATGGTGACCGCGGTTGTGGTTGGCGTGTTTGGGCCGTTTCGCTATGTGTTTCTTTCGGATGGCTTGCTGAAACAATTCAGCAATGATGAGATCGAAGCCGTTTTGTTGCACGAGGCGGGACATGTCAAGCGCGGACACTTGTGGTGGCGGGTGCTCGTCGCGTTGCCTCCGTTGCTGGTGTCGCTGCTGGTTTGGCGAGCTAGTGGAAACGTGTTGGCGGTTGGGCTGGGAGTGGCCGGGCTAATTGGTTTGTCTGCCTTCGTTTTAGGTTGGTACTCCAAGCGGCAGGAGCATGATGCGGATTTGTGGGCGGTCCGGCAGTTAGCCCTTCGGCCGAAACTCAACGAGAAGTCGGCGATCGATCTTTACATCGGGGTATTGGAAAATCTGCGTGCTTCCAACGGGCTCGGGCACGATCAAGAAACGTGGCTCCATCCGAGTATCGCCCGTCGCGTGGCGGTCTTGCGGGCTTGTTCTTTCGCATAACCGGCGCAATCGGCCATCTCTCTGTGGCTAGTCTACTTTTCTTGTTCCTCAGGATCGATGGAATCGTCGAACTCGGTCGATATCGTAATTAGTCCCACGTTGCCAGCGAAACATCCGTGGAAGTCGCCGCCTATGAAGGGTTATCTCCGATGAGCCAACTGAGCAGTCCATTAAGCGAACGAGTGCAAACGGCTATCGTCGCAAGTCCTTATCTTGTCGGTCGCAAACTACGATTTGACACTGAAGATGGCTGCGTCACGCTGCGGGGCACGGTGAATTCTTTCTTTCAAAAGCAGATGGCCCAAGAGGCTGTCCGGCGAGTGGATGGAGTCGAGGAGATCAGCAACGATCTTGAAGTCTCGTGGCGTTAAGCCAAAGCTGAGCGCAACGTAAGTACTTTTCATCGTCAAATCCATCGGGTAGATTGCGAGACTTGGTTAGGGCGTTTGGTTATCTAAACTTCCTCTTCGCAGACTCCATCCATGGATTTCGCTTGGAGCGACCCTGGTCCCGCTGCGCGGCATCAACCGCTGGTGTCGCTCTTCGCCGCAGGTTGTTGCGGCGTCATCTTGGATCGTTACTGCTCATTGCCGTTTGGAGTCGTTTTTGTTGTTGGCGTGGTCGTTTGGATTGCGTGGTTCTGCCTGTGGCGGCGGAAAATGGAACGCACTGCCGTCTTTGCGTTACTCACCGCGGCGGCGTGCATCGGGGCACTTTGGCATCACGCGCGATGGAATTCCTACGAGCCAAATGATGTGGCGATGCTGGCCCGTAACGTGCCCACGCGCGTCTGCTTGGAAGCGACGGTGTTGAGTGCTCCAACCATCTCACCCGCTCCGCCTCGCAATCCAATGAATCCGATTCCGCAGGGGGATGCGACCAAAGTGCGGTTGCAAGTCCACGAAGTCCGAGACGGCTTGCTTTGGCACAACTTGACGGGAGACGTTTCGTTGACGATTGATGGTCACTTGCTGGACATCTATGTTGGCGATCGTGTCCGAGTCTTCGGCGTTTTGAATTGCCCCGAAGCGCCTCGCAATGTTGGCGAAGTCGATCGGCGACGGATTCTTCGTGTCCGTGGCGAACTCTGTAGTCTGCGAGCGAAGCACCCAAATTGTGTTCAAGTAGTTCTGCGAGGTAGCTGGGCCAGTGTGCGGCGCTGGTTCTACGAATTTCGTGCAGATTGCAACAGGTTACTTTGGAAAAACGTCGACCACGAGCAAGCGGGGCTGGCGGCCGCGGTTCTGTTGGGTGCTCGCCAGCAGGTCGATCGACGGCGAAACGAGGATTTCTTTCTGACGGGGACGATTCATTTGCTGGCGATTTCGGGACTACACGTTGGGATGCTGGCGTACATGATCTGGATGGTCGCGCGGAGTGGAATTGCTTCGCGAAACGGGGCGATCCTGATCACGGCCATCTCGATTGTGCTGTACGCGATGCTGACCAATTCCAGACCGCCGGTGATTCGGGCCACGATTCTGATCGTGGCCTTTTGTGCCGCACGGCTGTCGGGACGACAAGCGTTTTCGTTCAATACGTTGGCAATGGCGGGCCTCGTCGTGTTGCTGATGAATCCCGCGGAGCTATTTCGAACGGGCACGCAGCTCAGTTTCTTGGCCGTGGCAACCTTGGCGTGTAGTGCACCGTTGTTGATGCCCCCGATGATTGACGATCCACTGGATCGATTGATCGCGAATTCGCGGCCGTGGCCGGTGAGAGTTTTGCGCCGAGTGGGCAGCGGGATTCGACGACTGTGGTTGACGAGTACCGTGATATGGCTGGTGGCTTTGCCACTCGTGTTGTACCACTTCCATTTGGTTTCGCCGGTAGCAATCTTTTTGAACCCGGTGCTGATGATTCCCATCGCGTTTGCCTTGTTTGGTGGATTTGGTGTGCTCGTGTTCGGCTGGCTTTTACCGCCGTTGGGATGGCTGTTCGGGTGGATTTGCGGAGTCAGTTTGTGGTTGATCGAATCGTGCGTTCAAACCGCGAAGCCAATTTATGGTAGCTACGCGTTTTTGCCCGCGCCGGCAATTTGGTGGGTGGTTGCGACTTATGTTGCATTGGCCGCGTTGGTTTATTCGCCGCGCTGGAGACCGCCGCTGAGATGGTGTGTGGCAACATTGCTTCTTTGGATCGCGATTGGCTTGCAGACGATGGGGGGTGACGAGCCGCGGATTGCCGGCGAGCGGGGTGAGCTGAATTGCACGTTCCTTGCAGTGGGGCACGGCACGAGCGTCGTGTTGGAATTGCCGAACGGCCAAACGCTGCTTTACGACGCCGGACGACTGGGAGATCCTGATCTTGCGTCTCGTGCGGTGGCGAATTACTTGTGGTCGCGCGGCAAGACTCATCTGGATGCCGTCGTGATTTCGCACGCCGATGCCGATCACTACAACGCGTTGCCCGGACTGTTGGAATGTGTTTCCGTCGGAGTCGTGTACGTATCACCTGTGATGTTTGATGATCCTTCACAATCGCTGGAGAGGTTTCGGCAAGCGGTCGTTCGCAGCGGTACACCGATCCGGCTGCTGAGCGCTGGCCAGCGTCTGAAGGTGGACAAGGCAATGTCCATTCAAGCATTGCATCCACCCAAGCGGGGTGTCGCGATGAGTTCCAGCAAGGACGTGGACAACGCCAACAGCATCGTCTTGCAGTTGGATTATCAAGGACGGCGGATTCTGTTGCCGGGCGATTTGGAGCCTCCAGGATTGAGCCACGTGTTGTCTCGCCCGAAAGTCGATTGCGACATTGTGATGGCACCTCATCACGGTTCGCTAGGCAGCGACCCATCAGAATTCAGCAAGTGGTCGAGCCCGGATTGGGTCGTGATCAGTAGCGGATATCGCAGTGGAATGAACGAAGTGAACGAAGTTTTTCGCGAGACCGGTGCAGAAGTGCTGTACACGGCACGCGACGGGGCGATTCAAGTGACCATCGCTTCGGGTAATCTTTCGATTCACTCGTGGGACGAGTCTGGTTGGAGCGTCGTTCAATGAGCCACGACCGGCATGATCCGCACAATCGGCAAAGTTTGTCATTTGAGCGAACGAACTCGCTCAAACCTAATGGAATTCCTTAATCGAAGGTCAACGGCCTGCGGCGGAATTTCCGATACCATCTCTACAACCGTACCCCTTCCGTTGGTTTCGTCGCCTTAGCGGTTTCGCGCGGCGACCGACCTTCCCTAATCCTACCCGCACGGTTGCCACCTCGATTCCGAGCTTGGAGCATCATGACTTACAAAGCGATCTCGTTCCGCGCGTGGGGCAGCGTGCTGTTGACCTTGGTGATTCTCAGCGGCGTGCCGGCGGCCGAAAACGGATCGGCACTGAGCGAAATTGGGCGGCTGGTCAACGACCTGCCGTTGTCGGCCGATGCATCGAAAGCAGCGGCAACACCCTCTGGTTCGCCGGGGTTGTTGCCGATCGGCGAGGGCATGATTCCCATCGAAGAGTTGGATTCCGTTTCGCCCGTTCCCGGACAACGCACGGCTGGCACACCCGATGACCAGCGCCAAAAGTTGCAAATTGACTTGAACGACAACTCGGAAATGTCTCGCGAATTGACCCTCTTGCGAGGCAACGTTCGCAAGTGTCTGGCCATCTATCGGCAAAAACATGAAAACGCCGCGACGCGCAGCCCGTGGGGCATTATGCATGCCATGATCACGTTTGGCGCGGAAACTGAAATCTACGCCAGTGGTCACAAAAAGAACGCCATCGGCTGGCTGTGTTGGAACAACGCTTGTCGCGGGATGCGGCTGCTGCGGCTGGAGAACGGACGCATTCAAGGCAACGAAGGCCCGGGGCTGCAAGGTCACGCGGGCCAGTTCCTCGCGCTGCTGGCCCAATGTGGTGTGAAAAGCAGTTCGCCGATTCGTGTCAGCGGACGTGATTTTACCGTGGCGGATTTGATCGCCAGCGAAATGGCCTCCTGCAAACCGAAAACAGAGCTGACATTCAAACTGATCGGACTGTCGCACTACCTGAAGTCCGACACGGCATGGCGGACCAGCGACGGCGAGCGATGGGATATCCCTCGCTTGATCAAGGAAGAATTGGCCCAACCGATCGTGGGAGCCGCCTGCGGAGGAACACACCGCATGATGGGCTTCAGCTACAGTGTGCGGGTTCGAGAGAAACGCGGCGAACCTGTGACGGGCGAATGGTTGCGGGCCCAAAAGTACGTGAAAGATTACGTGGAGTACACGTTTCGGCTGCAGAATCCGGACGGCAGCTTCAGCACCAAATTCTATGAAGGACGCGGCAATTCGTCTGACATTCAAGAACGTCTTCGCACGACCGGGCACTTGCTGGAGTGGCTCGTGTTCACCATGCCCGAAGACCGGTTGTTGGACCCGCGCCTGCTGGCGGCCGTCAAATACCTCTCCCAACTCATGTTGCGCAGTCACGACGAAAAATGGGAAGTCGGTCCCAAGGGCCACGCGGTGCGAGCGTTGGTGTTGTTCGACAAACGCG